>JAFXJK010000024.1 GCA_017532355.1 Oscillospiraceae bacterium | reverse complement strand
GCTATCGATGAAATCGGGGAAAAGATATCTTCTCTTGAAAAGGAGCTTGCTGCTTCAAAGGAAGCACATATCAGAACTCTTGCAGAGTATGACAACTACAGAAAACGCTCTATAAAAGAAAAGGAAGGCATTTATGCCGATGCAAAGGCAGTGTGTATGACAGAGCTTCTCGGTGTTGTTGATAATTTCGAAAGGGCACTGAGTGTAACCGACTCAGATTTCGAAAGCTATAAAAAGGGTGTTGAAATAATCTACACAAATCTTATGGATACCTTTAAAAAGCTCGGTGTTGAAGCTTTCGGTGAAGAGGGTGAGGAGTTCGATCCTAATTTCCACAACGGCGTTATGCATATCGACGACCCGGAAAAGGCCGAAAATGTTATTGCTGAGGTTTTCAGTAAGGGCTACAGACTCGGCGACAAGGTTTTGAGAGCTGCAATGGTTAAAGTAGCTAACTGAGCCGAAGTCAGACAGCAGTAAGAAATGTCCGAAGGGCATTTATATAAATAAAAAAAATATAACATAAATTACTCATATGGAGGTAACAAATTATGGCAAAGATTATTGGTATTGACTTAGGTACAACAAACTCATGCGTTGCAGTTATGGAAGGCGGCGAGGCGACCGTTCTCGTTAACGCAGAGGGTGCAAGAACTACTCCGTCAGTCGTTGCTTTCTCAAAGGACGGCGAGAGACTTGTAGGTCAGGTTGCAAAGCGTCAGGCTGTTACAAACCCCGACCGCACAATCTCTTCAATCAAGCGTGAGATGGGCTCTGACTATAAGGTAACTATCGACGGCAAGCCCTACTCTCCGCAGGAGATTTCCGCAATGGTTCTCACAAAGCTCAAGACGGACGCTGAGGCTTTCCTCGGACAGAAGGTTACACAGGCTGTTATCACAGTTCCTGCATACTTTACAGACAGCCAGCGTCAGGCAACAAAGGACGCAGGCAAGATTGCTGGTCTTGAAGTTCTCCGTATCGTAAACGAGCCGACAGCTGCAGCTCTTGCTTACGGCCTCGATAAGGAATCAGACCAGAAGATTATGATTTATGACCTCGGCGGCGGTACATTCGACGTATCCATCCTCGAAATCGGTGACGGTGTTGTAGAGGTTCTCGCAACTGCAGGTAACAACCGCCTTGGCGGTGACGACTTCGACAACCGCGTTGCAAAGTGGATTGTTGATGAGTTCAAGAAGGAAAACGGCGTTGACATCACAAACGACAAGATGGCTATGCAGAGAATCCGCGAGGCTGCTGAAAAGGCAAAGATTGAGCTTTCGGGCGTCCCCAGCACAAATATCTCTCTCCCGTATATCACAGCTGATGCAACGGGTCCGAAGCACCTTGAGCTTACACTTACACGTGCAAAGTTCAACGAGCTCACATCCGACCTCGTTGACAGCACAATGGTTCCTGTCCGTCAGGCAATGTCAGACGCAGGCCTCACACCGGCTGACCTTTCAAAGGTTCTCCTCGTCGGCGGCTCAACACGTATCCCGGCGGTTTCCGATGCAGTTAAGAACTACACAGGTAAAGAGCCGTTCAAGGGAATCAACCCTGACGAGTGCGTTGCAATGGGCGCAGCTATCCAGGGCGGTGTCCTCGCCGGCGACGTTAAGGACATTCTCCTTCTCGACGTTACTCCGCTTTCTCTCGGTATCGAGACAATGGGCGGCGTATTCACAAAGCTCATCGAGCGCAACACAACTATCCCGACAAACAAGAGCCAGGTATTCTCCACTGCTGCTGACAACCAGACTTCCGTTGAAGTTCACGTTCTTCAGGGCGAGCGCGAGATGGCTGCATACAACAAGACACTCGGTCGCTTCCACCTCGACGGCATTGCTCCGGCTCCGCGCGGCATTCCGCAGATTGAGGTTTCGTTTGACATCGACGCTGACGGTATCGTTAACGTAAAGGCAAAGGACCTCGGAACAGGCAAGGAGCAGAAGATTACAATCACATCTTCTTCAAACCTCTCAAAGGACGATATCGACAAGGCTGTCAAGGAAGCAGAGCAGTTTGCTGAGGAAGACAAGAAGCGTCGCGAAGAAGTTGACGTAAGAAACTCTGCAGACCAGATGGTTTACCAGACAGAGAAGACTCTCGGCGAGCTCGGCGACAAGATTACTGAGGACGAGAAGGCAGGCGTTCAGGCTGAGGTTGATAAGCTTAAAGAAACGCTCAAGGGAACAGATACAGAGGCTATCAAGGCACAGACAGAGGCCCTCACAAAGAAGTTCTACGAGATTTCCGAGAAGCTCTATCAGCAGGCACAGGCAGCTCAGGCGGCAGCAGGAGATGCAGGTGCAGCAGGCGCAGCTGACGATAATGTAGTAGATGCAGACTACACACAGGTAGATTAATGAAATTGCCGCCTTGTGCGGCAATTTCTTAGTGAAGAGGTAATAGTGAAAAGTGAAGAAGTAAGGTGATTTTTGCAAGGCAAAAATCGAGTTGAATGGTTTTCGCTTCGCGAAAACACCTCACCTATTCACTATTACTTATTACCTATTACTTCAATTTCCCGGGAGGAAATTCTATGGCAGAAAAACGCGATTACTATGAAGTGTTGGGTGTGGCGAAAACAGCTACGGATGCCGAGCTCAAGTCGGCTTACCGCAAGCTTGCGAAGAAGTACCACCCCGACCTCAATAAAGATAATAAAGAAGCTGAAGAGAAGTTTAAAGAAGTCAACGAGGCTTATGAAGTCCTCTCCGATTCCTCAAAGCGCCAGAAGTACGACCAGTTCGGTCACGCAGGCGTTGACCCGAACTTTGGCGCAGGCGGTGGCTATGGCGGCGGTTTCGGTTTTGATGACTTCGATATCGGCGACATCTTCGGTTCGTTCTTCGGCGGCGGTTTCGGTGGCGGCGGAGCTTCGAGAAGAAATGCTCCGACTCGCGGCGAAAGCCTTCGCGTAAACCTCGTTCTCTCGTTTGAAGAGGCGGCGTTTGGCTGTACAAAGGAAATCAACATAACAAAGACGGATAAATGCTCCAAGTGCGGCGGAAGCGGTGCAGAAGCGGGAACGAGTGCAGAAACCTGCTCCACCTGCCACGGCACGGGAACGGTAAAGACAACTCGTCGCACACCGCTCGGCGTAATTTCAAGCTCGGGCGTCTGCCCCACTTGCGGCGGCTCGGGTAAGATTATAAAGAACCCCTGCAAGTCCTGCGGCGGCTCGGGTAAAGAGAGAGTTTCGAAAAAGCTCTCCATAAAGATTCCTGCAGGTATTGATGAGGGACAGACAATTCCGCTTCGCGGCGAGGGAAATGCCGGCTCAAACGGCGGCCCTGCAGGTGACGTCCTCGTTACGATTTCCATCCGCCCACATCATATCCTTATGCGCGACGGTACGACCATACACTGTGAAGTTCCGATTACGTTCACTCAGGCGGTGCTCGGTGCTGAAATTGAGGTACCGACGCTTGACGGAAAGGTCAAGTACTCTATCCCCGAGGGAACACAGACGGGAACGGTATTCCGCCTTCGCGGCAAGGGTGTACCGGTGCTCAACTCCTCGCGCCGCGGTGACCAGCTCGTGCGCGTAAATATTGAAGTACCGAAGAATCTTAACAAAAAGCAGAAAGACATTTTGCATGAGTTTGCAAAAGCTGTCGGAGAAGAAGCTTACACTGAGCGCAAGAGCTTTTTTGAAAAACTGAAGAAAAAATAGAGCAAATGCCCGAGGGATTAACCTCGGGCATTTGATTTGCCGTGGAAAATGTGGTAGGATATATACAGTTGAGAAAAAGCCTTCCCCTTGAGGGTAGTAAAGCGAAGCGGAATGTCGGCGAGGTAGTGAATGACAGTCCGGGAAAGCCCTCCTTGCCTAAAGGAGGGGGGACCGTCGCAGACGGTGGGAGGATTCATGTCAGAGCCGAGCCGTGACCGAGCCGCAGCGAGAAGGTGTCAGCGGTAGCTGACGGATGAGGTGGAAAAGAATAACGATTGCTACGCAATCTACACCTCACCCCCGCCTGCGGCGGAGCCTCTCCTCAAGGAGAAGCCTTTGATAGGAGCACGATCCGATAAACCGCTAAAATTTTTGTCTCTAACTTGACAAAATCATATAAAGATTGTCGAATATTGTCGAAATAGCAAATAAGAATTTGGTAAACGAGGTGAGTATATATGAGATACAAAAAGCAAAGAGGACAAAAACGAAAATTAAGAGTTTTGCTCAACAATCTAAATCAAATATCTCCCTTTCAAAATACCGATTATAAATATGAACATTTTCATGTTCCGTTTAGTCAGTTTATTTCATCTCCTAAAACGAGTGGAAAAATCAAAACCGCTTTTTGCAAGGCTTGGATTGATAAAACCGCTGAAATTATAGAGCATAAACCTAATTGTCTTCCTTTTTGCAAAATAGTTGCAGTTATTGATGAGCCAAACTTTGGAGATTCACAAATTATTATTTTCTATGATGAAAGCTATTATAATTCTTTTTGGTTAAGAAACTCAAATGAGCAAACTTGGAATCCGATTAGCAATCAGGATAAATCTTTCGTTCAAGACCGACATATAGTAACATGCCTTAAAGAAAAAGGATATTACGAAACAATTATAGATGAGGGCTTTACATATAAAACAACATTGTGGTTTTATGGAGATGTTTATTAAACAAATTTCATTTTTTTAGCTTGGATTTGATATGAACTATCTAGGCATCTAGATTATACAGTCTTTATAGTAAGTATGTCGGATTTTGACGAAAGGAGATAGAATATTATGAAAACTCTCAAACGAATATTAATTGGTATTGTGATTGGTATAGCAATTATAATATTGGTTGGGAGATTGTTTTCCATGATAGATTTATTCTCTTTGCTTTTTGGAGGACAAAAATATCCTGAAATAGAATATGGTGAATTTCCATTTGTTGTTGAATTTGAAATGAATGAAGAAAATTATATTATAGGAGATACAGTTGTATGTGAATTTTCAGGGTTTGATGGCATGTTCCCAAATATGAGGACATGGTCTGAACACTTAAAAAGCGGAGACGAAGACAAGTGTACTATTATTAACGAAGAGAACAAACCATCTGCTATAAAAAATGGACGACATAATGAATGGGCAAAATTAAGAGTGTTTTACGGTTTTGGACAATATTATATGGGTGAGCCGTCAGCAAGAAGTTTGAATTACAAATATCCACAATTTATATACTATGAAACTTATACTGAGAATGGTGAGAATAGATATAATTGGGGAACAAAACTTACCGAACAAGATTTAAAAAAATATTTTGGTATTACTGTGAAAAGGTTTGAATTTAGTAAACCCCATAAAGAATAAATTTAAATAATTTTTATACCTGACTTTGTATGAGGATTCACAAAAAAGGTTGGCATCCAGATTATACAGTCTTTATATAAAGATTGTCGAAATTTGGCGAAAAGAAAGCCTCCCCTGTGCAAGGGGAGGTGGGTTGCGAAGCGACTCGGAGGGGTTGTAGAAGTTAAACAATCCCTCAGTCAGCTTTGCTGACAGCTCCCTTTACACAAGGGAGCCTTTGGGAAGAGGTGAAAATAAATGATACGTTTTGCAAAAGAAAAGGACATCACAAAGATTTTAGACCTGCTCCGTCAGGTTGACCTTGTGCATCACAACGGTCGTCCCGATATCTTCAAAATCGGGCAGAAATACAACGCGGAGGAGATAAAAGAACTTCTCGCGGATAAGAGCCGCCCGATTCTCGTATCCGTCAACGAGGCAGACGAGGTGCAGGGATATTGTTTCTGCATTTTTGAAGAAATCCGCGACAACTCTGTTCTCGCCGACAGAAAAACGCTCTATATAGACGATTTGTGCGTTGACGAAACCCTCCGAGGCCGTCACATCGGCCGTGAGCTGTATGAGGCGGCTCTTTCCTTCGCAAAGGAAAACGGTTGCTACAACGTAACGCTCAACGTCTGGAGCTGCAACCCGTCGGCAGAACGCTTCTATGAAAAGCTCGGTATGAAGCCACAGAAGACGTATATGGAAACGATATTATGAAAGAAAAAGGAGTAGATTCCAAACGGAATCTACTCCTTTGAGTTTTATATCAGATTAGTCGTTCTTTTCCTTCGAGAGCATTGTGTTTGTGAGAATGCCGAGGATAAGAGCTGTTGCGATAGATGTAAGAGTTACAGCACCGAAGGTAAGCGTGAGACCGCCGATACCTGCGATGAGGATAACAGATGCTGTAAAGAGGTTGCGGTTCTTGTTGAGGTCAACCTGCTGGAGCATCTTGAGACCGGATACTGCGATGAAGCCGTAGAGCGAAATGCAAACACCGCCCATTACGCAAGCCGGGATAGAGTCAACAAATGCAACAAGAGGCGTGATGAATGCGAGAAGGAGGCATCCGATAGCCGCTGTGAAGATTGTTCTGACTGATGCGTTCTTTGTGATAGCAACGCAACCGACGCTTTCGCCGTAAGTTGTGTTCGGGCATCCGCCGAAGAATGCGCCTGCCATTGAGCCGATACCGTCGCCGAGGAGGGTTCTGTGGAGACCCGGCTCCTTGAGGAGGTCGCGCTCGATGATGGAAGAGAGGTTCTTATGGTCTGCAACGTGCTCAGCAAAAACAACGAATGCAACCGGAACATAAGCAACAAAGAGAGTTGCAAGGTACTGGAAGTCAAGCTCTGCAACAGCATCGAGAGCTGTGAGGAATGTGAATTCCGGAAGGCTCAAGAAAGTCTTGAGAGAAACGCCGCCGTCAGCGAACATGTAGTTTGTAAATACTGAGAAGTCGATAATCTTGAAAGCGTCGATAGCGCAAACATTACCGATAACCGTGAAGATAGCGGCTACTGCATAACCTGCAACGATACCGATGATGAACGGAATAAGACGAGCCATCTTCTTGCCGTATGTAGAACAGAGCATAACAACTGCGAGAGTAACAAGACCGCAGATGAGAGCAACGTAGGGAGATGCAAGCATTGCACCCTCAGCAGAAACGATATCGCCCTTCATGAGGTCGCCAACAGCGTTTCCTGCAAGGGAGAGACCGATGATAGCAACTGTCGGACCGATAACAACCGGCGGCATAAGCTTATTGATCCAGTTAACGCCAACGAGCTTAACAACGATTGCGATGATAACATAAACAAGGCCTGCCATGATTGCGCCGACGATGATACCGAGGTATCCGAGCGCAAGAGAGGTTGCACCTGCAAATGCCGCAAACATTGAGCCGAGGAAAGCAAAGGATGAACCAAGGAAAACCGGGCTCTTAAACTTTGTAAAGAGAAGGTAAACGATAGTACCGATACCTGCGCCGAACATAGCGGCGGCTGTGGACATGCCATTTCCGACAATCATCGGAACAGCGATTGTTGCGGCCATAATCGCGAGCATCTGCTGAATAGCAAAGACTACGAGCTGGCCAAACTTGGGTTTTGACTCGACATCGAAAATCATTTTCATAGTGTCTTACTCCTCCAATATTTAATTTTGACCATAAAAAAACGCCCTACCGAAGACTCGGCAAGGCGTAACTGACACACTTGAAACTCTCTTCCTTGTCGGCATCTCGGCACCGTTTTTAAAGGTCGTTTACTGTTTGTTATTATAGTTTACTTTACGACCTTTGTCAAGGAAATTCGACAAAGTTCTATTTTATTGTATGCAGGAGAGCACGTGCGTATTTTGAAGAGGTCTCGGGAACGAGGCTGTATTTCTGCGCAAGGTCGCGTCCGAAGCGGAGAAGCTCGTCCGTATCACCTGAAACAAGCTCAAGCTCGATTTCGGAAAACGGAAAGCTCTCGCCAAAGGTGCCCTCGTCATAGGAAAGCAACGCAGAAAAAACGGGAAGGGTGAGAGTTGCCTCATATCTTGTGAACGCCACTTTTCCGCATATTTCAAGAGGAAGCCCAACAAGCTCATTCGTAGGCGCTCCGACGTCACAAAGAAGCTTTGCCGCGCTTTGGATATCGTCTGACGCAACGCTCCACTCTCCGCGTATGGAGAGCTCTCCCGAGCGGAGTCGCGAGCATTTCGCATAAAGGATGCTTTCTCCGTTTTCGTATCGTCGGCGGAGGGTTATTCCGCGCGCCTTCGCGTCGGAAAACGGAGTGTCGAGATAGTCCGTCTTCATTGTGAGAGTCCTTATCTCGCCGAGATAAGGCGCGATTTCAGGGAGCGAAAAGAGCGTCTCTTTTGAAAAAAGCTTTGGTGGGGTATATTTGAGTTCTATCTCACTTGGCATTTATCTTACCTCCCGAAAAATATGTCGGGCAAGCGAGAATAAGCTCGAGAACGACGAGGAGTGCGCAGGTTGCAAGTGACGCTATCGGCTGAATTACGGGAATCCGGGAGAAGAGAACACTTGCCGCTGCTGAGACAATACCGAAGATGGCGCCGAGCGCAAAAATCAGATTTTTGCGGCGGCGGATAAAGTGGCGCGAAGAAAGCGCGAGGAGCATTGCAGGGAAAATGTCGGTGATGAGGTTTATCGCGAGAATCTCAAACGGCGTCATGGGATAGCCAAAACCGAAAAGAACGGAAAGCCCCACGCAAAGAAGCTCTGCAAGGTTTGCAGCCGTGAGATATGTTATAACGCGGGAAATACTGCCGCGTGTTATTTTTCCGAAAAGGATTGCCCGGTCCGCGCTTGCCTCGCCGTCGTAGATAACGTTGCACGCGCCCTTGACGGCATCTTCCGACCGCGCGGACGTAAGCGAGACGTCGGCGGTTTCAAGGAGAACTGAATCCGAAAGTGATGAGCTGAGCACCGCAACGCGGTTGCCGAGGCTCTGAAGCGCGAGAGCTATGCGTGCTTTGTCCTTCGGTGAAAGGCCTGCAAAAACGAATGTGCCCGAAAGATTTGAGCAGAGCTCAATATCGCTCATGCGCTCAATATCCCTGCCGCAGAGAATGTTCTTGTCGGGAATGCGAAGTGTGGTTGCGCCAAGTCTTGCGCGTGCGGCATCGGACGATGTGAGAAGATACGTGCGGACACCGAGCTCTGAAAGCGCCGCAGTGTCAGGAGTTTCCGCGCGGTCACATTCTGCGCTTGTCGCGGCGATACCGATGAAAACGAGGTCTGAGTCACACGGGACATCGTCTCCCGACCGCATTGCTATGGCAGTGGTCGAATAGCCTTGCTCTTCGAAATTGCGTATGCATGAGGAAATTTCCTTGCGGTCGCTGTCGGTAAGGGAGCGGATGCTGCCGAATTCCCATATAAGTTCAGAACGCCTTAGAATTTCAAACGGGTCACCGCCGGTATAGGAAAGCGTTGTCTTCCCTGCCCTGTGGAGAGTAGTGTAAACCTCACCGGAGAGCTCGCCGATTTTCGGGAAAGCGGCGCGGACCTCTTCGGGCGCGCAGAGAGTTGATGCGTAGGAAGAAAGAGAAGGATTGTCAAGCTCGCAAAGAAGAAGACCGTCGATAAAAGGAACTGTGTCTTCCTCGTGAGGAGCTTTTATTCTGCCGTTTGTGTAGGTCGCGGCAACGCCGAGCTTCGGAATGTCGGTAATATACGCCGAGACCTCGCCGAGCGCCTCTACTGCATCGATTGTGCGAAGTGAGAAGCCGTTTTTAGTAAGGCGTGATGCCCCCTTTGCAAGAGCGGTAAGAGAGGCTGTGTATATTCCCTCGGGGATTGCTGCAACAGCAAGAGCAATGCAGAGAGCAACGCTTTCGATAAATTTTTCACCGTAGATAAGACCGATGATGAATATTGCAATGCAAACAAGGCTTGCGATAAGAGAGAGCCGGTCGGAAAGCTTTTTGACTCGCGAGAGCGTAGGCGCAGGGTCGCGTGCAGGCGTATCGTTCGGGACGGAGAGTCTGCTCATCTCGGTGGACATACCCGTCGAGATGACGACGCCGTCTCCCCTGCCCTCGACGACGACAGTACCTTCAAAAGCGCAGTTTTCGCGTCGCTCCGGCGGAGTGTTTCCCGGTATGGTGACATCCGCGTCCTTTCTCTTCTTTCCCTCACCGGTCAGTGCGGTTTCGTCAATCACGAGCGAGTCGGTACGGACAAGACGCAGGTCTGCCGGCACTATGCGACCGGGTTTTAATGAAACAATGTCGCCGACAACGAGCTCGTCGGAGGGGATTCGCATTTTTGCACCGTTTCTGAGAACTATCGCGTGGGTGACGGATGTACGCACAGAGCCTTCGATAGTCTTGAGCCCACGTCTCTTGCACTCAGCGGAAAAAACCGTGCAGATAACGATTACCGCAAGAATCAGCCCTGCCGAAATAAGCCCTCCGCCAAGAAACGGCGAAAGCGCCGCGGCAACAAGAAGAAGCCAGGTGTTGGGGCGTGAAAAACCCTTCGCGGCAAACTTGAAAAACGACGGACTTTTCGCGCTCTTGTTGTCTTTTACAAGCCGAAACGCGGCCTCCTCGTAAGAAAGGCCGTCTTCGGGATTAACGTCGAGGGCGGAAAGCGTCTCCTCTATACTCAGTTTATGATACATTTTATCAACTCCATTAACGGATATATAAGCCTAAATAAATTATATATCCAAATCAAATCAAGGTCAACAGAATAAAGACAGAAACAGATAAAAAAGTTGTTAACTTTATAAAATAACTGTTCCAATGGAGAAAGGAATATGATATAATTATTACATATAAATATTTAAGCAATTTGGAGGGATAAGATATGAAAAACGCAATCAATGTAAATATCGCAGGAGTTGAGCTTCGTCTTATCAGCGGCGAGAACGAGGAATACACACGCCGCGTCGCGTCTCACGTAGATGCAAAGGTCGGAGAGGTTCTCAAGGCAGGAAGCTTCTCAATTGTCGAGGCAGCGCTTCTCTCTGCAATCAACATCTCCGATGAGTATTACAAAGCTCTTGAGACTGCAGAAAACCTTCGCACACAGCTTCGTGATTACCTTGAAGAGGGTAGCCGCGCAAAGTCTGAAATAGCTGACCTCAAGCGCGAAATCGCAAGACTCGGCGGAAGATAAAATGTCAAACCGAGCAGAAATTCTTTCCCCTGCAGGCTCGCCGGAGGCACTTCGTGCCGCGGTTGCCAACGGGGCAGATGCAGTATATCTGGGCTACGGCGACTTTAACGCCCGACGCCTGGCAAAGAACTTTACGGCAAGCGACCTTAATGAGGCTTGCCGATTTTGCCATGCCCGAGGCGTCAAGGTTTACGTTACGGTCAACACTCTTGCAAACGACCGTGAGATGGCATCGGTCGAGAAGATATGCCGCGATATAAACCGTTCGGGAGCGGACGCCGTTATCGTCGCAGACCTTGGCGTCGCGCGTCTTATCCGCGAGGTTTGCCCCTCTCTTCCCATCCACGCTTCAACACAGATGACGGTGCACAACCTCGAGGGAGTAAGAAAGATGGCAGAGCTCGGCTTTGAGAGAGTCGTCCTCGCACGAGAGCTTTCGCGGGAGGAGATTCGGCATATATGCAAGGAAAGCCCGATAGAGATAGAGGTGTTTGTCCACGGCGCGCTGTGTATGTGTTATTCGGGACAGTGTGAAATGAGCGCCGTAATAGGGCAGCGAAGCGGCAACCGTGGCCTTTGTGCCCAGCCGTGTCGCATGCAGTACAAGCTCGGCGAGAGAGGAACGGTTGCATATCCGCTTTCTCTTCGCGACCTTTGCCTTGCAGACTATATCTGCGAGCTCTCCGAGATGGGCGTTGCTTCGCTTAAAATCGAGGGAAGAATGAAGCGCGCGGAGTATGTCGCCGTCGTTACGGGGATATACTCAAAGGTATTGAAAGAAGGAAGAGTGCCGAGTGAAGCCGAAAAACGGATGCTTCATGAGATTTTCTCGCGAGACGGCTTTACGGACGGTTATTATAAAAACCAAAAAGGACGCAAGATGTTTGGAATACGGACGGAAACTGAGGCTCCGCGTTCCCTTCTTGAGTCCGCCGCTGCAACGTATGCCGAAGTCCCCATTCCTACCGAAGAGGTTGACTTCTTCTGCATCATAGAAGAGGGACGTGAAGCGCTCCTTGCCGCCATTGACGGAAACGGAAACCGCGCGATGGCAAAGGGGCAGATTCCCGAAAAGGCAAGAAACGTTGCCCTTACTGAAGAGGCGGTGCGTACACAGCTTCAGAAAACCGGAGGAACAAGATTTACACCCCGTGAAATAAACATAAAGGTCTCAGACGGCCTTGCGCTTCCGCTTTCGTCGCTCAATGCAATGCGCCGCGAGTGCATCGAGGAGCTTGAGAAAAACTACACAATCGAGGAAAAGAAACGCCCCGAGGGCGATTTTAAGGTAGGCTTTAAGCTCATAAACAGCAAGGAAGCGCCGAAATACACCGTGTCGGTGCAGGATGTGGCGCAGATAAGTGATGAGCTTCTTTCAAGAAATCCCGAATACATATACGTTCCGATTACGGAGTTTGAAAAGAACAGGGAAAGGCTTTCTTTTGTTGCATCACGCGCAACGCTCGTCGCCGCTTTCCCGAGAATCATTAAGGATACGGAAGAAAAAGAAGCACGTCGTCTCGCGCAGATTGCGCGCGAGTGTGGCGTTGAATATGCATCCGTCGGAAACTGCGGACACATCGCGCTCGCCGAGAGTCTCGGCTTTACCGTCCGCAGTGATTTCGGAATAAATATAACAAACTCACACGCGCTTCGCGAGATCCGCAGGATGGGAGCAGTCTCCGCTCTCCTCTCGCCCGAGCTCACATTCCCACAGATACGCGACGTTTCAAAGATAATGGAAACGGAAATCATAGTATACGGACGTCTGCCGTTGATGATATGCGAAAATTGCGTCGTATCCGCGCAGACAGGCTCTTGCGTCTGCGGAAACCGTCAGTTCCTTACAGACCGTACAGGCGCGGCATTTCCGCTTGCCAAGGAGTTTGGTTGCAGAACGGTTATCCTCAATTCGCAGAAGCTTTTCCTTGCGGACAAGCGCCGTGACTATGAAAAACTCGGCGCCGCGTTTGCCAGACTTTCCTTTACTACGGAAAACCCGAAGGAATGCGTAACGGTACTTGACGCATATCTCGGAAAGAATGATTTTATCCCGTCGGTATATACGAGGGGATTGTACTACAGAGGTGTGGAATAATGGTTAGAATAAAGCTTTTGAATGAAAAAGCAAAGCTTCCCACTCGGGCATCAGACGGCGCGGCAGGGTACGACCTTCGCGCATGCATTGATGAACCCATAACACTTCCGAAGGGCAAGATTTTCGCAGTGCCGACAGGCGTTGCGATAGAGCTTCCCTCGAAAAACCTCGTTGCGGCGGTATGTGCGAGAAGCGGACTTGCGATAAGGCACGGCATAACGCTTGCAAACAGCGTCGGCATAATTGACAGCGACTATCGCGGCGAGATCAAGGTCGGGCTCATAAACCTCGGAGATGAGGATTTTGTCATAAATCCCGACGAGCGAATTGCGCAGATGCTTATAATGCCCGTGGAAACGCCGGAGCTCACCGTAGCCGATGAGCTCTCGGATACGGAGCGCGGCAGTGGCGGCTTTGGCTCAACGGGGAGAAAATAATGCTTATACTTGCTTCAAAATCACCGAGACGGCGTGAGCTTCTCACACTTTTTACCGAGAATTTTGAAATCCTCACCGCAGAGTGTGAGGAAGGTCCGTTCTGCGGCGGCGAGGTCTCGGAATATGTAATGTCACTTGCCACCGTAAAGGCCGAGGCGGTTGCCGCATCGTATCCGGACGACACGGTGCTCGGCGCAGATACGGTGGTTGCCTTTAATGGAGAGGTGCTCGGAAAACCCAGGGACGAAGCCCACGCAAAAGAGATGCTTACCGCAATGTCAGGCGGCACGCAAGAGGTATATACGGGCGTCTGCATCATCTCGCGAGGCGAAAAAATATGTTTTTATGAAAAGACATACGTCGCATTCCGCCCCCTTTCCGAAAAGGAAATTGATGACTATATTGCTACGGGCGAGAGCCTTGACAAGGCAGGGGCCTACGGCATCCAGGGCGGAGCGGGAGAGTTTGTAAACCGCGTCTCGGGCGACTATTTCAACGTAATAGGGCTTCCGATGAAAAAGACGGCAAAAGCTTTATGCGAGATTTTAAAATCACATTCGGAGTGGTGAATAAATGAACGGTTTCTTTTCGAAAAAGACGGTTATAACGATTCTCGTTGCCGTCCTCATAGCTCTTACGCTTGCCATTCTTTCGGCGGTGTCGGGCGGTAAGATTTCCCCCGTGGGATCGCTCGTCAACATTATCGCAAAGCCTTTGCAGAGTGCAGGAACCGCAATCGGCGGCTTTTTCGAGGACCGTGCAGACCGAGCTCTCCGCTACGATGAGATGGAAAAGGAGAATGAAGAGCTGCGCCGTCAGGTCGCAGACCTTAAAACGGCAGTCCGCGAGCGCGAGGCGATGGAAAAGGAAAACATCGAGCTTCGCTCGGCACTCGGCCTTCGTGAGAGAGACTCTTCGATGGTGTTTGAGTCTGCCGAGATTGTCGCAAAGAACGCGGACAACTGGAGCCGCTCATTCACGATAAACAAAGGCTCAAGCTCAGGCATCGCGGTCAACAACTGCGTTGTAACCTCCGAGGGTATGATAGGCTACGTAAGCGAAGTGGGAAATACCTGGGCAACGGTCACGGCGGTTACGGATACGACGATGGAAGCCGCGGCGATAGCATCGCGCACGCGCGACGTCGCATCTGCCGAGGGAGACTTTGAGCTTATGAGCGAGGGAAAGTTCCGTCTGTCCTATCTCTCAAAGGAGACGCAGGTGCTTGAGGGCGATATTATCGAGACTTCGGGAGTCGGAGGGCTTTTCCCGAAAGGGATAGTTCTCGGGTATGTCGAGGAAGTCCGAAACGAGACACACGGCATTTCAAAATACGCTGTCGTCTCCCCCGTGTGTGACCTTGATCGCGTAAACCACGTTATAATCATAAAGTCCTTTGCCGCGACGGAATGAGGTGAAGGGATATGAATTATAATTTCAAGAGAAAGCTGTACAAATGGGTCTGCCTTTTTGTACTTATGTTTTTCTCAATTATCATAGAAACGACGTTCTTTTCGGAGTTTCGCCTGCTCGGCTCATCCCCTGCATTTCTGCCGTTCATAGTCGCGTCGATAGCGCTTCTTGAAGGTCCCGAAGAGGGAGTTGTGGCAGGGCTTTTGGCAGGCTTTCTCTGCGACGCGCTGTATTCGGGATATGAGGGTTTCCATACGGTTGCGCTCCCCATTCTTGCCGTGCTCATCTGCCTTATGAACACGGTTATGTACTGGAAGAACTTCGGTATGGCAGTGCTTGACTGGGCCGTTATGATATGCGTTCTTCACCTTGTTCGCTACTGCATCTATATGCTCGCGGCAGGAAAAGGAAGCATAGCCGCTCTTCTGTACATCATTCCGGGTGAGCTTTTGACAACATTGCCGTTCACCCCGATTTTATACATCGCGGCAAAAAAGACAGCGAAATTCTTCGAAGTTATGGAAGAAGATTAGAAATAAGGAGGTGTTCCGATATGAAAAACGACAAGCGCGTATGGGCGATTTGTGCAGTTGCGATAGCTTTTGCCGTAATTTTCATCGGACGCCTTTATTTTTTGCAGGCGGTAAAGGGTGAAGAATACCTTGAACGCTCGGCAAAACGTACATCAAGAACACTTACGGTCACGGCTCCGCGCGGAGAGATTCTCGACCGCTTCGGAAGGCCTCTCGTTACAAACCGCATGAGCTTTTCCCTCGTGTTTGATGCGACAACATGGGACAAGTCCCGTCGCGAGGAAGTGCTCGGACACCTCATCTCGCTCTGCGAGGGCGCAGGACAGGAGTATATCGACACCTTCCCCGTAACAAAGGCCGCGCCGTTTTTATACACATACACAATCGGCGAGAACTCGGCAGACGAGCGCGCAGTGAAGGATTATCTCAAAGCGAGAAAGTGGGACGAGAACACAACGCCTGACGAGTTCCTCACGCTTCTTGCCGAGAGGTATGATATAAAGACCTCTGACCGCGTTCTTCTCCGCAAGCTCTGCGGAGTAATGTTTGAAATGGAAACGCGCGGCTTTTCAAAATCCTCGCCCTACACCTTCGCGCGTGATGTTGATCGCAATCTCATTACAAAGATAAAAGAACAGTCGCGCTCGCTCCCCGGGGTTATGGTAGAGGTCGAGCCGATAAGAGAATATAAGACAACGGCCGCCGCACACATTCTCGGCCGTGTGGGAATTATTTATCGCGAGGAATACCCTGAGCTTAAAAAGCTCGGATACAAGCAGACCGACCTTGTCGGAAAAGACGGTATAGAAAAAGCGTATGAGAGCTATCTCCGCGGAATCGACGGCTCAAAAACGACGGAAACAACCGTAACGGGAAAAACAACAACCGTTCTCTATGAAGAGGCGCCGGTGCTTGGAAAAAACTGCGTTCTGACGATTGACCTGAAGATGCAGGAAGCGGCGGAGGCTGCCCTTGCGGAGACCGTTCCGAGGCTCAGACGCGAAGGACTTACAAACTCGCGCTGGGGCGGAGCTGACGCCAAGGGTGCGGCAGTGGTCGCGATTGACGTAAAAACCGGAGGACTTCTCGTTTCAGCATCGTATCCGACATACGACATTTCGCAGTACAGCAAAAACTATAACGCAATGAAAAATGACAAATATCTCCCGATGTTCAACCGCGCGATTCAGGGCGCATATCCACCGGGCTCAACGTTCAAGATGATTACAGCGGCAGCAGGACTTGAGGAGAATATTATAGAGCCGAAGGAAAAGATGCTCACAACGGGTAAATATATGTACTATGCGCCAAGCACAACCCCGATGTGCGACATCTTCCGTCAGTACGGAAAAACCCACGGCGAGATAGATGTCTCCGAGGCGATAAAGGTCTCGTGCAACTACTTCTTCTACGACGTCGGACGGCGCGTGGGAATTGAAAAGCTCTCCGATTGGGCGCACAGATTCGGCCTCGGAGAGAAGACGGGAATTGAGATTTCAGGCGAGGTTTCAGGGCAGGTTGCATCAGCCCGGGCTCGTGAGGAAAGAGGAAAGGTGTGGTACCCGGGCGAGACTCTTTCTGCCGCAATCGGCCAGTCAGACACGATGGTAACGCCCATCCAGCTTGCAAACTACGTGGCTCAGCTTGTAAATCACGGCGTGCGCTATAAGCCTCACCTCTTAAAGAGCGTGCGAGACCCGGAAACAAACGAAGAAATAATGGCGACAGCGCCTGAAATCGCAGGCGAGATCAAGCTTTCCGAGGAGACCTACAAGGCGATAATCGAGGGAATGCACAAGGGCGCACAGGAGCCGGGCGGAACGTCGTACTCCGTTTTCGGAAGCTATCCCGTTTCCGTCGGCGGAAAGACGGGCTCTGCGCAGGCCCCCGGCGGCTCGCACGCGGTGTACGTGGC
Organism: Oscillospiraceae bacterium; assembly: GCA_017532355.1. The sequence goes on along the minus strand of JAFXJK010000024.1, from coordinate 7,330 downwards.
GTTTGCGCCGATTGATGACCCCGAGGTTGCAGTTGCGGTCGTGGTTGAAAACGGCGGCCAGGGAAGCCGAATCCCGGGAGTTGCAAAAGCTGTATTTGATGCATACTTCTCGGCGAGCTTCGAGGGAGATGCGCGAATCAAATCCGGCTCACTCATTGCATAAGGAGGAAGATATATGACAAATATGTTCTTTAACCCCGTCAAGGTATATTCGGGAAAGAAAATTGCGGCGGAGTTTGACTACTTGCAGTTTGGTAAGCGTGCGCTCATCGTCTGCGGTGAGAAGTCCGCACGTCTCTGCGGCGCGTTCGACGATGTAAAAGGCGCGCTCATCCGTCAGGGAATACCGATGGCGGTTTTTGACAAGGTTGAGCAGAATCCGACGGTTGAAACGTGCCACGCGGCAGGAAAGCTTGCTCGCGAGGAAAAGGCGGCGTTTATTATCGCAATCGGCGGAGGAAGTCCGCTCGACGCGGCAAAAGCGGCGGCATATTTTGCCGCAAATCCGCACCTTACCCCCGAAACGCTCTATGACGGCGAGTGCAAGTCAGACCCCCTCCCTGTCATCGCAATCCCGACGACGGCAGGAACGGGAAGCGAGGTTACGCAGTATTCCGTTCTCACGTATCACAGAATCCAGAACAAAAAGACGCTCAAGACGGAGAAAATCTTTCCGAAGGTTGCTCTTCTTGACCCGTCCTATACGGTAACACTCCCCCAGCACATAACAAACGCAACGGCAGTCGATGCCCTTTCCCACGCGATCGAAGGATACTTTGCAAAGGCGGCGACGGTGGTTTCCGACGCTCTTGCCGAGAAGGCGATGCTCTATGTTGGACGCGGTCTTCGCGCACTTGCCGAAGGAAGGCTGGACGAGACTCTCCGCGAGAGACTTCTGTACGGCTCGATGCTCGCAGGTATGGTAATCTCAATCACGGGAACAAGCTTTGTCCACTCGTTCGGCTATCCGCTTACGTATTTTGAGAATATGTCCCACGGTGAGGCGAATGCATACTTCCTGCCCGATTTTGTGGAGTTTGCGTCACGTGTCAATGAAGATAAGGTTATGCGCGCATACCGCCTCTGCGGAGTAAAAAATGCCGAGGAGTTCCGCTCGCTTATCGAGCGCGCTGTCCCCTGCGACAGAAAGTTCGACCGTGACCTTGCGATGAAGTATATGCGCGTAGGCTACGAGGGCGGAAGCACGATGCGCGGCATCTACGAGCCGACAAAGGACGACGCATACGACATGATAAAAAAGTACATCAAGTAGGGGATGTTAAAACGTTCCAGAACGCAAAAGAGCCAAAATTTGGCTCTTTTTTGCTATGGACAAACTGAACCACTCGACGTACCTTAAGTACTACTTCGGGTTCAGTTTGTCCATTCTGAAACGTTTTACCTATCCCCTTCTGAAGTTGTAAACGTCCCGCACCGCAAAAGGAAAGTCCTTTTGCTCCGCACAAAAGAGCCAAACGTTGGCTCTTTTTGTTATTTTAAACACAACTGATACGTTGCAGGAACTTGCGGCGATGCGTAGCGGAGGGTAGTGAGCCTGAAAGGCGAATGTCGGCGAGGTAGTGAATGACGGTCTGGGAGACCGTCAGAGCCGAGCCGTGACCGAACCGCAGTGAGAAGGGGGAGGTCTCCTTCGCCGTACGGGAGTGCGGCGGCGAGTTCTCCCCGGTTTTGCTACTTTTGCAATCAAAAGTAGGCCCGTCCGGCAGGACATACAACGCTGTTTCTTTGGTAAAAGGTATCTCGGCTACAAGCCGACGGTAACAACCTCTCAGTTTTTCAGACACAAAAACGCCCCCCGTACACTGAGGAGCGTTTTCTGTATTTTTTCTAATCTGCTTTTACGGAGTTCTTGTATTCCGACGGGCTCATGCCCGTTTTTTGCTTGAAAACACGTGAAAAATAGAACGGGTTTGTAAAGCAGAGCATATCCGAAATCTGCGTAAAGTTATAGATGCGCTCACGGATAAGCGTCTTCGCCTCCTTGACCTTTGCGTTGATTATGTAGTCGTGTATCGTGCAGCCGCAGGCGTTTAAGAAAATCCTTGAGAGGTATGCCTTTGAGTAGTTCATTTCCTTGCAGAATTGCTCAACGCTTATCTTGCGGTAGATGTACATATCAAGTTTTTTTCTCATCTGACCCACGAGGTTTTGCTCGGTAGATTCCTCGCCGAGCGTGAAGTTCGTCTTGACGTACTGCTCGCGGATAAGAGAGATAAGAAGCTGCTCGAGGTAGGTGCGTATCATCTGCTGACCGCCTATCGTCTCATGCTCTGCGACCTTGAGCGTGCGACCGCCCGTGTTATTTACGGGAAGCTCAAAAACGTTTTTTGCTTCAATTAAGATATTTGAGACATATCCTCGCGCAACCGGAGAGAGCTTGAAGCGGTTTTTGCGGAAAAACTGCATGTGGGAAGAGTTGCAGACAAAGCCGAGGACGAAGTAGTTCGGTGCGGTTTCACCGTCGGCCTTATGCGCGTGAAATTCGTTCGGCTTGTGGAAGATGCACTCGCCACGCGTAAGTGTAATCTCGCCCGATTCCGTTTCGACAAGCAGATTTCCCTTATCGACATAGACAAGCTCCCAGAAGTTGTGGCGCTCTCCCTTGTACTGGAAGGTATTTTCAAACTCAAAGTAGTTAAGCGTAACGATTTTATGTATATTGATGATGTTCGACAGCTGGTGAGACACATATTCGGAATGATTGTGGGCAAGTTCCATTACCATCACCTCGGCTTTAAGTATAACACAGAGGATAAGCAGTTGCAAGGATTTTGACAAAATTTTGTTTACGATTAGATAGGTTTACAACACAAAAATGTATTCCGAAACTTATATATAGATAATATAATATAGGTAGGTTACTTTACATTTTTGTAATATTTGAATTCAGAAAGGAGTGAGTTTGTTTGAGAATAGCTATCGGTTCTCTCCAGTGTGAGGGAAACAGCATCTCCCCGATACATACGAGATTTGAAGATTTCGACTATGCTGTCGGCGAGGCGATGCTTGAAAAAATCGCGATAGGCGACCTTCTTCGTGAAAAGGGCGTTGAGGTAGTGCCGACGATTTACGCTCACGCTCTCCCGGGCGGTGCGGTTGTGAAGAAGGATTTTCTCCGTCTCGCAGGCGAGATTGTTGACGGTATCCCATCAGAGGGTATAGACGGTGTCTGGCTTTTCATCCACGGCACGATGTATGTCGAGGAGATTGGCTCGGGCGACGCTTACCTTATCCGCAAGGTAAGAGAAAAGGTCGGTCCGAACATCCCGATTTCCCTTGCGATGGACTTCCACGCAAACAACACGGACGAAATAGTTTCTCTTTCAAACTGCATGGCGGCGTTCCGTACGGCTCCGCATTGCGACCATGCAAGAACACAGATTCACGCACTCGAGCTTCTTATCGAGTGTATTGAAAAAAAGATTCTCCCGTCTCCGCAGATGGCGAGGGTTGACGTTGTAGCTCCGGGCGATGCTGTTCAGACGGCTCTCGAGCCGCTTCGCAGCGTTATGGAGCTTGCAGAGGAGTATGAAAAGAATACTCCGGGCGTTATGTGTGTTCAGGTCTTTGGCGGTGACCAGTGGATAGACGAGCCTTATATGGGTCCGAGCATTGTTGTCACTCACGAGAGCGATACTGCTCTTGCGAAGAAGATTGCCGAGGACATTGCAAGAAAGTTCTACGACGTCCGTCACGACTTCAAGTTCCTTATAGAAGCTGTTGAGCCTCTCGAGGCCATACGCCGCGCTATGGAGGATAAAGAGCGCCAGGTATTCATCTCCGACTCGGGCGACAATACTACGGCAGGCGCATCGGGCGATAATGCGTTTATGATTAACCGCATCCTCGACCTTGGCGCAGAAAATGTCCTCATCGCAGGTATCGCTGACGAGACGGCTTGCGCCAAGTGCTACGAGGCAGAGATTGGCGACGTTCTTTCTCTTTCAGTCGGCGGCACGCTCGATAAGAACAGCGAAAAAGCCCACATCACGGGCAAGCTCATACATAAGGGGGACATCCTCTCCTACACGGGCGGTAACGAAGGCCCGTCCGCGACACTTGACTGCGGCAACATGACAGTCGTCATCACAAAGAACCGCGCATCAATGTGCCGTCGTGACATCTTCGAATCTGTCGATATCGACATCTCAAAGTTCAAGATAATCGTCGTAAAGCTCGGTTATCTCTTCCCCGAACTTGCCGAAATCGCAGAACGTTCCATTCTTGCATTCACACCGGGAAGCTCGTGCGAGCGTCTTGAGGACATGGGTCTTAAAAACATTCGCCGTCCGCTCTTCCCGTTGGATGATAACTTTATGTAAAAATAAATTGAAAAGGAGAAATGAAAAATGGCATACTACAATCCTGCAGAGACCGAAAAAAGAATTAAAGCGGTCAGAGAAATCCTTAAGGCTAAGGGCCTTGACGCAGCTCTCATTTACTTCGATGAGCTCAATATCGCTAACGGCTGGTACCTCACCGGCTGGTGCGGACAGTTTGAGAAGGGTTCAGTTCTCGTTCCGGTAGAGGGCGAGCCGATCCTCCTCGGCGGACCGGAGTCCGAGCCGTTTGCAAAGATGAGCTCCGCGATCACTAAGGTTCGTTGCTTCCCGGTATTCATGGTTCCGGAAGAAGAGTATCCGAACGCTACAATCATCAACTTCAAGCAGCTCTACGAAGAACTCAAGGCTGAAGGCACAGACCTCAAGCGTATCGGCTTCGTAGGTACAGCTACAATTCCGCATCAGGTTTACTGCGACTTCGCAGAAGGCTTCGGCGGTATCGATCTCGTTGACATCACAGACGAGTACGAAGACCTCCGCGCTTACAAGTCTGAGTGGGAAGGCGAGCAGATCATCAAGGCTACAAACCTCTGTGACATCGCTTACGACAAGATGGTAGAAGCAATTAAGCCGGGCGCACGCGAATTCGAAGTCGCTGCAGCAGGTGAAGCTATCTGCCGCATCAACGGCGCAACAAGCTTTGCTTACTCCTGCATCGTCGGTTCAGGCGAGCGTGCAAAGGCTGTTGTTCCGACAGCAACAGATAAGGTTATGGAAGACGGCGAGCTCGTTATGATCGGTATCGCTCCGAGAGTCAACGGCTATGCTGGAACATTCGGTGACACTCTTCCGGTTAACGGCGTTTACACACAGACTCAGAAGGATCTCCTCAACCACATGCGTGAGACATTGCGCCTCACACGTGAAATGCTTAAACCCGGCATGACAGGTAAGGAAATCGACGTTCCGGGTCGTAAGTACTATGAGAAGCACGGCCTTGCAGACTACATCGTTTGCCCGTTTGCTCATTCTATCGGTCTTATGGAAGCTGAAGCTCCGTTCTTCGGCCCGAACGGTGACTTCGTTCTCGTTCCGGGTATGACAGTCATGGTTGACGTAAGCTTCTTCGGTCATCCGCAGCTCCACGGCGGACGTATCGAGACAGGCTACATCATCACAGAAAACGGCTGCCGTCCGATGTCTCCGAAGATGGATGCATACCTCTCTAAGGACCTTTAATAGGTAAGAAACAGCCAACCCCTCAGTCAGCCTTGCGGCTGACAGCTCCCCTTGCACAGGGGAGCCAAAGTAGAAATACATATAAACATAGGAGGAAAATAAAATGAGCACACTCGGATATAAGAACTATATGTTTATCGATGGCGACATCCCGGGCGAAGGCAACGATCCTTCTCTTCCGGGTCATGAAGCTCTCATGATTACAAACAAGAACAAGAAGGATGCTCACATTCTCGTAAACATCTACTTCTCAGACAAGGAGCCGGTTAAGGGTCTCCACCTCGTTGTTCCGGCTGAGAGAGTTATGTGCTGGAGAGTTGACCTTCCGTTCTGCGAAGAGCAGTTCCAGATTCCGTTCGGTCAGTACTCACTCGAGCTTGAGTCAGACATTGCCATCTGCGCAAGCTTCGGACGTCTTGACCGTCGTAACGACCTCGGATACTACTCAACAGGATACTGCGCAAAGTAAGAAAGTTTAACTTTGCATCATTCGGGGGGAGAGTTGCATCTCTCCCCCCGAAGAATCAACGCTGGTGATGAGACCGGGTTTATTTGATCAAAATACAGATAAACGTGTTGTCAGCACCACCGTCGTTTGATTGAAAAAGGGGAGAAGAAAATGATAAATAGAGTCGAGGTGCATGCTGCAATCCTAAAGCCTCCCTGCTCTGTAACAATGATTACGGGCGAGGGAGCTATGATGCATTGGCATAACTTTCCGCAGATATGGTATGTCTTCCGCGGAGAGATTCTCCATACCGTAGGGAAGGAGACCTGCCGTGCAAAGGAAGGTACGTGCATATTTGTTCCTGCGTTTTGTCCGCACGGGACAACAGAATCCACGGCAGATGCCGAAGTCATTTCCATTTCGTTTACGGAAGAAATGCTTGCGAGCGCTAAAGAGGTTCTCCTTCTCGGGGACAAGCCATACGTGTTCGGAAGGCTCGTTGAAATTTTCTCACACTTTGAAGGTGAGGCGAAGAGCGAGTTTGACGAGCTTATAACGTCGTTGAAAACAGAATGTGAAAAGCCGAGAGGTGGAAGTGGCTCAAAGCTTTCAACTCTGCTTCTCCGCATTTTCAAAAGAATATGCTCAAGAGTTGCTGCAAAGAAGCTGACACCGACGCAACGAAGAAGAATCAACGAAATCACTCAAGTTGTCGAGTACGTAGCGGAGGATATTTCCGAGAAGCTGACGATTGACGCGCTCTGCAATATTCTTAACGTATCGCAGGCGGCATTTATGCGTAATTTCAAGAAGGTTACGGGTATGACTTTTGCCAAAATGCTTCTCAGTATGAGGACGAGATACGCCTGCCTGCAGCTTGCGAGAACGGAAAAGAAGATGATTGCAATAGCAGGAGAAGCAGGTTTTTATGATGAGGCGCATTTTACGCACACCTTTTCGGAGAATATGGGGGAGACGCCCACGCAGTACCGCCTGAGAAATAAAACAATTTTCGACGATATCGGCATCGACTGCGAGGACGGGCCGAGGGAAATCGAGCTTATCTCAAAAAGAACAAAAAAGCGCAAAAAGACAACATTAAAAAACAGATAGAATTAGGGGAGGGGCTCTGCTCCTCCCGAAAAGAAAACTCAGAAGAGCCGGATTGGCCACAGCCACACAAGGAAGTATTGGTTTTGAATGGCTTTTTTCCGCTTGTAATGCATAAAAAATTCCGGAAATACGACAGTATTCCCGGAATTTTTATATTTCTACAAACGAAAAATATCTCAATTCAAAACTGCATGCACCCCGAAAGGCTTAATTTTGGATGAAGTTC
>JAFXJK010000023.1 GCA_017532355.1 Oscillospiraceae bacterium | reverse complement strand
GCGACAAAAGAAACAAAAACGCCTGTGGGGAGAACTCGCCGCCGCACTCCCGTACGGCGAAGGAAACCTCCCCACACCCCTCCGCTACGGCTCGACTGAATTACAGCAGGAACGCCATTCCGTATGGGAGGGGATCTGTGCTTTCCCTAAAAAATAAAAAAAGTGTTGACATCTTCCCACTCTTTCTATTATAATGTTTAATGACACTGTATCGAAAAGTGTAAAGTTTAAAGCTTTTCAGTATGAGAAAACGGAGGTGTAAGAATAATGGTACGTACTTATCAGCCGAAGAAGCTCCATCGCTCAAAGGTTCACGGTTTCCGCAAGAGAATGGCTACCCGCAACGGTCGCAAGGTTCTTTCCGCTCGCCGTGCAAAGGGCAGAGCAAGGCTTACTCACTAAGTCACACGAAACGGTGCGGTAGCGTTTAAGATGCGGTAAAGTCCGCACCCAAAAAAGATTTAGCCCTGTAGCCTTCGGATTTATCCGTTTCGGGCTTTTTCTTTTTATTTGGAGAAATTTTATGAAAAACACGGTGTCTATCAAGAAAAACAGAGATTTTCGTTTTTTGTACCGCAAAGGTAAGAACGCGGTAACTCCAATCCTTGCGATGTACGTAAGGAAAAGCAAAAATACCGAAAACCGTATAGGGATTACGGTCAGCACAAAGGTCGGCAAGGCCGTTGTGCGAAATTGCGTGCGCCGACGTATCCGTGAGGCGTATCGGATAAACGAGAGCCGATTTGCACGCGGCTTTGATGTCATCATCGTAGCCCGTGTCCGCGCAAGCGAGGTCGGGTTCTCGGAAATAGAGAAGAATCTGCTCAAACTGGCAGGAAGTTTAGGTATTCTTTCGGAGGAGCAGAGATGAAGAGTCTTCTTATCTGGCTTGTAAAGTTTTACAGGCGACACATCTCGCCGTATAAGTCCCCCTGTTGCCGATTTATTCCGACGTGTTCGGAGTATGCGCTCGAGGCACTCACAAAATACGGCGCGATAAAGGGCGGATACCTTGCAATACGAAGAATTTTGAGGTGTCATCCGTTCTCAAAAAAAGGTGGATACGACCCTGTGCCCTAAAGCCGAGGAAAGTCTGTCCCCTTAAGGTTTTAAAACATAAATTTTGCGACCTGCTGCAGAAAATTCAGCAAATATACGCCAGTATTATTTACCGAATTTTCTTTGCATTTCATCAAAATTTCTTGTCTTAAAACTCTTCGACCTTAAATTAAGGAAAAAACTTCAGGTTAAAGAATAAAATCAAAAGCTTTAAGGCTTAAGGGGGCAAACTCTCCTCGGCTTTGAAGCGAAATAATAAAAGAAGGTGAAAAAATGGGTTTCCTTTCAGTACCGTTCGGGTATGTCCTTAAATGGTGTTACATGCTCGTACAGAACTATGGTGTAGCGATTATTATCTTTACCATCCTTTCAAAGTTCATCATTCTTCCCTTCCAGATGAAGAGCAAGAAGAGCATGATGGAGATGAACCGTCTCCAGCCGAAGCTCAAGGAGCTTGAGAGAAGATATAAAGACGATAAGCAGAAATACTCCATGGAGGTTTCAAAGCTCTACAAAAAAGAAGGCGTTTCAATGATGGGCGGATGCCTTCCGCTTCTCATAACGCTTCCTATTATGATTGGTCTCTATTCCGTTGTCCGTCAGCCGCTTACCTATATCTTTGACATAAGCGCAGACCAGATTAAGCAGATGGCAGAGGTGCTTGTGCAGAACGGTGTTACGCAGGGTATTGAAAATGTTATCGAGCGCGGCGGATATATGCTCGAGATGGGCGTTGCTTCTCACATCAAGGAGTACGGCCACCTCTTCACAAGCATTGCACCGAACCTCGAGGGCGTTGACTTCAACTTCCTCGGCATCGACCTTGCGGCTACTCCGAACTTCAAGTACATCACCTGGCTCTGGGCAATTCCGATTCTCTCGGGTGTCACGTCCTGGTTCTCAGGCTGGATTATGCGCCGCGGTCAGCCGGTAAACGAGCAGACACAGCAGACAAACGGCATGATGAACTTCCTCATGCCTGCGATGAGCGTATATATCGCATTCGTCGTTCCGACGGGTCTCGGTCTTTACTGGATCATCAGCAACATTCTTTCAGCAGTTCAGGAGCCGTTACTCACGGCATATTATAAGAAAAAGGCAGAACAAAAAGCCTTAGAAGGGGATACCAAAAATGGCAAAAAAAATTGAAGTAACAGGTAAGACGATAGACGAAGCTATCGAAAAAGGACTTCTCGAGCTCGGCCTTGAGCGCGAAGATGTTACGGTAGAGGTTCTTGAAAACCCGAAGTCAGGATTTCTCGGAATCGGCGCAGTCCCTGCAAAGATTCTTATGAAGGTTTTTTCTCTTGATAATGACGACGAAGTTGAGGAAGAGCCGGCACCGGTAGCAGAAGCTCCGGCAAAGAAGGAAAAGAAGGAGAAAAAAGAGAAGAAGGAAGCTGCGAAAGCTGCATCGGCAGACGGTTCAGACGCTTCGGAGTTTCTCTCAAAGGTTCTCTCGTATATCTGCGACGATGCACACGTTGAGGAAAAGACAGGGGAAGACGGTTTCGTTTCGCTTGAAATCGTAGGCCCGAACCTCGGCGGAATCATCGGTCGCCGCGGCGAGACTCTCGATGCTCTCCAGCATCTTACAAACCTCGTCTGCAACCGCGGAAAGAACGAGAAGAGAAGAATCTCTCTCGACGCAGAGAACTACCGCGCAAAGAGAAGCGAGTCTCTTGACCGTTTCGCACGCCGTGCGGCAAGCCAGGTTCTCAAGTATAAGAGAAACAAGGCTCTTGAGCCGATGAACGCTTATGAGAGACATATCGTTCACGTTGCGCTCCAGGGCATGGAGAACATCTCCACATCTTCTGTCGGCGTTGAGCCGAACCGCCGTGTAATTATTAACTACACAGGCCCCGACGCTCGTCCGTACCGCCGCCGCGAAGAAAGATAAGAAAAATGGGCTGTTAAAAAGTCCCGGAACATAAAAAGGCTTTCGTAAGAAAGCCTTTTTATGTGCAAAAGTGAAAACAAAACGTAATAACAACTGCAATTTATACGTTTATGAATCAAAAACAAATTTAAAATATGCGAACAAATGCGGTTGAAATAATATCATTTATGTGATAAAATAATTAAGTTAGTAAAAAATAAAGGGGGAAAAGGCAAATGTGGCAACTTGGTTTTGACAACGATGCATACATAAAGCGTCAGTCGGAGCAGATCCGCAAGCGTATTCACGAGTTCGGCGGTAAGCTTTATCTTGAATTCGGCGGTAAGCTCTTTGACGATTATCACGCGTCGCGCGTTCTTCCCGGTTTCCAGCCGGACAGTAAGCTGCAGATGCTCAAGACCCTTTCGGATGACGTTGAGCTTGTAATCGTAATAAGCGCAACGGATATAGAAAAGAACAAGGTCAGAAACGACCTCGGAATTACATACGACAGCGACGTTCTCCGCCTTATCGATGCTTTCCGTGCAGTAGGGCTTTACGTCGGAAGTGTGGTTATCTCGCGTTTTAACGAGCAGCCGTCGGCGATTGCTTTCAGGAAAAAGCTTGAAACGCTCGGAATGAAGGTATATCTCCACTATTCGATTGACGGTTACCCCATAAATATATCGCACATCGTAAGCGAAGAGGGCTTTGGCAAGAACGATTACATCGAAACCACCCGTCCGCTCGTAGTCGTTACGGCTCCGGGGCCGGGCAGCGGAAAGATGGCAGCTTGTCTTTCCCAGCTTTACCACGAATATATGCGCGGAATTTCCGCAGGCTATGCAAAGTTTGAGACCTTCCCTGTCTGGAACATACCGCTCAAGCACCCCGTAAACCTTGCTTATGAGGCAGCGACAGCCGACCTTGACGATGTAAATATGATTGACCCGTACCACCTCGAGGCTTACGGCGAGACTACGGTTAACTACAACCGCGATGTTGAAGTTTTCCCCGTTTTGCGCGCTATGTTTGAGAAGATTCTCGGCAAGAGCCCGTATAATTCCCCGACGGATATGGGAGTTAATATGGTAGGCTATTGCATAGTTGATGATGAAGCAACGCAGAGGGCTTCGAAAGAAGAGATTATCCGCCGTTACTTCAGCGTTATGTGTGACGCAAAGCTCGGCCGCGGCTCTGACGCGGCGGCTACAAAGGTCGAGCTTCTTATGAAGCAGGCAGGAATCACGCCGGATGACCGTGCGGTTGTCGGCGCGGCACTTGCGAAGTCTGATGCCTGCGACGGCGAGCCTGCGATTGCGATAGAGCTCCCCGACGGCAGAATCGTTACGGGCAGGAACACGAAGCTTCTCGGCCCGTCTGCATCCGCGCTTCTCAATGCGGTCAAGGCGCTCGGCAATATTGATGACGCGGTTCACCTTATTCCGCCAGAGGTTATAGAGCCGATTCAGAGCCTCAAGACGGATATCCTCGGAAACCACAATCCGCGTCTCCATTCAGACGAGATTCTCATTGCGCTGACCGTCGCGGCGGCGCAGAGTCCTGTTGCCGCTCTTGCAACATCAAAGCTCTCTGAGCTTCGGAGGTGCGAGGCTCATTCGACGGTTATTCTCTCACAGGTTGACCTTGACGTTTACCGAAAGCTCGGAATCAACCTCACCTGTGAACCGAGAAGACAGACGAAGAAATTATATTATAAGTAAAACAGCATTGCCTCCCTCGTCAGAGGGAGGCGTTTTTGTTTCTTTTGTCGCGACAAAAGAAAGCCCGTCCGGCAGGACATACAGAGATAATTCTTCGGGAGAAGTTACCTCGGCAACAAGCCGACGGGAGAGACTACCCCTCGGTCTCGCGATGCTCGACAGCTCCCCTGACAAGGGGAGCCTTATCGCCCGAATCCTCCCACCAAGCTCCGCTTGGTCCCCCCTCCTTTAGGCAAGGAGGGCTTTCACGGACTATCATTCACTACCTCGCCGACATTCGCCCTATGGGCTCACTACCTTTAGGCAAGGAGGGCTCATTACGGGAGGGCACAGAGACCCTTCCATACGGAATGGCGTTCCTGCTGTAATTCAGTCGAGCCGTAGCGGAGG
>JAFXJK010000022.1 GCA_017532355.1 Oscillospiraceae bacterium | reverse complement strand
CTCAACGAGCTCCTTAGCTTCCTTAAGGCCGAGACCTGTGATCTCGCGAACAACCTTGATAACGTTGAGCTTTGCAGCGCCAACATCAGCAAGAACAACATCGAAGGAATCCTTCGCTGCAGCAGCACCTGCATCTGCACCGCCTGCAGCTTCGCCACCAGCAGCCGGAGCTGCTACTGCAACTGCAGCTGTAGCGGATACGCCAAACTCTTCCTCGAGAGCCTTTACGAGCTCGTTGAGCTCAAGAACTGTTAAGCCTTTTACTTCTTCAATGAAATTTGTGATCTTTTCAGACATTTTAGTTACCTCCTAAAATTTTTATTATTTGTAAATTATTCTGCCGGAGTTTCTTCTGCTGCCGGAGCTTCCTCTGTTGCGGGAGCCTCAGGAGCCGGTGCTGCAGCTTCTTCAGCTACAGGAGCAGCCTCAGCCGGAGCCTCTGCTGCCTCTTCAGGAGCGCCTTCAGCCTTCTTGTCAGCAATAGCTTTAAGCACAAGAGCGAGACCAAAGATCGGGCCCTGCAAGCCGCCAACGAGACGACCAAGGAGAATCTCCTTTGACGGGAGATTTGCAAGCTGCATAATCTCCTCAACACTTACAACCTTGCCTTCGATAAATCCGGCTTTAATGTTGTAGATGTTTTCATCCTTCTTTGCATATTCAGCAACAACCTTCGCCGGAGCGATGACGTCGTCAGCGCTGATAGCAAGAGCAGTTGTGCCGTTGAGCACATCATCAAGACCTTCAAGGCCTGCTTCCTTTGCAGCAAAGCGGATGAGTGTATTCTTGATAACTCTGTAGTCAACGTTGTTCTTACGCATATCAGCACGAAGCTTTGTATCGTCTTCAACGTTAATACCCTTGTAATCAACGAGAACACCGCTGCTTGCGGCCTTCATCTGTTCTGCAAGCTCTGCAACCAACTGCTTCTTTTCTTCTAAAACCTTTGCACTTGGCATGTGTATTTCACCTCCGTCTGTAATTAATGGAAAAACCCATGCGTTTAAGACGCATGGGTAAACAAATTACAAACACAATTCTGTATTAAATAATTCGCTTCCTCGGTAGGACTTACGGCTTGACGCCACCTACTGTCTTAAGACGCAATAGATATTATACCAAACTTTTTCCTGAATGTCAAGAAAAACTTAGCCGAGCAATTTAGCAACGTTAACTCTGATGCCGGGGCCCATTGTTGATGTGACAACACATGAACGGATGTAAGTACCCTTTGCTGCTGCCGGCTTTGCTTTGATGATAGCGCCAACGATTGTGTTGAAGTTATCAGAAAGCTTCTCTGTGCCGAAAGAAACCTTACCAATCGGGCAGTGAATGATGTTTGTCTTATCGAGACGGTACTCAATCTTACCTGCCTTAAGGTCTGCGATTGCCTTCGCAACATCCATTGTAACTGTACCAGCCTTCGGGTTCGGCATGAGTCCCTTAGGACCGAGAACCTTACCGAGACGACCTACAAGACCCATCATATCGGGAGTTGCAACAACTACATCAAAATCGAAGAAGTTGTCGTTCTGGATTCTTGCGAGAAGATCCTCTGCACCGACTACTTCTGCACCTGCTGCCTCAGCCTCGTCTGCCTTAGCACCCTTTGCGAATACTGCAACGCGGACAGTCTTACCTGTACCGTGCGGAAGAACTACCGCACCACGAACCTGCTGGTCAGCATGACGAGAGTCAACGCCGAGCTTTACATGAAGCTCAACTGTTTCGTCAAACTTTGCTTTGCCGAACTTGCCCATGATGTCAAATGCTTCTTCAGGCTCGTACTGCATTGCACGATCGATAAGCTTTGCGCTTTCGATATATTTTTTTCCTCTACGCATTGTATTAACCTCCTTGTGGTAGTTTTCGGACTTTTCTTTCAAAGCCCTCCCACGTAAGTAAATCGGCTATTTGCCGAAATTCGGTTTTGAATTACTCCTCAACCGTAACGCCCATGCTTCTGCATGTGCCTGCAATCATGCTCATTGCTGTTTCAACTGTAGCTGCGTTAAGATCCGGAGCCTTGATTTCAGCAATCTTCTTAAGGTCTTCCTTGCTGATCTTTGCAACCTTAGTCTTGTTCGGAACACCTGAACCGCTTTCAATCTTGCAAGCTTTCTTAATAAGAACAGATGCCGGCGGAGTCTTTGTGATGAACGAGAAAGAACGGTCAGCATAAACCGTGATAACTACCGGAATAACGAGACCGATGTCGTTCTTTGTGCGCTCATTGAACTCTTTGGTAAACTGGACGATATTAACACCGTGCTGACCAAGAGCCGGACCTACAGGGGGCGCCGGAGTTGCCTTACCTGCCGGAATCTGAAGCTTAATAAATCCTACTACTTTCTGTGCCATGATATCGCACCTCCTTAATAAAATGTGGTAAATGGCGGCATCAACTGCGCGGCGGAATTAAGAAGCCTCTTCCGCACTTTTGCGAGGACACCTCCCACGTCGGACATTTTCTGACCGACTATGCTAAAGCGCATTGCGCCTGCATACAAAGGTTTGTGAACTTATTCTTCTGTTACAAGTTCAATCTGGTCGGGTTCGAGCTCGACCGGGGTTTCTCTGCCAAACATTGAGACGATAACGCGAACCTTATTCTTATCAAGCTCGATTTCGTCAACAACACCGACAAAGTCTTCAAGAGCACCGTCAATGATCTTGACATTGTCACCGACTTTATACTCAATAACAAGCTCTCTCTTCTCTACTCCGAGGCTTTCAACCTCTTCGTCGCTCAACGGAACCGGCTTGCTCGCAGGACCTACGAAACCCGTAACGCCGCGAGTGTTTCGAACAACGTGCCAGCTCTCATCTGTCATAACCATCTTCACAAGCACATAGCCCGGGAAAATCTTGCGCTCTGTTTCCTTCTTCTTGCCGTCCTTGACTTCAACAACGGTTTCAACAGGAACATTTACTGCGCAGATAAGGTCATGAAGCTTTCTGTTCTCGACTGTTTTTTCAATTGTTGCGGCTACTTTATTTTCATAGCCGGAGTATGTGTGGATAACATACCATTTAGCATTTGCAGCCATTAACTGACTCCTCCTACTTAAGGTTAATGAGCAAGTTAATTCCGCCGTTGAAGAGGAAGTCCATAATAAGTGTAATGATAGCAAAGATTGCACAAACAATCAAAACTATGCAGGTGTTCTTATAAACCTGACTTGCAGAAGGCCAAACAACCTTCTTGAGTTCGCTCTTCATCTCACGGAACCAAGCAGCTACACTGCGTCTTTTCTTTTCCGACATTTAAAGCACACCCTTTCATTAGTAATTGGTAGAAAGAAAAACCTGATTACTTGGATTCTCTGTGAAGAGTATGCTTGCGGCAGAACGGGCAATGCTTGTTAAGCTCGAGTCTGTCCGGCGTGTTTTTCTTTTCTTTCATTGTGTCGTAGTTTCTGCGCTTGCATTCTGTGCAAACGAGTGTGATTTTTGTTCTCATATTTTTCGGCCTCCAAAGAATTTTTTGCCTCCCTGACAGCCTTGCGGCTTCGCGGAAACTTTATTTCTCCCACGTAGGTTCAAATTTTTACACCCTAAAAAAGAGCACAAAAAATAAACCTTTCACAGGTAATACAGATTATAACATATTTCCACCTATCAGGTCAAGCCTTTTTTTGCGATTTTTAAAAATTTTTCCAATACGCCAAAAACGAAGCAAAGAGCACATCCCATTCAAAGGATGCGCTCTTTATTTTCAGTTAATTATTCAGCGTCTTCAGGAACGATATCGTTCTCCTCGCCTGCTGTAGCAACAACCTCGTCAGCAGCTGCTTCTTCTACCTCTGCAGGAGCTGCATTCTCCTCACCCGGGATGAGAGCACGCATTGAGAGAGAAACCTTCTTGTTCTCTTCGTCAACTGCGATAATCTTTGCCTCAACCTCGTCGCCTTCCTTGAGAACATCACCCGGCTTTGCGATGTGAGTGTTTGTAATCTGGGAAATGTGAATGAGACCGTCAACGCCCGGAACGATTTCTGCAAATGCACCAAACGGCATAAGCTTAACAATCTTTACCTTCGCAACATCTTCTACATTGTATGCTGCCATGAACTTTGTCCACGGGTTATCTTCTGCCTTGCGGTAACCGAGAGAAATCTTTTTCTTCTCAGCGTCAAGAGCGATTACGAATACATCGACAACATCGCCTTCCTTGAACATCTCTGACGGATGGCCGATTCTCTTCCATGACATCTCGGAGATGTGGAGCATACCGTCAACACCACCGATGTCGATGAATGCACCGTATGACATAAGTGAACGTACAACGCCCTTATATGCCTTACCTACTTCGATGTCGCTCCAGATGCGCTCCATTGCCTCACGGCGAGCCTCGAAGGAAACCTCCTTGATTGAACCGACTATGCGACGGCGCGGACGGTTAACTTCCTTAATCTTGAGCTGCACTTTCTTCTTGAGCATATCTGTCATCTCAGCGTTTCTCGGAAGACCTGTCTGAGATGCCGGAACGAATACGCGAAGGCCGCTTACTGATACGATAACACCACCGGAGTTTGTATCAACTACTGTACCCTCAACTGTTGTCTTGTCCTGACGTGCAAGCTCAACATCGTCCCATCCCTTGATAGCATCAAGGCGACGCTTTGAGAGAGTGATGATACCCTCAACGTCGTTTACGCGGACTACGCATGCTTCAATTTCATCGCCAACTTTGAACTCGGAGACATCTGAAGCGTTGTCGCCGATTTCCGAATACGGTATATAACCTGCGTATTTAGCGCCAAGGTCAACCTGAATGTCAGACGGTGTAACCGCAGTTATCACGCCGACAACCTTATCTCCATTATTAAAAGTTTTGAGTGAACTGAGAAGCATCTCCTCAAAAGATTCTACTTCAATGTTCTTGATTTCTTCGCTCATCTTGCCTTTTACCTCCTTAATTATCCAATCGGGTGTAGATGCGCCCGCAGTTATGCCTACCACTTCCGCATCTGAGATATCATCCGAAGAAATCTCGGACGCTTCCTCAACGCGGAAGACTTTCGCGCAATTCTGCCTGCATATCTCGACAAGCTCGTTGGTATTTGAACTTGTCCTGTCCCCGATCACTACCATAACGTCCGCCTCCGCCGCGAGCGAAGCAGCCTCGGCCTGACGTTTACTGGTTGCGAGACATATTGTATCAAATATTTCGCAATTTGTACACACTTTTTTTATTTTTTTTACGGTTTTTTCCCAATTTTTTCTTCCGACCGTAGTCTGGGCAACCACGCAAATTGGCTTAATTTCAAGGTCTTTGCGGTTTTTTAGCAGTTCTTCAAGTTCTTCGTCGCTACCGACAATTTCTGCTCCTTTGCACTGTCCTGCAATGCCCAAAACCTCCGGATGCTCTCTTTTTCCTACTATGATTATCTCTCGCCCTGCCTCCGAATTCTCCTTGACTATGTTATGGATTCGTCTGACATAGGGGCAGGTTGCATCCACATATTCTATTCCCTTTTTCTCAAGCTCCCTATAGACAGTTGAAGGAACTCCGTGAGAACGGATGACAGCAAGAGCATCCTCGGGAACTTCAGACACAGAACTGACACTCGGAACACCAAGCTCCGTAAGATAATCGACGACGTGCGTGTTATGGATAATCGGACCGAGCGTGCAAGCCGACACTCCGTCACGCCCAAGCTTTTCGGCTATATCAACCGCTCGACGCACACCAAAGCAAAAACCGGCAGTTTCCGCGAGCTTTATTTCCGGATTTCTATTCATACAATTTACCTAACCTCGAAATTTCATCAAAAACATCGCCTATGAGCTTTTTGTATTTTGCCTGTCCTTTTTCTTCAATCTCAGTCGAGACAGGTTTACCGATTGAGACAATAACTTTTCCGAAAATGTGTTTATTTGTGTTAATGTAAACAGGGACTAACGGAACTCCTGCACGGGAAGCAATCATTGCAGCTCCGGTCTTTGCCGCAACGTCGTCATCTCCCTCGCGAACACGGGTTCCCTGAGGAAAAATCATAACCTTCTTTCCGCTCTTGAGCGCATCAATCGCATTGCGGAGAGTAGAGATATCCGTAGCTCCGCGATTTACGGGGATTACACCTATCTTCTTCAATATCCACCCAAGCACAGGAACCCTGAGAAGCTCTATTTTTGCCATAAAGAGCCAATTTTCGCGAATACCGCAAGCAACACACAAAAATATAGGGTCAAGCAAAGCCGAATGATTTGCACACATTACAGCGGCACCTTCCGGAACATTCTCACGTCCGTAAACTTTAATTCTGTAAAGAAGTCGGAAAACAGGCATTGCGATTGCATATACAATTCTGAAGAGTACCATTATCCTTCTAACCTCTCATTTACGAGTTTCTTGAGCACTTCAACGCTCTGCTCAAGCGTATTCCCCGTCGTATCGACCGTTATTGCATCCTCTGCTGCCGCAAGCGGTGCAGTGGCACGCTGTGAATCGTTGCGGTCACGCTCACGCATATCTGAAAGCACCTTTTCAAATGGCACGTCCTGACCTTTGAGGATAAGCTCATCGTATCTGCGCTTTGCACGATCCTCGTCAGTCGCCGTCAAAAAGATTTTGATGTCAGCATTAGGGAGAACAACGGTACCGATGTCGCGGCCGTCCATAATGACGTTGTAGCGTTCTGCAAACTCACGCTGCATATTAAGAAGAAACTTCCTCACTGCAGGAATTGCAGAAACATCCGACGCATACTTTGAAATAATATGCTCACGGATTTTCTCCGAAACATCTTCTCCGTTTAAGAAAATTCTCTGAACACCGTCAACGTGTTTTATGACAATATCAATCCCGGGAAGAAGCTTTTCCACCGCTTCGGCATCCGTCGGGTCAACGCCCTTCCGATATGTGTATATACCTACAGTACGGTATATTGCTCCCGTATCAACATAGACAAACTGAAGCTCTTTTGCAAGAATCTTGGATATAGTGCTCTTTCCTGCGCCACTCGGCCCGTCTATTGCGATAGCAATCTTTTTCATTGATTCTACCTCTCCTCTTCCGCGGCACTCTTGCCTGCGACATACGCACTTGACCATGCTATCTGGAGATTGAAACCTCCCGTATAAGCATCAACATCAAGCACCTCGCCTGCAAAGTAAAGACCGCTTGTTTTTTTCGATTCCATTGTTTTGGGGTTTATCTCGCGGACGTTTACGCCTCCCGAGGTTATAATAGCTTCCTCAATGGGGCGTTTCCCGTCTATTTCAAACTTAAGCGACTTAAGTGTGTCGCGCAGAGTTTTTCGCATTTCACGTGTCAAGGAATTCCCCTTAACAGAAGAGTCTATACCTGATTTCATAAGAACAATCGGTATCAATCCTGATGGAAGAAGACCACGAAGAAGATTGTGCATATCCTTATTCTTCTTCTCTTCTATATCCCGAAGGATTCTTTCCTCAAGTTTTTCCGGAGTAAGCCCGGGTTTCAGATCGATTGTTATATGATACTTCTCTTTTTCAAAATCACGCATGTGCGCACTTGCAGAAAGAACAAGCGGACCGCTCATACCAAAATGAGTGAACAGCATCTCTCCGATTTCTGAAAAAATCTGCTTACCCTTATTGTTGAACGCCGAAAGAACGACGTTCTTGAGCGTTAACCCCTGGGCAATACGGCAGACTTCACACTCTGCACAAAGAGGAACGAGCGAGCCACGAGGAGACACCACCGTGTGCCCTGCACTTTCGGCAAAGCGATAGCCGTCACCCGTCGAGCCCGTAAGCGGATAAGATGCACCGCCCGTCGCAATAATTACAGCATCGCATAAATAAGCTTCCGAAGCCGTTTTTACACCGCATACAGCGCCGTTTTCAATCGTAAGCCCACGCACCTCTGCGGTTTTGAATTTTGCGCCGTTCCGCTTCGCAAACGCATAAAGCGTATCAGTTACATCTCTCGCACGGTCAGAGGTCGGAAAAACCCTTGCTCCGCGTTCGGTTTTAAGACTTACTCCTTCGTTTTCAAGAAAAGACATCATATCCTGCGGAGAAAAAGCAGAAAACGCACTGTACATAAACCTCGGGTTCTGAGGAACATTTGCCATAAGCTCGTCAAAATCGCAGTTGTTCGTGACATTACAACGGCCTTTTCCCGTTATATTCAGTTTTTTACCCGGATACGGGTTCTTCTCAAAAACAAGAACGTCTGCACCGTCTTGTGCGGCGATTCCTGCAGCAAAAAGCCCTGCGGCACCTGCGCCAATAACAACTACTTTCTTACTCATTTTAAAACTTCCCAAAAAGATGTTTTATTTTCTCTTATATGCCTCTACCCTGTAGATATTCATTCCTTGCTCCATAAAGCGAGCTTCGTACTCCGTAACGACATTGTCTATCCCGCTTGCGGCAAGGTCGAAGGTTATGTTTTGAAGCTTAAGTCCGTATTCGGACATTGAATTAAGTGAGAACTCAAAGAGCTTCGTGTTATCAGTCTTGAAGAATATAAAACCGTCATCAGAAAGAACGGTATCGTATTTCGCAAGGAAATCTCCATGAGTGAGACGGCGCTTTGCCTGCTTTTTCTTTGGCCACGGATCGCTGAAGTTGAGATAAATTCCGTTTATCTCTCCGTTTTCAAAAATATCGCAGAGTGTTGCCGCATCAATATCCATAAAAAGGACATTTGAAAGACCGCCTGCTATCGCCTTCTCTGCCGCCATAACAAAAACGTTCTGCTCGCGCTCAATTCCGATAAAGAGTGTTTTGGGGTCAAGCTTTGCATTCTCAGTTATGAAGCGACCTTTCCCACAGCCGATTTCAATACAGATACGGTCAAACCCGAAGGTTTCTTTCCACTTTCCGCGAAGTGACTCAGGATTCTGCGGAATAATACCAATACAATTCTGCCGACGCTTATCGAGGTTCGGCTTTTTTCTCATTCTCAAAACTTTACACTCTCCATCTATTTCAAAACTTTTTCAAGCAAATCCCCAAAGACCTTTGCCATTGAAGCAAAGCCGTAATCCGTCGGGTGAGAAATATCGACAGTTCCGTCATGTCCGCAATACTTCATAAGCTCGCTGCCCGGAATAAGATATACATTCTTATCCCCTGCCGCCTTTGCGTTTTCATAAGTCTTTGTGATTGTATCGAGCGTTCTTCCAAGACCAAGGTTTTCCCTGTCGTCAAAAGTTGCTTTTTCCGGTTTGAGACCAAAATGCCACGCAAACCATCTTTCACCATAAAGGTCGTCACGACCTTTGGGTTTTGACGCAAAGATTATCGGAATGTCGGGATGTGCCTCGCGCACGATTTTAAACATTCTTTCATGAGTCTTTTCAAGATGCTCAATCGTCGGTGCGTTGTGGTCATAATCATACACAAACGCTGACATATCAAGATCTTTTATGTAATTTGCAATCTCATCCTCTGCTTTTGCAACGCCGGAGAAACCGAGATTGATATGGTCGCAAGAAAGACGGCGTGAAATTACTGACTGATAGCAATTTCCGGGACGGGATGCACATCCGCCCTGTGTAATAGATGAACCGTAATAAACAACCGGTTTTTCAATCTTATACGGCTCGGGAGCTTTTATGTAAGCATCCTTTGAGACGCCAACATAGAGATTTTTAACGTCAGTATAGAGTGGAAAGTTAATTGTGAACTCCCTTTCTTCAACTGTAAAAAGCTCTGCAACGCTCTCGAAAGAATCGGTAACATCATACGGAGGAACAAACGGCCAGAGGAATCTGTCTTTTATTCCATAATCGCCGTAGAGGTCAAGGCCCGCGGCACCTGTAAGCGGAAAATGCGGAGCACGACAAACGTTCTCAACCTCAACATAGACCGAAACATACGGGCTGTTTGTCTTAAAACGAACTCTGCCGCCTGCACAATTTGCATGGAGAGCATATACACCCTCACTTACACTCTTTGCAACAGCTTCGGGAATACGTCGAAACTTTCCGTTCTCATAGAAAACGCCGTATACCTTAAAAGGTTCTTCGAGAACATTTCTATAAACTACATCGTCTTTTCCGATACTTGATTTAACTTCAAAATTCTTATCTATTTTTGCAATGTCACTCATATTATTACCTCTTTTCAAGTATCTTCTCTATCAAATCTCCAAAGACCTTTGCCATTGAAGCAAAGCCGTGGTCAGTCGGATGAGAAACATCTACCGTTCCCTCATACTCTGCATACTTCATAAGCTCATCTCCGTTTACAAAGTAAACATTCTTATCACCCGCGGCAATTGCTTTTTTGTATGTATTATAAACCTCTTCACGGGTTTCCTTATAGCGCGGAATTCTATCGCCAAACTCATCGCCGAGATATTTCGGCTTTGATGCAAAAATTATCGGAAGAGTCGGATTCTTTTCGCGGATCTTCTTAAACATCCTCTCGTGAGTTTTCACGAGATGCTCAAGAGTCGGAGCGTTATGGTCATAGTCATAAACAAAAACAGACATATCGAGATTGCTGATATACTCTGCGATCTCGTCTTCTGCCTTTGCAACGCCAGAAAAGCCGAGGTTTATATGGTCGCACGAAAGACGGCGTGAGATAATAGCCTCATAGCAAGTTCCCGGACGTGCGGCACATCCGCCTTGCGTAATTGATGAGCCGTAATAAACAACGGGTTTTTCGTGTTTATACGGGTTCGGAGCTTTGATATAAGCATCCTTTGCAACACCGACATAGAGATTTTTTACATCAGTATAAAGCGGGAAGTTTATCGTAAGCTCTCGTTCTCTCTGTTCGGTAAATTCATGAATGCTCTCAAACGAATCTTTAATTTCATACGGAGGAATATAGATATTTACAAATCTGTCCACACCGTTTATATCTTCATAGAGGTCAAAACCCGCAGTACCGGTAAGCGCAAAGTGCGGAGCACGACAAACGTTTTCAACCTCCGCATAAATTGAAACATACGGGCTGTTTGTCTTAAAACGAACTCTACCGCCTGCACAATTTGCATGAAGCGCATATACACCCTCACTTACACTCTTTGCAACAGCTTCGGGAATACGACGAAACTTGCCATCTTCATAGAAAATGCCGTAAATCTTAAATGGTTCTTCGAGCACGTTTTTGTACACTACATCTTCTTTGCCGATAGTTGACTTGACTTCAAAATTCTTATCAATATTCGCTATATCTCTCATTTTGATTCCTCCAAAACGCATACCAAAACCCTGTGAAGTAAGTTCACTTCACAGGGAATTTGTTTAGGATAATTTTTCTATTGCAGCATCAATGCGCTTGAGCGTTTCTTCTTTACCGAGAATATGGCAGAACTCTACGCCGCCACCGGGTGTGACCTGCTTACCCGAAAGAGCAGTACGGAGCGGCCAAAGGACAAATCCGTTCTTAAGTTCATGCTCTGCGATGTAGCTAAAGAGTGTATCGTGGATAGTGTCAAACGTCCAGTCAGAAATACCCTCAAGCACAGGACGAAGCTCACGCAAAGTGACAAGAGCTGTTTCCGGACTTGTCTTCATCTTCTTATGAGAATACATCTCGCTGTCATACTCGGGAACAGCGTCGAAGAAATCAACCTGCTCGGGAATATCCGCAAGGCGCTCACAACGCTGCTGGAGAAGCGGAGCAATGAGGTCGGGGTTGATTGCCTCATTCTTCACTCCCTGTCGGATATACGGACGTGCAACGTCTGCAAACTGCGAAGGTGTCATTGAGCGGATATACTCTGCATTTATGTACTTGAGCTTTGCGACGTCAAAAATCGCCGGTGACTTAGAAATACCCTTGAGTTCGAAGATATCTACAAGCTCTGAAAGAGAGAAAATCTCCTGCTCGCCGCCGGGACTCCAACCGAGGAGCGTTACATAGTTTACAACCGCATCCTTGAGGTAACCTTCGTTTATAAGGTCTTCATAAGACGGGTCTCCGTTACGCTTTGAGAGCTTATGCTGCGCATCCTTCATAACGGGTGAACAGTGTACATAAGTCGGAATTTCCCAACCAAATGCTTCATAGAGAAGGTTATACTTCGGTGCAGAAGAAAGATACTCCGAACCGCGAACGACGTGAGTTATACCCATAAGATGGTCATCAACCACGTTTGCGAAGTTATATGTCGGGAAGCCGTCAGACTTTATAAGAACCTGATCGTCGAGGTCCTCGTTCGGAACTGTTATATCGCCGTAAACAACGTCAGAAAATGTAGTTGTTCCGCTTTCCGGCATCTTCTGGCGGATAACATACGGAACGCCTGCATCGAGTTTTGCCTGAATCTCTTCAGGCGAAAGGCGCGAGCATCTGCCATCGTATTTGGTCGGAGCTTCGCCGTCCTTTTCTTCGTGGTCTGTCTTTTCGCAGAAGCAACGGTAAGCCGCACCGCGCTCAATGAGAACTTCTGCATACTGCTTATACATTCCCATTCTTTCGCTCTGGATATACGGACCTACGGGGCCACCTATATCGGGGCCTTCGTCATAGTTAAGTCCTGTTTCGTGGAGCGTGCGGTAGATAAGATCCGTTGCACCTTCGACAAGTCGTCCCTGGTCGGTATCCTCAATTCGGAGGATAAAATCACCGCCGCTGTGCTTTGCAATCATATAAGTATAGAGAGCTGTGCGGAGATTGCCGATATGCATATAGCCTGTGGGACTCGGTGCAAAACGGGTTCTTACCTTCCCTTTCGGAATCTTCGCCTCTGCCTCTTCAAAAAATTTCATATCCATTACAACTTACCTCTGTCTTACTTTTTCTTTGCCCATGAGTCCTTAAGCGAAACAGTTCTGTTGAAAACGAGCTTATCGTCTGTCGAGAGCTTTGTATCCCGGCAGAAGTAGCCGTTTCTGAGGAACTGGTATCTGCCGTCTCCGATGTTTTCGCGGATTGCAGACTCACACTTGCATCCGGTGAGGACTTCAAGTGAATTGGGGTTGATATTATCGGTGAATGCGCCGCCCTCCGGGAATTCACCCGGATTCTCGGCATTAAAAAGATTTTCGTAAAGACGGACCTCTGCATCACACGCATCACTTGCGGAAACCCAATGAATTGTTCCCTTTACCTTACGCTTATCAGGCGTGTCTCCGCCGCGGGATGCAGGATCATATTCGGCATGGATAACCGTAACATTACCGTTCTCATCCGTTTCAAAGCTCTTGCACGTTACATAATACGCATACTTAAGACGCACTTCATTACCCGGGAACATTCTGAAATATCCCTTTACAGGCTCTTCCATAAAGTCCTCTCGCTCAATATAAAGCTCGCGGGAGAAGGTGACCTTATGTGTTCCGCTGTTTTCATCTATGGGGTTATTCTGTGCATCGAAGGTCTCTGTCTGTCCTTCAGGATAATTATCAATGACAAGCTTTACAGGTCTTAAGACAACCATCATACGTGTGGCAGATTCGTTGAGATCTTCTCTGATACAATGCTCAAGGAAGCCGTAATCAACGGTGTTGTATGCCTTTGAAACTCCGATTCTCTCACAGAAAGTACGGATTGCCTTCGGAGTGTAGCCGCGTCGGCGAAGTCCCGAAAGAGTAGGCATACGGGGATCATCCCAGCCGTCAACATACTTCTCCTCAACGAGCTGACGGAGGTAACGCTTGGACATAACGGTATTTGTTACATTAAGGCGCGAGAACTCTATCTGACGTGGCGGATTCTCAAAGCCGATTTCACGGACAACCCAATCATAAAGCGGACGGTGGTTCTCAAACTCAATTGAGCAGAGAGAATGGGTTATGCCTTCAAGCGCATCCTGAATCGGATGAGCATAGTCATAAAGAGGATAGATGCACCACTTATCACCCTGGCGGTGGTGGTGAGTATGAAGGATTCTGTAAATCGCAGGGTCACGCATATTCATATTCGGCGACGCCATATCAATTTTCGCACGGAGAGTGTGGCTTCCGTCCGGGAACTCGCCATTCTTCATTCTCTCAAAGAGGTCGAGGTTTTCCTCAACTGAACGGTCGCGATACGGACTGTTCTTTCCCGGCTCGGTGAGAGTGCCTCGATACTCGCGCATCTCCTCTGCCGAAAGGTCGCAAACGTATGCCTTTCCGCGCTTTATAAGGTCAACCGCAAACTCATAGCATTTATCGAAATAATCAGAGCCGTAGAAGATGCCGCCGTTTGGCTCTGCCCCGAGCCAGCGAAGGTCCTCTTCGATAGAACGGACAAACTCATCATCCTCTCGGACAGGGTTTGTATCGTCATAACGAAGATTGAAAAGGCCGTTGTACT
>JAFXJK010000021.1 GCA_017532355.1 Oscillospiraceae bacterium | reverse complement strand
TAGTGCCTATTTCGATAACAACAACGTCGCAAATCTCAAGCTCTTCCGTCTTTGTATTTAAGTTAAATTTTCTTACATCATTTTCGTGAACCGTAAAAAGTTTTTTTCTAAAGTCGTATGCGTTTTCAACTTTCATCATTATCACCCCTCAAGGTTATTACACCTTGATTCTAACACATCAAAAAAGCATTGTATAGTGGCATTTTCCGACCAAAAAAGGAGGAGACGACAGTCTCCTCCTTTTCGCTACATTTCAAGCTCTATTGATTTCCGAAGCTTAACCATTTCCTTTTCAAGGACATATTTTACCTGACGGATTTTCCACTCGATATGCTCGCGGTCGCCAAGGTAATTCATTGTAGGCTCCCAACCGAGACGTGAATCAAAATCGACGAGCGGAAGTGCCTCTCTTGCATTCTCAATCTCATCAAGGAGAAGTTTCTCCATGTCCGAAACGATTTTGAGAAGAGCCTCTCTTTCTTCCTCCGCATAGAGCTTACGCTTAAGTATGTACCACTCTTTTGCATGGATGTTGGTAAGCACAGAACAGGTTATGAACTTTCCGAGGTTTATTACCGAAAGAAGCTTTTCGTTCTTATTCTCTATTGACTCAAAAACCTCTATCCCCTGTTTCATAAGCGAATGCATCGTCTTAAGCGATCGTAGTTCAGGGCATATTCTCATACTGATGAAATTTTCACGCGGTGGTGCACTGATGAACACGGAATGCTCCATACCCGTTGCATATTCCGTTAAGAATATATCAATCCCGAAAAATGCGCTCTCATCACGAGGCGGCTTTGCCTGATAAAAGAGACAGAACGGATACGCAGGCCCGATTCTCGCGGCACCGCTGAAATCGCCCTCCGACGGTGTGTAATGTGAAATAGCTTTACTCCATAACTCAAACGCAAGGCTTACTTTTTCAAGATTCTCCGCGCCGTATTCTGCGGCAAGAAGCTTTGAGAGAAGCTCGTCAAGCGGCTCTAATGGCTCCAAAAATGCATGATGGGAGAATTTTGAAATAATTGACGGATAAAAGCCATGGTGGTGATTTTCCATACCACCGCAGAATCCCCAATCGCGATTTGCCTCTCGCATCTTTTCAAAACGCGCAAGCCATTGCTGCGGCATCGGAAGATACGGGATTACACCAAAGTCCCAGGTGACCCCCGCCGCCTGCGTCTGTGCATAAAACTTTATTCCGCGCCGCGCGGCAGCTTTCGCCTCGCTCACAAAGTACGGTCCCGGACCGACATACGAAAGTGAATAATCTGAAACCGCGGTGACGACATCTTCTGTTTTTCTGTTATCGAACATTTCAAATGTCGCCTGGAGAGTTACATTTTCGGGCATATTCTCAATAAGGCTCACTCTTGCATCCTCAGACTGATATCCCCAATTATAGCTCCACATAACTATATCGGCAGAAGGCTTTGCGTTATGTATGACTTTTTCAACAAGAGAGAGCCACTTTGGCCAGTCTTCGCACGGATACCACCCCGGCCACGGTTTGCCGTCAGGAAGGTCATCCGTCACCGTATCGCGGCAACGGAATTTTGAAACGTGAGGGTCTCGGCTCTGAAATTCCACAACCTCGCCAACGAAGGTAACACCGCGAAGATCGGGACATTCCCTGAAAAGACGCCCGTAAGTATTATCGTAATACTCATATGCTCCCTCCTCGTCGGGGTGCGGACCACCAATAAAGAAGCTGTAAGCATAGACATCTATCCCGCGTACCTTGGCACGCGCGATAAGGTCGTTGAAATCAAGATGTCCAAGATGTGTTTTGTTAATGTCCCACGCAAAGATGAGAATCGCATCTCTTCCCTCGTGGGCAATTCTCGTGAGATATTCGTCAGGATAATCGTCAAGTGCATATCCCGAATGAACCATCCGAGGTGACAGCATCGGCTTTTTTCTGATCTCTCCACGCGCGAGTATGGGTGCTTTTTTCATACACATAAGGTCTTCTATGTAATAAAGTGCCGCCGCGACGCCGCGCTCGTCCGCACCGTAGATCTCGATCCCGTCCGAGACATTTATAAAGAAGCCTTTGTACCCGTCTGCTTCTCGAAGCCGAGCCGTCTCATTTGCTATTTTAAGCGAGATATCCGCCTTAACATCACCCGAAATACTTGCCTTTATATTCATCGAAACCGCAAGAAAATCTACAAAATCTTCTGCAGCAAACTTTACTACCTCGCTTGCATCTTCCCCGATTCCGATAATCACTTCATCCGCAAGGCAAAACTCATCGTCCACCGCAACTACTGAAAAATCACGGACATTCTTCTCGTGAACCGTGAGCAGTCTTTCTCTGAATGTGTATGCTTTTTCAACACCCATAAACTTACCTCTATTTTATCTTCTCTTCTAAATATTCAAGCGAGAGACGTACCATCTCATCGCCGAGTTCTTTGTTTGCCCCGGCGGCACTTTCCGTAAACCAATGCTTTATATCGGAAAGTCGCTCAAGCTTTACTGCTTCCGGATAAAGCGCCATAAGAATTGAACATTCAAATTTGCCTGCGTGGTCATAACCCGTCGCGTTCTGAACCTCGGTACTCATCGTTGGAATTACCTTTATCCAGCTAAACGGATCGTCTCCGCCGCCAAGATTTTCGTAGTAGGTGGCATAATTTTCGTTCCCCCACCAGCCTTTACCTTGCGTTTTCTCAAGATAGCGCATTGTTGCGCGCTTTGCCGCCTTCATATACGAAAGCGTCATCGGCATCAGGTTTTCCTGCTCAAACTGGTGGTGAATCACAACGTAGATATTGCGAAGTCCACTCGATAGCATATTCATAAAAATCTGAAAAAGATACGCCTCAAACACATCTTCTTCTATATGCACCGTTCCGCTTGTTTCATCAGCCACCGCGAAGCTTGCAGGGCTGTAATTGACCGTTGGTGCAATTATTATATCCTTCTTTTGGGCAAGTCGTGCAACAAGCCCCTCTGCAATAAGAGTATCGCAACCATAGGCGCAATGAGGACCGTGGTATTCAACCGTTCCGCCTACCATAACAACGGGCGTTCTTCTCTCCTTTGCCGCATCCACCTCGCGCGGAAAACATTTATCAAGATACATTCTCCAAACCTCCTACTCGGCATACCCCATAGTTGTATAAAAAGCGAGATTTGCCTGCGTATTGTCAAGTCTGCCGTACTGCACGACGATGTTCTCACTCGACTCAAGCTTCATAGCATACTGAGTTTCAAGCGGAACAACATATCCGCACATATCTTCGACATTATTCGTTCTGAAACAGCGCACTCTTCCGCTCTTTACCGTCCACTTTATTTTATCATGTGCCTCTTTATCGGTAAAGAAAAGCTTGACGGAAATTTCTGCATCGCGCTCACTGTCATTTACTATGATCACGGACTCATGCCCCTTTGCGACGCCTTCACCGACTTTCGGGAGCTCGCAATCGGGAAGAATCCAGACTTTCTTTCCTACCGCCTTACACATCGAGCTCTATAATTCCTTTCTTCAAGTAATCCGTCATTGACTCGCAACCGTCCTTTGTGATTGCAACGCCCTTTTCCCATCTTACACCAAATCCATCACCGGAAATAAATGTATCAACCTGGAAGGTCATATTCTCCATAAGCGGATAATCGCTTATTGTCTCCATCCACGGAGCTTCGACCTCTATCATACCCGTACCGTGGCACGGACCGTAAACGAAATTGTCCTTGAAGCCATTATCGACATACATCTGATAAAATTCTTTTGCGATATCGCTTGCAAGAACACCTGCCTTGAGCTTATCCACAGTCCAGTCATGTGCAGTTTTGCAGAACTCGACAACGCGTCTTCTCTCACCCTCAAGCTTACCCATAACAACAGGAAGACCGATTGCCGGAGAATAGCCGTCAACCTTTGCAGAAAGGTTGAGCTGAACAATATCTCCCTTGTTTATTGTTCTGTATCCGCTGCGGCTTATAGCATGGCTTGTTGACTTCTCGCTGAAAACGTACATCGGAAGACCTTCGTACTCCGCGCCCTCTTCGTAAATTACCCTCTGCGCAATACCGACCATCTGAAGCTCTGTTACGCCGGGTTTCAAATGTCTTATAACCTCGTCCGTTGCAAGGTCAACAATTCGAAATCCCTCACGAATGCATGCAAGCTCGTTTTCGCTCTTAATCTGACGAAGCTCAACCATTATCTCATTGCACTTTACGATCTCGGCATCGGGATAGCTTTCCTTGAGACCTTCAAAAATCGGGAGAGTACACTCTACATAACTGCCAAGCCCTATCTTGATTTTATCGCCGCTGACACCGATTGCTCGGAACACATCGCGGAATGTGCTTGCAGAAAGCTCGGGGTATGACGGGTCAGCCGACTCGCGGAACTCGCGCAGACAAAAAATCTTATCTATCTTTGCAACGTCCTGCGCAAAGATTATGCACTCAGGTCCTACCATAAGAGCCGCGTCGCCGTTCGCCGAAATGGCGACGCCTGCACGCTCAAAAAGCGGCCAGAAACCGCTGAAGTATCTTGCGTTGGCATAGTCGGATTCCGTACTCGAAACGACCATTACGTCAAGTCCCCTTTCTCGAACGAGCTTTGCCGCACGGGCGATTCTCTCCTTATACTCCCAATCGGGTATGCAAATTCTGCTCATTATAATTCCTCCTAAAAATATGTTTATAAGAGAATTATAACAATCTTTTGCCTTTATGTATTTAAAGCATATTAAATCTTTTTTGCACAATATTAAACATTGACACAATTATACAACCTGTGTTACGATAAAAAAAGAGGTGACGCAAGTTGCAATTTAAACTAAAAAAATTCAGAACAGATATTTCGGTTTCTCGGATGGCAAACCTGCATTACTTTGAATTCGTGAAGGAATACCATACATTCAAGGACAGCCACCCTTTCAGAGAACTCATATACATCGACAGCGGCACAATGGACGTAAGCGCCGAAAACTTTTCGGGAACACTTCACAGCAAACAGCTTATAATTCACCGTGCAGATGAGCCACACTCACTCTCCTGCCCGCAGAATGAAGCTCCAAATGTCATAATAATAGGCTTCGAGTGCGACTGCAAAAGGCTCGATAAGTTCGCGAACAGCGCATACACGCTTTCAAACGAGCTCATAAAGATGCTCACAGAAGTTATAAAGGAAGGGCGCACGGTCTTTCTTCCGCCCTACGATATCCCCGGTCAGCGCGATATGAAAAAGCGGCGCGACTTCCCATTCGGTGCTGACCAGCTTCTGAAGATGAAGTTCGAGATGTTTTTAATCGAACTCGTCCGCCATACGGAAGCTCCGCCGCGCACGCATAAGAGCGTCGAGACCGATTCAAAAACAGAAGAGATTTTCTCCTACGTCAACAATAACTTCACGGAAAAGATAACGCTTGACGATTTATGTTTCCTTTTCAACACAAACAAAACATCCCTCTGCAAGGCGTTCAAGGAAGTATATGGAGAAAGCGCGATAACCTATATAAACCGTCTTCGCATAAAACGCGCAAAAGAACTTCTTCGCGACGGAACGATGAATCTCACAGAGATTTCCGCAGCGGTCGGTTTTTCATCCATACATTATTTCAGCAGAATTTTCAAATCCTACGAGAGTCTCTCCCCTACGGAATATTTAAATACGATAAAACTCAAACTGAATATGTAAAAAAGCAGGTGGATTTTCCACCTGCTTTCTATAACAATATTGATGCGATGTAGAAATAAATGAGAAGCGAGAGTGAGTCAACAATCGTCGTGATAAGCGGGCTCGCCATAACGGCAGGGTCAAACTTCAGCTTCTTTGAAAGAATCGGAAGTGAGCAACCCACAAACTTCGCCGTAAAAACCGTAACCGCAAGCGCGATTGAAACCACAAACGCGACCATGGTTCCGACTTTGTCAAGCAACATAAGCTTTAGGAAGTTTACCACTGCAAGCGCGATACCGCAAAGCACGGAAACGCGAATTTCCTTCCACTGAACGCGGAAGATGTCCGAAAACTCAATCTCATCAAGCGAAAGACTTCGGATAATCGCAACGGACGACTGGCTACCCGAGTTACCGCCCGTGCCCATAAGCATCGGGATGTAAGCAGCGAGAACACCCGTCGCCGCAAGTGCGGACTCAAACCTCGTTATAATAAGGCTCGTGAATGCAGAAGACAGCATAAGAAGCATAAGCCACGGAATTCTCGCTTTAAAAAGCTCGAATGCACTCGTCTTCAGGTACGGCTTATCTGACGGAGTAATAGCCGCCATCTTCTCGATATCTTCTGTTGCCTCTTCACGGATAACCTCAATAGCATCGTCGATCGTGATGATACCTACAAGGCGGCTTTCGTTATCAACAACAGGAAGCGCGAGAAGACCGTATTTCGCAAACTGATTTGCAACGTCCTCTCGGTCATCAAGAGTGTTTACCGAAAGAACATTCTCTTCCATAATATCACGAATCTCTACCTCATCATCCGCCATAAGAAGACGGCGGACAGTAACGATACCCGTGAGCTTTCTGTCACGCTCTGTAACGTAACAGGTGTATATCGTTTCCTTATCCACGCCTGCACGGCGAAGATGAAGTATCGCCTCCGAAACCGTCGTATCCGGACGGAAGTTAACGTACTCCGTCGTCATAAGGCTACCTGCAGAGTCATCGGGGTATTTGAGGATTTCGTTTATCATTTTTCTCATATCAGGGTCTGCCTGACGGAGAATTCGTCTTACAACATTTGCCGGCATTTCTTCAACGATGTCAACCGCATCGTCAACATAAAGCTCGTCAACAACTTCTTTGAGCTCACTGTCGGAAAAACCCTTTATAAGAATTTCCTGTAGGTCTGTATCCATTTCGACAAATGTTTCTGCCGCAAGCTCCTTTGTAAGAAGCCTGAAAAGAAGTGGCATGCGCTCGCGCGGAACCTCATCGAGCAAAATCGCGATGTCCGCAGGAGCCATGGTGTTGAGCACGTCTCTGAGTGTCGGGTATTTCCGCTCTTCGAGAAGTGCAAGTATTGTTTTTTCAAGTGAAGCGGATGTCTCTCCCATAAATTCCTTTCCTCCTTTTCGTATTTTCAGGAAGCAAAGGCACAATACAAGGGCAAAGACCTTGCCGCAAAGCTATTTTATTGCAACAAGAAATAACGAACGCCCAACGGCGCCAAAACTTCGCCCATCAGATGTGCTTCTACTACCGCCTGCGTCCATTATTCTCACCTACCTCATTATTTTTATTTAACTATTATATTATATTCCTCAAAATATCTTTTTGTCAACAAAAATCAGGCTCTGTAAACAACATTTCCGTTGACGATTGTCATAACAACATTGAACTTGTCATCAAGCACTGTAAAGTGCGCTCGCTTGCCAACATCTATCGAGCCGATTTCATCGTACATCCCAAGCGCCTCGGCAGGGTTTTTCGTAACGCCGAGCATCGCATCCTCTACCGATACTCCCAATGTTTCAACTACATTTCCGAAAGCACGGTTTATACGGAGCGACGAGCCTGCGAGCGCGCCGTTATGCGCTCTTGCCACGCCGTCCTTCACCGTAACCGGAAGTGCACCTGAGAGATACTCACCGTCAGGAAGACCTGCCGTAACGATTGAATCGGTTATAAACACAATTTTATCTTTTCCCTTACATCTGAGCGCAATTCTGACAGCCTCGGGCGCTACGTGGAGAAAATCGCAGATAATCTCGCCGTAAGCATCATCGGCAATAAGGCTCGCACCAAGAAAGCCCGGCTCACGGTGGTTAAGTCCACGCATTGCGTTGTATGTATGAACGGCAATGCTACCGCCTGCCTCAAACCCTGCACTTGCCTCGGCAAATGTTGCACCGGAATGACCGAGCGAAACCTTGACGCCCTTTTCTTTAAAATATTTTATAGCAGGAATCGCTCCCTCAATCTCAGGCGCTATCGCAATAACACGGAGATTCCCCTCTCCTGCCGCAATAAGCTTGTCCATATCCTCTTTCGTCGGGCACTTCAGGAGAGTTTCCTC
>JAFXJK010000020.1 GCA_017532355.1 Oscillospiraceae bacterium | reverse complement strand
CACAAGGAAGTATTGGTTTTGAATGGCTCTTTTCCGCTCGTAATGCATAAAAAATTCCGGAAATACGACAGTATTCCCGGAATTTTTATATTTCTACAAACGAAAAATATCTCAATTCAAAACTGTATGCACCCCGAAAGGATGTTTTTCGGGGCAAAACTGCCTTATGTGGCTGTGGCCTTAGCCTTGTCGTTTTTCTATAGTTTCGGTTTGTGCTTTTTGCGGAATTCTTTTGGAGTAAGCCCATACTTTTTCTTGAATGAAGAGTAAAACCAGCTTGCATTCTCAAAACCGCACTCATAGCAGAGGTCTGTTATTGAGAGGTTGGTGGTTATCAGCATATTTGCAAGGTAGTTGAGCTTTATCTCGGAGAGAAACTCGGTCGGAGTTACGTTGTAGTGCGCTTTCAGACAGCGGCAGATGTGCTCATCGCTCTTGTTGCAAAGCTCGCGGAAGCGGGAGAGGCCAATGAGGAAGTTCTCAGGGGAGTTCATCTTCTCTACTGCGCGGCGAAGCCAGGGCGGCACATCGCTTGAAGCAAGCTCAAACGAGCTGAAGTATGAAGTGAATAGCTCGAAAAGAATTCTCTTGAAAACAAGCTTCCTTTGGAGGATATCGGTAAGGTCTGTGCCGTTGAGGGTATTCATAAGGTCAAAAAGCTTTGTCTTTTCACCGCGGCTTAAAAATATAGTCGGCGGATGAGGAGCATCCGTCAAAGCTGCGATATCAACAACGTCTGAAATATACGGCAAAAGCTCGTCGAGAACGCTCTTTGAAAATGCGAGGTTTGCAAAAATGTATTCCCCGGCGGTGTGCTGTGCATAGAGATGGACATCACTTGGTCGCATAAAAACCAGCGAACCCTCGGGCAGGGTGGTTGTTTCTCCGTTTGCGGTGTGGATAGCTTCACCCGTAACGGTAAGGAAAAACTCGTAATAGTCGTGACTGTGCAATTCAAGAAGTTCTGTTTTACTGTAGGCGCAATGGTAGCGAAAACCGGTATCACTGTCAACGTGAACCGCTTCTTTGTAAAGAACGGGTTGCATAAAACCACCTCCGATATCAAAATACCATATATTTTACATCAAGTCAATGGTTTTCTCGAAATGCTGTGCGTGCTATAATCTAGACAAAGCTATAAAAGGGGCAAAACTGATGAAAATAAAAAATTGGTTAATGAATTTCCAAAATTTTGGAAATTTTGAGTGCACTGTTCCGTGTTCAATGTACGGAGTGCTCCTTGAAAATAAAAAGATTGAAGATCCGTTTTACGGCACAAATGAGGAAGCTTATTCAAAGCTCTCTGACTATCCGTGTACGTTTACGGCAAAGTTTGATGTGGAAAGAATATCAAACCACAACGAGCTTGTCCTTTCTGGGATAGATACGGTCTGTGATATATACTTAAACGGTAAGAAGCTTGCAAGTACAAAGAATATGCACAGAACTTATACCTTCGAGGTTGGCGAGAGGTTGAAGCTCGGGGAAAATGAGATTACTCTCAAAATCTCCTCACCGACGGAGTATTTGAGGTATATGGAAAGCCGCCACCACGTCTTTGCCGATAAGGTCTGCATTCCGGGAATTTCCCATCTTCGCAAGGGCTTCTGGATGACGGGCTGGGACTGGGGTCCACGACTTCCCGATATGGGCATCGTTGGCGAGGTTTCGCTCAATCAGTATGAGGTTGACGTGATTGAAGACTTCTTCATCCGTCAGATACATAAGGACGGAAAGGTAACTCTTTCTTTCTCACTTTCGACAAAGCATAGCGCAAACGGTGTCTCGGCCAGGGTATCGGTCGACGGAAAGACCGTCAATCTTTCCGACGGCGAGGGCGAGATTGCGATAGAAAATCCAAAGCTCTGGTGGCCGCGCGGCTATGGCGAGCAACCGCTTTACGAAGTCACGGCCGAGCTTCTTGAGAACGGCAAGGTTATTGATACGGTAAAAAAGACGGTTGGTCTTCGCACGCTCACCGTTTCGACAGCAAAGGATAAGCACGGAAATGAATTCTGCTTTGTTGTAAACGGCGTAAAGGTCTTTTCTATGGGCGCGAACTACATTCCGCAGGACAATATCATCTCCCGTATCACAAAGGAGAAAATAGATGCGCTTATTGATGCTTGCGTTGATGCAAACTTCAACACCATAAGAGTCTGGGGTGGCGGATATTATCCGTCGGAGGACTTCTTTGATGCGTGTGACAGGGCAGGCCTTCTCGTTTGGCAGGATATGATGATAGCCTGCGCAAACGTATGGCTCTCGGATGAGATGCGCGAGGAATACATAGCAGAGTTCACCGAGCAGATGAAGAGATTTTCTCACCGCGCATGCATCGGCATCGTAAGCGGAAACAACGAGATGGAGTGGTACGTCTGCAACACCGAGGGTGCTTGCGAAAACTACACGGAAAAGCTTGACCACCTCGAGCTTTATGAGAGAATTTCCCCGAGCCTTCTCTCAAAGTTTGCTCCCGACACGTTCTACTGGCCGAGTTCCCCCTCGTCGGGCGGAGGCTTTTACGACCCGAACGATGATAGCCGCGGCGATCAGCACTATTGGGCTGTATGGCACGGTAGTCTCCCGTTTGAGGACTACCGAAACCACAAATTCCGCTTCTGTTCGGAATTTGGATTTGAAAGCTTCCCGTCGGTAAAGACAATCGACACATTTTGCCCCGAGAAAGATAAAAACATCTTTTCTCGCGTTATGGAAAACCATCAGAAGTGCGAAGGCGGAAACAAGAAAATATTTAACTACATTGCAGAAAATTACCTCTACCCCTCAAACTTTGAGAACGTAATTTATGCTTCCCAGCTCAATCAGGCAGAGGCGATGAGATACGGCGTCGAGCATTTCCGCCGCAACCGCGGAATCTGTATGGGCTCAATCTACTGGCAGCTTAACGATTGCTGGCCCGTTGCTTCGTGGTCGAGCGTTGACTATTTCGGAAGATACAAAGCGCTCCACTACGCCGCGCGAAAGTTCTACGCGCCTATTGCAGGAGGCCTCTTCCGCGAGGATGGGTATGTCACGCTCAATATAGCTAACGAAACGATGGAGGACTTCCGTGGTTGCGTAAAGATGCGCGTCTGCAAGGGAGACTTTACCATTGTCCGCGAAGATGTCTATGATGTCTCCGTGTCAGCTCTCTCCTCAAAGGACGTTTGCTGTATGAATGAGGCGTTTGTTACTGATGCTTACGGTGAATATATGGTAGCGGAGATTTACGACGCTTCCGGTACTCTTGTCACAACAAGATGCCAGCTCTTTACAAAGGAAAAGTATTTCAACTGGGAAAACCCGAATCTCTGCGCCGAAATCAAAGATATTGACGGCGGTGTTGAGATAACCGTCACGGCAGAGTTCTTTGCAAAGGCAGTCGAGATAGACTTTGCCTCGGCAGATGTCATCCTTTCCGACAACTATTTTGACATAACTCGAGGCTCGGTCACAGTTACAGCAAAAACTGACCTATCGGCAAAGGAACTGACGGCACAGCTTCGTCTTAAGTCGGTTTACGATATTGATAAATAATTCCCTAATTTTCCGGAAATTACATAAAAAATCGGTGCAAAATCCAATTGTTTTGAAATAATAAATATGGCATTATAAAAGAAAAGAGTTTCAATAACATATAAACAAAGGATGTAGGAGGAGAAAAAATGAAAAAGACAGTTGCGTTATTTCTCGCGTTGTGCATGGTACTGTCATTGATGCCTGCAACAGGTGTATCTGCGGCAGACCCGACGTTTGCGGATGAAGTTCCGTCAAAGGTATACAAGAATGCGTACGGTGAGTATGAATACCTTTTTGGTCACAACTATGTTCCGGGAGGTCATGCAGGCGGAGCCATAGACCGCCAGACGCAGAAGGTTACAAGCTATGAGATTGTTGACCTTGACATAACCTCGCCGTGGAAGTTTGCAAATGCATACAACCTCTTGTCGTATCATTTGGAGACGGGCTCATCTATATCAAACCAGATTTCCGAATCGAATGTTGGCGAGCCTGCAAATCTTACGCTCGCAATCTACATTCCCGAAGCGGGAAAGTACAAATTCGACATTAAGGGGCGCGGCTATACGTCGGGTGGTCTTTGTGATGTTTACTTCACAAAGTGCCCGGATGATTTCACAATAAACTCAATAAATTATGCCATCCCGTCCGAGACGGGAGTTTTCAAGGCGGCCGACAAGCTTGCGGATGACGTATCCTTCTGGGCAGAATCATCAGGACCGTTACAGTATGAGAACCTTGGCACTATAAATGTCGAGAGTGCAGGCACATACCTGGTAGCCTTCACAGGACACACAAAGCATACGCAGGGCAACTCAACCTCGATTTATTGCAATCCGTCAGCCATCAAGCTCACCCCGGTAGATACATCTTTTGCAGATGAAGTTCCGTCAAAGGTATATAAGAATGCGTCCGGCGATTACGAATACCTCTTCGGTCAGAACTATGTTCCGGGAGGTCATGCAGGCGGAGCCATAGACCGCCAGACGCAGAAGGTTACAAGCTATGAGATTGTTGACCTTGACATAACCTCGCCGTGGAAGTTTGCAAATGCATACAACCTGTCGTCGTATCATCTGGAGACGGGCACTTCTATATCAAATTCGATTAAAACAGCGAATGTTGGCGAGCCTGCAAATCTTACGCTCGCAATCTACATTCCTGAAGCAGGAAAGTACATATTCGACATTATGGGGCGCGGCTATACGACGGGCGGTCTTTGTGATGTTTACTTCACAAAGTGCCCCACGGAGTTCACCAAAGGCTCCATCCAATATGCCATCCCATCTGAGAAGGGAGTATTCAAAGCTTCTGACAAGCTTGCGGATGACGTATCCTTCTGGCGTGAATCAAACGGACTGTTGGATTATGTGACTCTCGGTGTCATAGATGCCGAGAGCGCAGGCACCTATCTCGTAGCTTTCACAGACCACAAAAAGCATGCCGAGAGCAGTGCGTCAGACTATCTCTATTGCAATCCGTCAGCCATCAAGCTAATTCCGCTCACGGCTGAAAATAATGCAATATCCCGCGTTGAAGCAGAGATTTCCGATGCTGAGCTTATGTACGGTGATAGTGCAAATATTACCTTTACCGCTACACGCTTTGACGGAACAACCATCGATTCCAAAGACTGCACGGCTACATACACAGTAGCGAACGATAAGATTGTCTCCGTTTCAAACACAGGCGTTGTTACGGCAAAAGGCCACGGTACGACTGACATAAAAGTCAAGGTATCCGATGGCATCAAGGAAGTTGAAACAAAAGTTACGGTTACGGCGCTTGATAACTCGGGCGTTGTCGCAAACGAGGTTGCTTTTCCTGACACGCTCTACGTTGGCGACGTTTCGCAGATGAAATGGGAGATAGAAACGGCGGCAGGCAATGTAATTTCTCTTCCGATGGAGAGCGTTACGGTAACTCCGTCAGAGGAAGGCATCGTTTCTGTTGCAGCTGACGGAATGGTCACGGCGCTCAAAGTTGGCACAGTTACGCTTTCTCTTTCTGCAACTTTCGTGACAGAAAATATTTCTGCAGAGAAAAACGTTACGGTTTCGAAAAACTATGTAGCGGGTGAAATACCGACAGCAGATGCAACTAAGGGCGAGTTTGAGTACGTTTTTGCACAGAACTCAATCTCGTCGGAGTACGTATCTATTATCGGTACAGACACATCAAAGGTTACAACCTATTCTTACATTGACAGTGGAAAATCTGCGCCGTGGAAGTTTGCAAACGTATCGGGCGTTGCAAATTACGGTCTTGATACTGCAAACGGCGTAAGAGTTGATACGACAACTTCCGCGTCTGACACCGGCGCAAACCTTTCTCTTGCTCTTTATGTTCCGAAGGCAGGAAAGTACAACGTGGAATTCGGAAGTGTTACCCGTGTAAACGGCGGCACGATGGATATCTACTTCTCAAAGTGCCCCGATACATTTGAGGTAAACGGTGGCGGAGATTCTCTTATCGGTGAAAATGGCATAGTAAAACCGTCCGATAAGATTGGCGAAGACATTTCTTTCCGGAGCGAATCAAACAAGATTGAAGAATACCGAGCACTTGATTCAGTCAACATCTCCGAGGCAGGAACATATCTTATTACTTTTGCTGATTTCAAGAAGAGCGAAGCAAGCACAGATGACGCAAACATCAGTCAGAGCGTCACAAAGATAAAGCTTTCAAAGGGATTTGCGAGCGAAGTGCCGTCAAATAATGGTCCGAACGAGGACTATTACGAATACCTCTTCGGTCAGAACTATGTTCCCGGAGGTCAGCAAGGCGGAGCTATAGACCGTCAGACGCAGAAGATCACAAGCTATGAGCTTGTTGACCTTACGAAGACTGCACCGTGGAAGTTTGCAAACGCCTATAAACTTGAGTCATATCATTTGGAGACCGGTGTATCTATATCAAACGCGATTTCCGCAGCAAAACAGGGAGAACCTGCAAATCTTGCGCTCGCAATCTACATTCCCAAAGCAGGAAAGTATATATTCGACCTTGTTGGCTACGGCTATCCGTCAGGCGGTATTTGTGACGTATATTTCGCAAAGTGTCCTGATAAGTTTACCGCGAACTCAATAAATTATGCCATCCCCTCTGAAACGGGAGTATTCAAAGCTTCCGATAAGCTTGCGGATGACGTATCCTTCTGGCGTGAATCAAACGGACTCTTACCGAGCAATACACTCGGCATCATAAATGCTGAGAGCGCAGGCACATACCTGGTAGCTTTTACAGACCACACAAAGCATGCGAATAGTACGTCAAGCTCAATCTATTGCAACCCTTCAAGCATCAAACTCACTCCGTTCTCTGATGAGACGAACGGCGTAAGAAGTGTTGAGGCTTCAATTGCGAAGACAGAGCTTCTCAACGGCGAAGAAACTCAGATTACCTGGAGTGCAAAGCGTATTGACGGAAGCGACCTTGACCCGGCAAACTGCCAGGTTACATACGTTCCGGCAGTTGACGGAATTGTTGAGATTGATGAGAACGGAAAGGTTACTCCGATTGGTTATGGTAAAACAGAGATTACGGTTACAGTAATCACAAGCGACAGAAAGGCATCAGATGTTGTCGAAGTTGCTTCGTGGGAAACAAGCGGTGTTGCAAGCACTGAAATTATTGCCCCAAGCGAAATTATAGCCACGGAAACTGCAACTCTTGGCTTTAAAGCTACGATGAATAGCGGCAACACGATTGACATTCCGATGGAAACCGTAACGATAACTCCGTCTGTCGAGGGCATTGTCGAAATTCTCGGCAACGGAAAAATCCGCGGTCTTGCAAAGGGCGAGGTTCTCCTCACTCTCTCTGCGGAGTTTGTCAGCGAGCAGATTTCAAACGAAGTAAAGATAGTGGTCACAAGCAACCTCCTTGTAGACGAGGTGCCGACATCTTTTGGACCGAATAAGGACTACTATGAATACACCTTCGGCACAGGCTCACTTGCGCCGGAGCGCGTAGATGCTATTGCCCGTGACCCGAGGAATATTAAGAAGTATTCTGATATCAACCTCAAGGTCTCAGCTCCCTGGAAGTATGCAAACCTGTCAGCTCTTGCCAGCCACGCACTTGACACAAGCAGCACAAGATGCAATGTCGATGTCGATAAACTTCCGAATAATGCAAACCTTGCGTTTGCTCTCTATGTCCCCGTTGCAGGCGAGTATGTTTTCGAGCTTCGCCGCGTAGGTGACATTACGGGCGGTTCCCTCGATGTTTACTTTGCAAAAGCTCCCGAAGACTTTGTTGCCGGAAGTGCAGGCGGAGCTCTTGTTTCGGAAAACGGTCCGATTAAAGAGAGTGACAAGATAGCAGACGATATCTCTTTCTATGCAAAGACGAAAGGTGAGCTTCCGTACGAAGTTCTTTCAATTGTAAATGTTCCTGAACCGGGTGCATATATCTATGCTATGGCAGGCCACAAGGCACTTGAGGAAAGTGAGCCCGAAAGCGGCAGATACCTTATCAACAGCATCTCGGGCATCAAGCTCACTCCGTTTACGGAGGAGATAAA
Organism: Oscillospiraceae bacterium; assembly: GCA_017532355.1. The sequence continues at coordinate 4,579 of JAFXJK010000020.1, read as the reverse complement.
CGGTGTTTACAAGATTTTTGCAGAAGCTGACAAGACAGTCCTCAACTATGGCGAGACTGCACAGATTACCTGGGACGGTATCATCGTTGACCAGTCACCTGTAAATAAGGCGAACTGCAAAGTTACGTATATGCCTGAGAACACGGAAATTGTTTCTGTCGATGCAAACGGCGTCGTAACTGCAAAGGGTCACGGCACTACAAATGTAGTGGTTACCGTAAATGACGGAAAGAGAACTGCAACGACAACGGTAGCTATTCAGGCAATCGACAACACCGGCGTTGTAAGTACGGATATCACAGGTTTTGCATCCGTCACGGTAACCGGTAAGGAAACTTTCGTATGGCGCGCAACTATGAACAGCGGCAATGTTGTAAAGATTCCGATGGATACCGTTACCGCAACCTTCGTGCCTGACGGACATGCAAAGTTTGAAAACGGTGTTGTTACAGGCATTTCTGCAGGCGAGACGGTTATGACTCTCCGTGCGAACTTCGTAGGAGAGGAGCTTGAGAAGTCAATCGGAATCAAGGTTGTTCCGTCGGTTCGCAAAACAGAGCCTTCTTACTACACTTATGAGATGCGTGAAAACGCACAGGAAAATATCAAGAAATACACATGGGCAAGGAATGAGCAGAAGGCGGCAATCAGTAATGCCGATGCAATTCTGCCGAATCTGGATAAGATTATAGCAGCAATGGTCGGTGAAGGCATTCCGCGTGCGGAAATGCCGGGTACGATGGGTGACGCTGAGAATCTGATCTGCAAATACTGCGGCAAAAACGTAAACTCATACCCGGGGGACCTCTTTAACTGCGGCTGGGTAATCGACATTATAAGAGACCCGTTCAAGATCAAGTGCCCGGCTTGCTCGCGTGCATTCCCGTCAAACGACTTTGGAAAGTTCTATGAGCTCGGTCTTGACGAGCACAGAAGATTTGACCGCATGCGTGCGCTTGAAGCTCACCGCGCAATGCTTATCGAAAAGGGACTCCTCGCAGAGGAAGCTATAGCAATGTCTGCTCCTAAGGAAGAGAACATTGCAGCTTGGTATAAGTATTACGGCTATGGCGTCAAGGGCGGATATCTCAACAACGACCTTTATCCGGAAGTTGAGAGAATCGCAACTTTAAATAACGGTCGCGGACTCCGTCCGGGCGAAAAGGTTGAGCTCTGGGGAGTTGACGACGGCTTCGGATATAAGCCGCGCGACCTTTCGGGAAATGTAATCAAATATGAGGGCCGTGACCTCGAAGAATGCCATGCATACGTAGGAACATACCTCAACTGGGGTTACAGCTACGTTATAAGATACGGGGGATACCTCGCAGATGCATACCTCCTTACCGGTGATATCAAATACGGTAAGGCAGGCGCTGTCCTTATGGACCGCGTTGCGGACCTTTACCCGACATACGACGTTAACCGTAATCAGGGCAACTATTATGCTCTTACTGACGGTCTTACAGGTCTCGGCCATGTAAGAGGACGAATTCATGCAACGGGCGACTCGACCGGAATGTGCCGCCTTACAGATGCATTCTTCCCTGCATTATATGAAGCCGAAGTACGTGAGGCGATTGCGGAGAACAGCAAAAAGTATAACCTTGGCACGGATAAGTCAAGCGCAGAAGCCATCTGGGACTATTGGGAAGAGAATATTCTCATCCACACCTACGAGCTTCTCAGAACAGGTCGCGCCGACGGCAACTTCGGTATGCCGCAGGCAACTATGGCGATGGCTGCGATAGCTACAAACCGTGAGCCGTACACATCTATGATGCTCGACTGGATTCTCGCATCAAACGATCCGAAAAATGATGTTGCGGCAACAAGTAACTGGCTTTCAAGAAACGGAAACGTCATGCCGACAGGTCCGCTTTCTGAAGAGGTTACAATCAAAGAAGGCGGCGACTTCAATGCGACGATGGTTGACGATGTTGACCGTGACGGTTTCCCCAACGAAGTTTCGTTCTTCTACAACGGCGTCCGTCTTACAAACCTCCAGAACGTAACGGAAGCGATGGCACATTATACCGGAGAAAAGGAATACAACCTCTATACGAATCCGAAGTACATCGCACTCCACGAGGCATTCCTCAAAACCCCGCTTACTTATTCACATCAGCCGAACCTTGGCGACGGTCTTGATATTGCGATAAAGGGATTCAATCTTGACCTTGGCGCATACAAGAAGTTCTTCCAGTACACGGACGGCTATGAGGATATAAAGAAGCAGACGGCAATTCTCCTTTATATATCAAACAACAATTCCGCAGATAAATATAAATATGATATCTACACGAAGGATCCCGAAAGACTTATAACAGAAATAGAAGAATATGCTGCTGAAATTCCGAAACAGCCGTCAACACTCCTTGCAGGCTACGGTTTCGCGGCTCTCCGCGACGGTTACAAGTATGAAGGAACGGCAGCGCAGTCAGTAGATAATCAGCGCGATATGTGGCTCTTCTTCGGACGTAACGAAGGCCACTCACAGTCATCCATCTTCCATCTCGGCATGGATGCATACGGTCTCAACATCGCGCCTGATAACGGCTACCCCACATGGGCGGATACAAGCCCCGAAACGTTGCAGTGGAATACCCCGTCAATCGCGCATAACACGGTTTTTATAAACGAGAAGAATGTCGGAGCAGGAACATACATAAACGGTCTTCCGCTCCACTTTGACGATTCGGAAAGCGTAAAGCTTGTTGACGTACGACATCCGGGCGCGTCGGAAGCTGCTTCCGAATACAGAAGAACGCTCGTTATGGTCAAGGTTGACGATGACTCGTCCTACGGTCTTGACTTCTTCCGCATCACAGGCGGCAATACCCATACCTACAGCTTCCACGCTCAGGCTGAAAATGCCACAGGTGCAGAGGGACTTAACCTGATAAAGCAGGCAGATGAGGACGGTAATTATATCGGCTCTTACGCAGGCTATGATGAGTTCTACGATAAGTCAAAGAACGATCCTGCAGTAGTGGGTGATTCCTACTACGACGAAAACCCCGATGCAGAGGATATGAAGGGCTACTGGCCTGTTGGTAAGGATCCGAACTCTCCTGCACAGTGGAAATACGAGACTGTTTACCCGAGAGGCTACACATGGCTCGGAAAGGTCCGTCGCGACGAAAACCCGGCTGAGAAGTTTGCAGTCGAGTTTGACATCGAGGACTACCGCAACTACGTGAAAAACGGCGATAAGATTGGTCTTCGCGTAACACAGCTCAACAACTTCACCGCCGACGAGGTGGCACTCGCGGCAGGTCCGAAAGCAACCCGAAGCGGAAACAAAGATTTACCCGATACTTTCGACTATATGCTCGTTAAGAGAGAAGGCGAAAACCTCGACTCACTTTTCACAACTGTCTATGAGCCGTATATGGAGACAAGATACCTTGAGAACATTGAAGACGTAGCAGTTACGGTTGATGCTTCAAGTGAGGCAGAGCCTGCTGCAGGTGATATGGTAAAGGCAGTAAAGGTGACACATAAGAGTGGCCGTGTTGACTATGTCGTTTACGCTTCAAACAACAAGGTTACCTACAACGTCGGCGGCGAGTTTATATTCCGCGGCTTCGTCGGAATGGTAACGAAGAACGCAGACGGTGAGGTTATCGACAGATACGTAAGCGACGGCGACATCGTTGTTGACAAGGTCGCAGATATTGTCGAGTACACAGGTAAAGTCGAAGATTTCACAAGAGAACTCGAAGAGCAGAACTTTATCGACATTACATTGAATGAAGAAGTTGAAGTTTCTGAGCTTGTAGGAAAGCATATCTACATCAATGTAGAGCATGAGATTGAAAACGGTGTTTACCTCATAAAGGGTGCAGAGGAAATTGATGGCGGAATGATTCGCCTTGATATCGGCAACGTATCTCTCATCCGTTCATACCGCGACAGCCTTGACTTTGATAAGGGCTATGTTTATAACATCAGCCGAGGCAACACCTTCCGCATTCCGCTTACATACGCTGAAGACTTAAACCCGACCTTCTCTGAAGTGCAGGACGGAAGAGTATCAGTAGGAAGTATGTATAATCAGGTAATCACGGCAGAAGGCAAGAACGGCGCTGCAGTAACAATTGAAGGTCGCACACTTCCGCGTGGTGCAACGTTTGATGCGGCAACAGGAACATTCAGCTGGAAACCGACTACGACTCAGGTTGGTGCAAACCACATATCTCTTACGGCAACTGACGAGTTCGGACGCGAAACGACGGTTCACTTTACGGTAGAAGTCCTCGGTTCCGTCTCAGGCGGCGGCGGTGGCGGCGGAGATACTCCGTCAACCGACAAACCCGATGAGCCCGAAGAACCGACCGATGAGCCTGATGAACCCACAGTCGAGCCCGACGAACCGGGAACAGATGAACCCACAGAGGGCGGCGATGTCGCAGTAGCTGACGGCTTTGTTGACCTTGATAACCATGCATGGGCAACTGACGCAATCAACTACCTTGCAGATGAGGGAATCATCAAGGGAACAAGTGAGACAACATTCTCACCTGCAAGCAATATCACACGTGCAGACTACGCAATACTCCTTGTTCGTGCATTT
>JAFXJK010000019.1 GCA_017532355.1 Oscillospiraceae bacterium | reverse complement strand
TAACGTCCTTCATATAAACGTCCCACTTCTTGACAACTTCGCTTTCAGCCTGAACCTTTGAGGAATAATCCCCACCCTTTTCGCATTCATAGTATCCAAAAAGCTCGTTGCCGACATTCCAGATAGAGTAGTTGCAGATTCCTGCCTCCTTGAGAACTGCCTTGAGCTCGGGCCAGATTTCATCGTGGCGTCGGATGTATTCGTCAAGGCATCCTTCTTTTACATAAGCTTTCCATGCGTATCTTTCCATAATTTTACACACCCTTTCTTTTGATGAAATTATATCACAAACCGAAACTTCTTTCAAGCCTTGCTAAAAGGCATATTTCTATGGTATATTATAAGCAGAAAAGTATGTTTTTAAAGGAGTGGTACGCGTGATATATACAATCACGTTAAACCCGTCAATTGATTATCTTATGTATCCGAAGTCGTTCTCGGCAGGTCAAATCAACCGGAGCGAGCAGGAAATTGCGAACTTTGGCGGTAAGGGGCTGAACGTATCCTTCGTGCTTTCGGCACTCGGTGTAAAAAATCGTGCACTCGGTTTTGCAGGAGGTTTTTCGGGCCGCGAGATTATCCGCCTCGCGTCGCGCGCAGGGATAGAGTGTGACTTCTGCGAGACGGCGGAGGATTCGAGAATAAATGTAAAAATTATTTCGGACACGGAGACAGCCCTCAACGGCAAAGGTCCGTTCATTCGCAAAAATGAGGAAGAGGCGCTTCTTGAGAAATTGTCAGGGCTTTCGGAAGAGGATACGGTTATTCTTTCGGGGAAGGGTTTGATGAGCGAAAGCGGTGAGCTTCTTCGAAGCGTTATAGGTGCGGTTTCGCATACGCGCTTTATCGCCGATATGGAGGGTGATGACCTTCTCTACGCGATAGAGAAACGTCCGTTTCTCATAAAACCGAACATTGATGAGCTTCTCGCCATTTTCGGCGGTGATGATGTATCTGATGAGACAATTGCAAAATATGCACGCGAGCTGCAGAGGCATGGAGCCGAAAATGTTCTCGTGTCGCTCGGCGGTGACGGTGCGATACTTGCATCTGACGACGGAAAAATCTACCGTATGCGTGCGCCGAAGATAGAAGTAAAAAGTACGGTCGGCGCAGGCGATTCGTGCCTTGCAGGTTTTGTTGCAGGGTATGAGAGAGGGCCTCAGTTTGCGCTTTCTCTTGCGATGGCGGCAGGCGCGGCGACGGCGGCGAGCGAGGGAATTGCCGACACGGAAGAAATTCTCAGTATTTTACACGGCATGTAAAACTTTTCCTATGCTTACTTTATCTAAAAGATGAAAGGAGTGTCTGATATGAAAAGAATAATATCTGTTTTGTTGTGTGTTGTGTTTTCGGTAGCTCTTATTCCGTCAGCCATTGCGGCGGACAGTGAGCTTACGTCTCTTGTGAAGTTCGCAAAAGAGGTGCTTCCCATAACCGAGGAATATACGGAGTTTGAAAACTCAAAAGGGGAGAGCTTCGGCGAGACGGTTTATTCTCTCATGTGGAGCATCCCTGAAGAAAAGGGAAGAATTTACTGCGAAATTCTCTCAAGCGGAGAGATAGTCTCTTATGAGTCGTGGAAAAGAGGAGAAGATACGGACTTCGTTCCGGCGGCACTTGAAAAAGAGGAATATCTCGCAATTGCGGAGAGCTTCATAAAAAAGGTCAACCCGAAGTATGCAAAAGAGCTTGATTTTGAAGGTGCGGTGAACATCAACGGTTCATCACATATAGTAAGGGTAGCTTTTGCAAGAAAGCTCTCGGGAATTCCCGTTTACGGAAACGAGATAAGCTTCTCGCTTGACAAAGCAACGGGCGAAGTTATCAGAATGTATGTAAACTTCGACATCTCCGAAAAAGTGGAGAGTGAAGAGGGCATAATTGACGAGGCGATAGCGGGTGAAAAGCTCGCGGAGCTCTTTGCACCGACGCTTAAGTACAAGAAGCTTTTTGACGGGAAAAGAGCTGTTCTTGTATATGAGCCGAAATCTCGCGGCGATATGATATCTGCGCGCGACGGCGAAAAATTTACAGTTACATACCTGAATGTCGATGAGCCGATGATGAAGGACGAGGCGACGGAGGATAAGCTCGCGGGCGGAAGCAATTCAGCGCTCAACCGTGCCGAAATTTCTGCAATTGAGGAGCTTGAAAAGCTTCTTTCAAAGCAGGCGGTTTCCGATATCATAAAGAAGATGTCGGGAACTGTTGTTGCGCGATACAATCTCCAGTCGCTTTACTACACAAAGACCGAAAAGGCAGACGGCGAGAAGTTCTACTCTGCGATTGCGACATTGAAGGGCGACGGCAACACCTACGGTGAAGTAATCCTCAATGCCGAGACAGGTGAGCTTTTAAATCTCTATTCTTACGACGGCTCGCTTTCTTCAGTCAAGAAAAAGACGAGTGAAGAGGAGCTTCGCCTCACTGCGGAGAGATTTGTAAAGAACTTCGCCCCGAAGGAGTATGAAAAGTCGGAAATTTCCGAAACTGCATACGGCGGCAGATACGCTTTCACAGAGCGCGTGAACGGAATAGAGTTTGACGCAAACTGCGTGTTTGTGACAGTAAATGAGAAGAACGGAAAGGTTATGAGCTTCTCAAAAACTTGGGAAGACGACATTGAATTTGATTTAGCCGAGAATCTTATTTCCGAGGAGAATGCGTGGGACGCATTTGTGGAAAACGGCGAAATTGAGAAGTACTACATCGCAGACGGTCTTACAGGCTACGGTAACCGCGCCGCAGAGGAGTTCCGCCTTATATATAAGCTCGCGGACGAAACCCCTGCATATATTGATGCGAAAACGGGAAAACCTCTCGGATGGGACCTTAAGATCGAAGAAGAGGAAGAGGAATACAAGCCGCAGGCGGACCTCAAGGGTCACTTTGCCGAGACGGCGGTCGAGACGCTTGCAAGAAGCGGAGTAATACTTTCCAAAAAGGAGAAGTTTTCTCCGAATGAGGCAATAACGAGAAACGAAATGGTATATCTTCTTTTTATGTTCGAGCGCGGAATGTATATCGAGCCGACGGACGATGTAATTGCGCAATTTATGGACGAAGCGCTTGCACGGGGAATCATATCAGACAGGGGCAAAAACCCTGACCCGATGGCATACCGCAAAGAGGCGGCGAGCGTAATTGTAAACCTTCTCGGATACAAGAGGGCGGCAGAGCTTTCAGGCATATACAAAACGGGATTTTCAGATGAGAGCCAAATTTCAAAAGAGTATCTCGGCGCCGTTGCGATAGCAAAGGGACTCGGCATAATAAACGGTTTGGGTAACGGCAAATTTGCACCGAACCGTGCGATAACGCGAGGAGAGTTTGCGGTAATGCTCGCAAACGCTTACGGCAAGTGAAAATAATGGCGGAAAAAGCAGAAACGGGGAAGGTTTTAACCTTCCCCGAAAAAATTAAAAATAATTGCTTGACAAGTGAAATATAGTGTGGTAAAATTTATAAGCTGAATGTGCGGATGTAGTTCAATGGTAGAATTCCAGCCTTCCAAGCTGGTTACGTGGGTTCGATTCCCATCATCCGCTCCATTTTTTTTGCGCATAAAGCCTATGATGTGCGCCTGTAGCTCAGGTGGATAGAGCAACTGCCTTCTAAGCAGTGGGTCAGGGGTTCGAGTCCCTTCAGGCGCGCCATTTCTTTTATGGCGACAGGGCTTCAAAGTTTGTTTGTATGGTGGGTATAGCTCAGTTGGTTAGAGTACCAGATTGTGGCTCTGGGGGTCGTCGGTTCGAATCCGACTAC
>JAFXJK010000018.1 GCA_017532355.1 Oscillospiraceae bacterium | reverse complement strand
GTGACGGCAGATATATTTATTCGGGAGCTGAGAATAAGATAATAGACGGAAGTACGTATGTCCCTCTTCGCAGTATGGCGAAGGTTTTGGGAGCAGAAGTTTCGTGTGATTCCTCAACGAGGACGGCACTTGTAAAACGCGACGGAGAAGAGTTCGCTTCGGCGGATGAGTTCTATAACAAAGACGATTTATATTGGCTTTCTAAAATCATAAGTGCGGAGAGCGCAGGCGAGCCGCTTGCAGGAAAGATTGCGGTCGGTAACGTCGTTTTGAACAGAGTGGAAAATGCAGAATATCCGAACAGCATATACGGAGTCATATTTGATGATAAAAACGGAGTTCAGTTCACGCCTGTTGCGAATGGCACGATTGAAAATACGCCGACTGAGGAAAGCATCATGGCGGCAAAGATATGCCTCGAGGATTATAAGCTATCGCATCACAATATACTGTTCTTCTTAAATCCGCAGATTTCAACGAGTACGTGGATACCAAACAACCGTGATTTTATAATGACGATTGGCAGACACGATTTTTATGCATAAAAAAACACTTGCAATTTTGAAAAACCGGTGTATAATAAAAACGAAGTAAATACAGGGGAGCTTGTGAGAGCAGGCTGAGAGGAAGTTCTCAAACTTCGACCCTAAAACCTGATGCGGATAATGCCGCCGTAGGAAGTCATAGACGGAGATTTTTTACGGGAGACATCCAAAACGGGTTGTCTCCTGTTTTTGTTTCAAAACTAAATATCCGGGGGAGCTTGTAAACGCAGGCTGAGAGGAAGTTCTCAAACTTCGACCCTAAACCTGATCCGGATAATGCCGGCGTAGGGAGAGAGAATACGCAGTATAATGTGTTTTTGAAATGCCTTCGCCGATATTTTCGGAGGAGGTATTTTTGTTTTGGAGGTGAAAAAGATGAAAGCAAGTATAGCAATCCAGGTTCTTCCGAAAGTGGAGAGCGAAAGTGAACTTATCCGAATTGTGGATGAAGTAATCGCATTTATCAAAAGCAGTGGACTGCATTGTCACGTAGGTCCGTTTGAGACCACAATCGAGGGCGATGATTATGATGAGCTCATGAACATTGCAAAAGAGTGTCAGCACGTCGCAATCAGGGCAGGCGCTGAGAGCGTTTCGGCATACGTCAAGGTAGTTTACCGCCCGGAAGGAGAAATACTGACTATTGATGGAAAAATTAAAAAATACGCTGAGGCATAATTTGCCGTCCGTTTTTGCGGTTTTGGCATTTCTTTTCCTGTGGCAGCTTGTATGCACATTGGAAATAATCCCTTCCTATATGTTACCGTCTCCTATGAAAGTTTTGCAGGCTTTTATCAATGAGCTTCCGCTTTTGTGGGAAAATTCGTTGATTACATTACAGGAGGCGGCACTCGGATTGTTTCTCGGGGTTACGGTAGGGTTTGTTGCGGCTCTTCTTATGGACAGTTTTGAGGTGTTATACAAGGCGTTTTCACCGCTTCTCATAATCACACAAACAATTCCGTCTGTTGCTATTGCACCGCTTCTTGTTCTGTGGTTTGGGTATGAAATGACACCGAAAATTATCCTTATCGTAATATCAACATTTTTTCCGGTGACGGTGGGGTTGGTAGACGGTTTTAAAAGTGCGGACAAGGATGCAATGAACCTTCTGCGCTCAATGGGTGCAAACCGTCTGCAGATTTTCCGCTATATAAAATTTCCCGAGGCCCTGCCGCAGTTGTTTTCGGGTATGCGAATTGCAGTTGCGTACAGCGTGGTCGGAGCAGTTATCAGCGAATGGCTCGGCGGTTTCGGAGGACTTGGCGTTTATATGACGAGGGTAAGAAAAGCGTTTGCGTTTGACAAAATGTTTGCCGTGATTTTTTTAATCTCGGCAATTTCGCTTGCGCTGATGGCGGTGGTTGAGCTTGTTGAGAGAAGATGTATGCCGTACCGCTATTTGAATAAAAGAATCAGGAGGAAATAACATGAAAAAAATATTAGCTTTGTTTCTCGCAGTTTTACTCGTGGTTGGATTGATTGGATGCGAAAACACGGTTGAAAAAACTGAGGCAGAAGCAGTAACAGTTGTGCTTGACTGGACACCGAACACAAACCATACAGGTATCTATGTCGCTGCGGCGAAAGGGTATTTTGAAGACGCAGGGTTGGCCGTCGAAATAGTTCAGCCGCCTGAGGGCGGTGCTGAGGCATTGGTAGCATCGGGCAAGGCACAGTTCGGTGTATCGTTTCAGGACTCTCTGGCACCTGCGTTCATAGGGGAAAATCCGCTGCCGATTACCGCTGTTGCCGCAGTAGTTCAGCATAATACGTCGGGTATTATTTCGCGTGCAGGCGAGGGTATGCACACACCAAAAGGCCTTGAAGGTAAGAAGTATGCGACCTGGGATCTGGATGTGGAAAAAGCGACCATTCGCGATGTGATGGAGGCGGACGGCGGCAACTTTGACAAGGTAGAGCTTATTCCGTCCACTGTCACCGATGAGGTATCAGCACTTCAGAGCAAAAGCGTTGATGCCATCTGGGTTTTCTACGGCTGGGCAGGAGTTGCCTGTGACGTAGCAGGCCTTGATACGGACTATTTCGAGTTCGCGGACATTGACCCTGCGTTTGACTATTACACACCGGTTATTATCGGTAACAATGATTGGCTGGAGGAGAATCCGGAAACCGCAAAGGCGTTTGTTGCAGCACTCTCAAAGGGCTATACCTATGCGGCGGAAAACCCGAAAGAGGCTGCAGATATCCTGATGGAAGCGGCACCCGAACTTAAATCAAACAGTGCTCTTGTTTATGCAAGTCAGGAGTATCTGTCCAAGGAGTACATAGCTGATGCAAATCGCTTCGGCGAATTTGACGCAAATCGTTGGGCAGCGTTTTATAACTGGTTGAATGATAACAATCTGCTTGAGGAAAAGATTGACCCGAACGGCGGATTTACGAACGAATTTCTTCCTGATTGATATGCAGAAACTTGAAGTAAAAAACGTAAGCAAGCAGTTTGACGGAAAGCAAGTTCTGCAGGATGTGTCAATAGAGCTGAATCATGGGGAGCTCGTGTGCCTGCTCGGCGTCAGCGGCGGAGGAAAAACGACCCTTTTCAATATTGTTTCAGGACTTATGCAACCCGATTGCGGACAAGTTCTGCTCGATGGGGAGGATATCACCGGGAAAACGGGATACGTGAGTTATATGCTGCAGAAAGATATGCTCCTGCCGTATCGTACGATTGAGGATAACGTCACGCTTCCGCTGGAGCTTCGCGGAATGAAGAAAAAGGATGCGCGTCGCAGTGTATCTGAAATGTTTTCGCAGTTCGGGCTTGACGGAACGCAAAAAAAATATCCGTCCGAGCTCTCGGGCGGAATGCGTCAGCGTGCGGCGCTTCTGAGAACATATATGTTTTCGCGTGATGTCGCTCTGCTTGATGAGCCGTTTTCAGCTTTGGATGCAATCACCAAGAGCTCTATGCACAGGTGGTATCTCGATGTTATGGAGAGAATAAAGTTATCAACTCTGTTTATAACGCATGATATCGACGAGGCAATTCTGCTTTCGGACAGAATTTATCTTTTGTCAGGTTCTCCGGGAAAAATCGCGGGTGAAATTATAATACGGGAACAAAAACCCAGAAGCGACGACTTTAATTTAACACCTGAGTTTCTGGAGTATAAACGCAGAATACTCTCTTTATTATGAAAGAAGGTGGTATGACTTCGGTCATACCACCTTCTTTTTAATTGATATCATCGACGTTATACGGTGTTGACTGGTAAACGTAATAGTTGAGCCAGTTTGTATAGAGAAGCTGTGCGTGAGCGCGCCACGTAACAATCGGCGCGAGGCTCGGGTCATCGTTCTCATAGTAATTCTTCGGAATGTCAATCGGCTTTCCGAGGTTGACGTCACGCTCGTATTCGGATGCAAGCGTACCTGCGTCATATTCGGGATGTCCCGTAATGAAAACGTGTCTTCCGTCACGGCTTGTGATTATGTATGAGCCGACATCGGGGGAAGACGCGAGAACCTCAAGCCGTTCTTCCTTTGCGAGCATCTCTTCGTTGATTGCTGTGTGGCGCGAATGCGGAGCGTAGAAGAAATCGTCAAAGCCGCGGAGAAGAGGACACTTCGGAGCGAGATTCTCGTGCTTGAATATTCCGAAAATCTTCTTGTCGCTCGGAGACTTGTCGATGCCGTAGTGGTAATGAAGCGCCGCCTGAGCACCCCAGCATATATGGAGTGTGGAGAAAACGTTTCTCTTTGACCATTCCATTATCTCGCAAAGCTCCTGCCAGTAATCGACGCTCTCAAACTCGAGCGTCTCAACCGGGGCGCCTGTAATAATCATACCGTCGTACTTTTTCGTTTTGATCTCGTCAAAGTCCTTGTAGAAAGAATCGAGATGCTCACTCGAGGTGTTCTTTGAACGGTGAGTAGCGGTCTTGAGTAGATCAAACTCAATCTGAAGAGGAGTGTTTGACAGTGCACGAAGAAGCTGAGTCTCTGTTGTAATCTTCGTAGGCATAAGGTTTAAGATAAGTATGCGAAGAGGACGGATATCCTGATGCATAGCGCGGAACTCCGTCATAACGAATATATTTTCCTGTTCAAGAATGCTTCTCGCAGGGAGAGCGTCGGGAATTTTAATAGGCATAATATGGCCTCCTAGTTTGATGAGAATATTATATACTAAATGCGTGTTAAAATCAATGCTGAAAAAAACTTGGGTATAAAAAACAAATTTACATATATAATAAAAAAAGAGCTCTGAAAAAAATTTGAAAAAAAGTTAAAAAAAGTTATTGACAAAGGGGGTAAAGAAGTGGTATAGTATTAAAGCACCTCGCGAGAGGGGGCACAAAAAGATTTGAAAAAAATCGAAAAAAGTGCTTGACAATGCGGT
>JAFXJK010000017.1 GCA_017532355.1 Oscillospiraceae bacterium | reverse complement strand
TTATCCATTTACAACCCCTCCGAGTTTGCTTCGCAAACCCACCTCCCCTTACACAGGGGAGGCTTTTTGCTTTCGTCATTTTTCGACATATCCATATTGCGACACATAAGGTTTAGATGCAAACCTTTTTGGCGTCAAGTTCGTGTCAGGTTAGAACTAAAAAACTACTCATTTTTTGATTTGTTTTGTCTACACCCCGTAATAATACCAGAAATAATTACTCCCACAAAACAAGATATGATGTAGGACATAAATGTAACAAGGATTAAAATTCCTTCCCCCGGAGAACCTTCTTCGTATCCTGTAATTGCTCTAAATATCATCAATTCAACACCAGATTGAATATAAAGAATAAATACAACCAAAGAAATTATAAAACATATTCCAACTGATTTGAAATATTTTTTAACAGAATCCTCCACTAGCAGAAAGGCAAGTGCTACACCGGGTAAAGCAGGCAGTATAAATAACATTGCATTTTGAATTGCACCATATTTCTCACTATATTCAAACAAAGGACAATAACGCAAAAAATGGTATATCCAAAAATATAGTAAGGGAGAAAAAATCCCAATTAGCATTCTTTTCTTCATATATTTCTTCCTTTCGTCAATTTTCGACATTCTTACATTCTCACGTCAAGTCAGAAAAGAAATACATTTCGATTATACCACAAAATTTTACGGCAGACAATCAAAAAGACTGTCTGCCGTATTTTAATTACTTTTTCTTTTTCTCTACTTTTTTCTTGTTGCCGTTTTCGTCAACGATATAGACGTTGCTGAGCGCATTTTCCATACCCTGACGGAACTTTGCGATATATTCCTTCCTGAGCTTTGCCTGTTCTTCAAGCTCAGCTGCGGAAAGCCCCTCTTCACGGGATTTTTTCGCAAGTTCGTTTATTCTGGAAATCAGCTTTTCCATAGCACATTAATCCTCTCTGAATTTATCTCTTGAGAAGAACTTCCTTTTCGTACGCCATTATCGGGGAGATATAGTCCTTCTCAACGCCTTCGCGTGCAAGGTACTCTTCCCAGACATCGCCGAACGGAGCTGTCTTTACGTCTTCCTGAAGAACCATAAGCTCTGTCATTCTGTTCTCGTTCTGGAGCTTCTTCATAACATCACACGGCTGGAGAAGAGCCGCAAGAAGAGCCTTCTGAACGCTTCTCATACCCGTTACCCAAGCGGAGATACGGTTTATAGATGCGTCGAAGTAGTCAGTTGCGATGAAGATGCGGTCAAGCGCATCGTGGAAAACAATTTCCTTTGCTATTTCCTTTGTTTCATCGTCGAAAAGGACAACGTGGTCACTGTCCCAACGAACGCCACGTGTAACGTGGAGAGCGATTTTCTCGTGGAACGGAAGCATAGCAGAAAGCTTATCGGAGACAACTTCCGTCGGGTGGTAATGGCCGTTATCCATAAGCGGGGTGATGCCCTTTGCATTTACGTAGTTTAAGCAGAACTCGGAAGATCCGACCGTGTAAGACTCCATACCGATACCGAAGACCTTGGACTCGAGGCATACATATACCTTGGACTTATCATAATCAATCGAGAGAATCTCATCAAGAGACTTCTTGAAACGCGCTCTCGGGCCGAGGCGGTCTGCCGGGATATCCTTATAGCCGTCCGGAATCCAGATATTCATAACGCACGGAACACCCGTCTCGTTTGCAAAATACTCAGAAATTTCGATGCAACGCTTGCCGTGCTCTACCCAGAACTTTCTTACTGCTTCATCGGGAGACGAAAGAGTAAGACCGTCTTTGACCATCTTGTGTGAGAAGAAGGTCGGGTTAAAGTCTATACCCATACCCCTGTCCTTTGCAAACTTAAGCCAGGCTGCAAAATGCGAAGGTTTGAGAGCATCGCGGTCTGCCGCCTCACCGTCAAAGATAGCATAGCACGCGTGGAGATTGAGCTTTTTCTTACCCGGGATAAAGGATATAGCCTTATCTATATCCTGCATAAGCTCTGCAGGAGTTCTTGCGCGACCGGGGTAGTTACCCGTAGTCTGGATACCGCCGGAAAGCTCCTCTGCACTGTCAAAACCGAGAACGTCGTCACCCTGCCAGCAGTGCATTGCAATCGGAACTTTCTTCAACCTGTTTATTGCCGCCTCAACGTCAACGCCGAGGTCTGCATAAATTTTCTTAGCTTCGTCAAAACGATTCATTTCTTCTCCTCCAAAATACTTTTTAAACAAAAGAATTATACCACGCTTTTCCAAGAAAAGAAAGAGGTTTTTACAAAAAAGAAAAACGTTGATTTTTGGCGTTTTATTTGATATTATATTTTTATAAGAAAATTTAGTTTGGAGTTTTATATTATGGCACTTTACAAATTTACTTCAGAATCAGTTACGGAAGGACATCCTGACAAAGTCTGCGACCAGATTTCAGACTCTATCCTCGATGCCATCCTTGAAAATGACAAAAACGCTCGCGTAGCCTGCGAAACTATCGTTACCACAGGTATGGCACTCGTTATGGGCGAGATTTCGACAGAATGCTACGTCGATATCCCGGCTACCGTCAGAAAGACGATTGATGAGATTGGATACAACAGCCCTCTTATGGGATTTGACTCAAAGACCTGTGCTGTCCTTTCCTCTATCGATGAGCAGTCTCCCGACATCGCCCTCGGCGTTGACAACTCCTTTGAGTTTAAGGATTCTGCCGCTGATATTGCAAACAAAATCGGCGCAGGCGACCAGGGTATGATGTTCGGCTACGCTACAAACGAAACTGCAGAGTTTATGCCTGCTCCCATCACCTACGCTCACAAGCTCTCGAAGAGACTTGCTGACGTAAGAAAGTCGGGAGAGCTCGACTTCCTCTGCCCGGACGGCAAGAGCCAGGTTACCTTCGAATATGAAGGAAACAAAATCAAGCGTTGCGACACGGTTGTTATTTCAACTCAGCACCTTGACACGATTTCCCTCTCCGCTCTCCGCGATGCGGTACGCGACCACATCATTCTTCCGGTTATGCCTGAAGAATATATCGACAAAAACACAAAGTTCTTAATCAACCCGACAGGCCGCTTCGTTGTAGGCGGACCGCAGGGCGACTCCGGACTCACGGGAAGAAAAATTATTGTTGACACCTACGGCGGCTTTGCTCGCCACGGTGGCGGCGCTTTCTCCGGAAAGGACCCGACAAAGGTTGACAGATCAGCCGCTTACATGGCAAGATACATTGCAAAGAACATTGTTGCAGCTTCTCTTGCTGACCGCTGCGAAATCCAGCTTGCTTATGCTATCGGCGTTGCGAACCCCGTTTCCGTATTCGTTGATACATTTGGAACAGGTAAGATTTCGGACGAGGCTCTTTCAAAGCTTGTTTTTGATAACTTTGATATGCGTCCTCTCAAGATTATTGAGAACTTTGATCTCCGCCGTCCGATTTACAAGCAGACCGCGGCATACGGCCACTTCGGAAGAACGGATCTCGACCTTCCGTGGGAAAAGCTTGATAAAGTCAATAACCTTAAGTAACAATAAAAAACTCCCGTCCGAGACGGGAGTTTTTTATTGTCTTAAAGTGTCGCTGCCATGACAGCTTTTATTGTGTGCATACGGTTTTCTGCTTCATCAAATACGATGGAGCGTTCTGACTCGATTACCTCGTCTGTAACTTCCATTGCGGTTAAACCGAATTTCTCGTGAATATCGCGACCGATTGATGTGTTGAGGTCGTGGAATGCCGGCAGACAGTGCATAAACACGCAACCGTCACCTGCGTTATCCATAAGCTTCATATTTACCTGGTACGGGAGAAGGTCTTCAATTCTCTCCTTCCATACGTCAGCCGGCTCGCCCATTGAAACCCATACGTCTGTATAGATAACGTCTGCGCCCTTTGTAGCTTCCATCGGATCTTCTATAAACTCGATTACTGCGGACGTTTCCTTTGCGATTGCCTGGCACTCTGCGACAAGCGAGCTTTCAGGGAAATACTTCTTCGGCGCGCAGGCGACAAAGTGCATACCCATCTTGGCACATCCTACCATGAGAGAGTTGCCCATATTGTATCTCGCATCGCCCATATAAACGAGCTTCTTGCCTTCGAGTGTTCCGAAATGCTCTTCAATCGTCATGAAGTCCGCAAGAATCTGAGTCGGGTGGAACTCGTTTGTGAGACCGTTCCAGACAGGTACGCCTGCGTACTTTGCAAGATCCTCAACGATCTCCTGACCGAAGCCGCGGTATTCGATACCGTCAAACATTCTGCCGAGGACTCGAGCTGTATCTGCGATGCTCTCTTTCTTTCCTATCTGAGAACCCTGCGGATCGAGATATACGGGATGCATACCGAGGTCAGACGCCGCAACTTCAAACGCACAGCGTGTTCTCGTGCTCGTCTTTTCAAATATGAGAGCTATGTTCTTACCTTTACAAAGCTCGTGAGCCTTGCCTGCTTTCTTCTTTTTCTTGAGTTTTTTTGCAAGGTCGATAAGATATTTGATTTCATCAGGTGTAAAGTCAAGAAGCTTTAAGAAGCTTTTTCCCTTCAAATTCATGTATTACACTTACCTTTCACATTCTTCGGCAATGATTTCCACTGCCTCACGAAGTATTTCCATATCAATATTGAGCGACGGGAGAAGTCGAACCTTATCCTTTGCCGTAAGGCAGAGAACACCTCGCTCCATACAAGCGCGAACGATATCGCCTGCCGGCTTTTTCGTCTTGAGGCCTATCATAAGGCCCATTCCGCTTACCGATTCAACGCCTAAACATTTACCGAGACGTTCAAAGATATATTCGCTCTTCTCACGGACTTCCGAAAGGAGCTTATCGTCAATTCTCGAGAGCACGGAATATGCTCCTGCAGCGCAAACGGGGTTTCCGCCAAACGTCGAGCCGTGGTCACCGAAGCCGAGGACACTCTCAACCTTTTCTCCGAGAAGTGCCGCGCCTATCGGGAGACCTCCGCCAAGTCCCTTTGCAGTAGATACCACATCGGGCTCAATGCCAAAATTCATATACGAATAAAGCTTGCCGCTTCTGCCGTTACCGGTCTGTACCTCGTCGATAATGAGGATGATGTCCTTTTCTTTTGCAAGAGCGGCTGTTTTCTTGACAAAGTCAGCATCAAGCGCAATAACTCCACCCTCGCCCTGAACACATTCAAGCATTATGCCTGCAACCTTGTTCTCGGAAACAATCTTTTCCATAGCGGCAAAATCATTTGCCGGAGTGTGGACAAAGCCCGGTGTGAGCGGACGGAAGAGCTCGTGGTAATGCTCCTGTCCCGTTGCAGCAAGCGTCGTGAGCGTTCTGCCGTGGAAGCTGTTTTCAAGGGTTACTATCGTGTAATAATCCTCGCCCTTCTTCTCTGCGGCATACTTTCTCGCAACCTTAATTGCACACTCGTTAGCCTCAGCACCCGAGTTTCCGAAAAAGACTTTCTTCATACCGGTCTTTTTGCAAAGAAGCTCTGCAAGACATGCACACGGCTCTGTATAATAGAGGTTTGACGTATGCTGAAGGCGCTTTGCCTGAGCAGAAACTGCCTCGCTCCACGCTTCATCGCAATATCCAAACGCCGTAACGCCGATGCCTGTTCCCATATCTATATAACGCTTTCCCGCTGTATCAAAAACCTCGGCGCCCTTGCCGCTTACAAGCTCTATGGAGAAGCGGTTATATGTATTCGCAACATAGCTTTTATCTTTTTCCGTAATACTCATATTTAGCCTCCGGTTACCATCGTTCCTGCACCTTCGTTTGTAAGAAGCTCCATAAGGATTGAATGCGGAACGCGACCATCCATTATAATTACCTTTGAAACACCCTCGTGGATTGCTTCGATACAGCAATCTACCTTCGGAATCATACCGCCAGAAATGACGCCCTCTGCGTAGAGCTTATCGGCATCTTCGATTGTGATTTCCGGAATCAAGGTTGACGGGTCATCCTTATCGCGGAGAATTCCTGCGATGTCAGTCATCATAATAAGACGCTCTGCACCGAGAGCACCTGCGATATGAGCTGCCGCGGTATCTCCGTTGATGTTATATGTATTGCCTTCCTTATCGCAACCGACTGTTGAGATAACGGGTATGTAGTTCTTCTCGAGAAGGTCAACAACCGGCTCGATGTTAATCTTCGTAATATCGCCGACAAAGCCGAGACGCTCGTCTTTAATCTTTGCTTCGATAAGGCGGCCGTCCATACCTGAAATACCCATCGCCTTACCGCCCATAGCTTCAAGGAGCGTTACGAGAGTTTTATTGACCTTGCCTGCGAGCACCATCTGAACGATATCCACGGTTTCCTTGTCAGTAACACGGAGACCGTCAACAAACTCCGGCTTTTTTCCGAGACGAGCCATAATATCGCTTATTTCAGGGCCACCGCCGTGAACAAGGACAATCTTGACACCGATAAGCCAGAGGAGAACGATATCTTCCATAACCTGCTGCTTGAGGTGTTCGTCAATCATCGCGTTTCCGCCGTATTTTACAACAACTACTTTTCCGTTATAGCGTTTGATATACGGAAGCGCCTGCGCAAGAACCTCGGCGCGCTCCGGATTTGAAAACATATTTGACATTACTGCACTCTCCTATTATGTTCTGTAGTCACCGTTGATTTTTACGTAGTCGTATGTAAGATCACAACCCCAAGCGGTCGCTGATCCTTCACCGTCACCTACCGAAACAATGATTTCGATTTCATTTTCAAGAAGAATTTCCTTTGCAATCTCTTCAGAGAACGGAACTCCTGCACCGTCGCGGCAAACGAGAATTTCGCCCTTTTCGCTCTTGAACGAAACGTCAACGCGATTAACATCGACATCCGCGCCGCTGTATCCTATCGCACAGAGAACGCGTCCCCAGTTTGCATCTGCGCCGAACATCGCCGCCTTGAGAAGGCTTGAGCAGATAACGCTCTTCGCAACTGTCTTTGCTGTAGCCTCATCCTTTGCGCCGCTTACAGAACACTCCAGAAGCTTTGTAGCTCCTTCTCCGTCCGCCGCGATCATTCTGCAGAGGTGAACGGTGATTGTATTGAGTGCCGCCATGAACTTCTCAAAGTCTTCGTTCTCTTCGCGGATTTCGGGGTTCTTTGCCATTCCGTTTGCAAGAACGCAGACCATATCGTTAGTTGATGTATCGCCGTCGATACTTACCATATTGAATGTGTTCTTTATATCAGAAGAAAGAGCTTTCTGCAAAAGAGCCGGGCTGATTGCCGCGTCGGTCGTTATGAACACGAGCATCGTTGCCATATTGGGGTGAATCATACCGCTGCCCTTTGCGATACCGCCCATCTTGCAGACCTTACCGCCGAGCTCAAACTCAACTGCGACTTCCTTCTTTACGGTGTCGGTTGTCATAATTCCCTCTGCCGCAAGTTCTCCGCCGTCCTTTGAAAGACCGCTTGCGAGAGACGCCATACCGTCCGCAATCGGAGCTATGTCAAGCGGCTGACCGATAACGCCTGTCGAGGCTACAACGACGTCTTCAGGTTTTATGGAGAGAGCTTCTGCGCAGATCGCACTCATTTTTTCAGCAATCTCGATTCCGTCTGCGTTGCAGGTGTTTGCGTTTCCGCTGTTGCAGATAACCGCCTGTGCAAAGCCGTCTGCGATGTGCTGTTTCGTAACTGTCAAGGGAGCTCCCTTTACAAGGTTTGTTGTGTAGACCGCAGCAGCTGAAGCAGGGACCGAGCTGAAGATAAGCGAAAGGTCACGCTTTGTTTTGTTCTTTCTTATACCGCAGTGAATTCCGTTTGCAGAAAAACCCTCTGCCGCACAAACACCGCCACTAATAAGTTTCATTTGTATTTCCTCCTATACATCCAGACCGGTCTTTTCATCAACACCGAGAAGAATGTTCATATTCTGTATTGCGGCACCCGAGGCACCTTTTCCGAGGTTGTCAAACCTCGATACAAGCGTAAGCCTGTCTTCATTTCCGAAGACGGAGATTTCCATATCGTCGCGACCTGAATACTTTCCTGCAGAGAGGAAACCGTTCTCATCTGCGCTGTCATTAAAACGAACAAGGCCGTTTGAATAATACTCGGAATAAAGCTTTTTTATTTCGTCAACGCTTGCCGAAAAATCTTCGTATGCAAGCGAAACAATAACTTCCATACCGCTGTAGAACGGAGCGACTATCGGGGAGAATACAGGAGCCTTTGAAAGGCCACAGATTTTTAAAATCTCCGGAATGTGCTTATGGCTCTGTGAAAGACCGTACATTCTCGGAGCATCAAGAAGAGCGTCTCTTCCCTCGCCCTCGTACTCAGCAATCATCTTTTTTCCGCCGCCGGAATACCCCGTAAGAGAAACAGCAGAAAGCGCGATATCCTTCGCGATAATTCCCTTTTCAACGAGAGGAGCAACCAGCGCGATGACGCCGCTTGCGTGACAGCCGGGGTTTGCAACTCGCTTTGATGAGACGATTTTTTCACGTCTGCCAGAAAGCTCCGGGAAACCGTATGCCCAACCGTCAGCCGTTCTGTGCGCCGTAGATGTGTCAATAACTTTTGTCGTGTCATTCTCTATGAGAGAGACAGATTCCCTTGCCGCGTCATCCGGCAAGCAAAGAAAAACAATCTCCGCTTCGTTTAATTTTTCGCGCCTTGCTTCGACATTCTTCCGAAGCTCCTCGGGAAGCGAAATAAGCTCTATATCACGTCTTCGGATAAGTCTTTCAACTATGCGAAGACCTGTCGTTCCGACGCTGCCGTCTATAAATACCTTTGTCATATCTATCCCTCGTTTTTAAAAAAATACTTCCCATATTAATTATGCATTATTATACACCAACGTATTATATAATGTCAAGCTTTTATTTAATAAATATTTATTAAAAATGAATATTATTCATTTTCTTTGCATAATATACGGGCTGCGTCAGGTTTTACCGTTCCGCAACCCGAAAAATTACTGTTCATTTTTCTTAA
This sequence comes from Oscillospiraceae bacterium, assembly GCA_017532355.1. The sequence goes on along the minus strand of JAFXJK010000017.1, from coordinate 12,295 downwards.
AATCAAGCCTTATCATCGCAACAATAATCGAAATCATATTAATGACTTCCGTTATTGCACCGCCCCACGCCATACAATCTATGTTGTAAATTAACCACAGCGGAGAGCTCGGAAACGCTACCATTCTAACGTATTTCGGAGTTTTTATCCAAAATGCAACCGTCGTGCAGAGAATACCGAGAACAGGAAGAAGCGAGATTATGCTACCATCCCAGGTAAAGTAACCCGTTCCGATTGACACAACGCAGAAAAAAATAAGCCATGCAATATTTCTCGCCCAGGCCTTGTCTTTATTTATGAACACAACCGACCTTATCAGTGCAATCGCATTCAGAATTGCCCCCGTATATGCGCCGAGAAGCGCATAATGCAAAACAAAAAGTGCTGTAGAAATAAGCTGGAACAGAAGTATCTTTTTATGCGTCTTCATCTGAAACGACGTGACTGCGTTTGAAAGTGCAAGAATACCTATAATCTGTGCGACGATTTTCATAATATCCCCTCTTGTAATTTAAAAATGCCCACAACTCGTGCAGGCATTCATTTTTTCTTAAAAATCCGGCGAAGCTTTACCCGAACGCGTCGAAAAAACTTCTTTACCGGAAACACCGAAACTATGCAGAACGAATACATCCGATAACGAAAATCCGTAACCTCTGCGTATTTATTCTTGCGATAAAAGGCATACAAAACGCCGATAATATCCGCATCCGTAATGCCATATTCATTGTTTTCGCAGTTGTCCCCACGGATAACGTAAGAGTCCGGCAGGACCTTTATAACACGGTGAAGAACGTAGTCATCCCCTCTTCGGTAAAGCGGAACGTCATACTTTTTCAGTCTCCCTTTCGGCGGAAGAATAATAATCGTATCACGACGGTCGGAAAACAGCGGTTCCATACTTACGCCCGATGTCGTAGAAACAAACTTGCCCTCAGACGCTATAAGCTCTTCAATCGTCAATCTTTCACTCATTCCGAAAGTAACCCGTTTTCCGTCATAGACTTAATCATAGCCATTGTATCCGAGGTAGCCTTTTCAAGCGTAATTTCGTACTTTTCTGAAAGAAGCTTCGCAATCTCAGCTTCTTCCTTACCTTCGGAAATCCACTGCCATATATCCGCTGCCGAATCGTTCAGTTTTATCATACCGTGAAAAGTCTTGCTCGCCTCTCCGCTCGCGACGACAATAGCCTCGTCAAGCACTCGGCGCAGAACAAACCCATGCTTAATCTTCATACCTTTTCTCCCACTTTTGAAACATTTTCTAACGTTGCTCTATATTATACACCATAAAGCTTCACTTTTGCAATACTATTCTGCAGGATTTTCCGAACTTTCAAGAAGTCCGTGCATAAAGCCACCGAGTTTCGGTGAAGAAACATCGCCTCCTATGAGCTTATCCTTGTAAAAAATAAGATTTGCAACGATTCCTTCTTCTCCGCTCGGATGGTTTTTGACCCTGTATGTATAACGCATTACGCGCTTTCCGCAATACTTTGAGAGGTCAAGCTTCTGCCGCTTCTGAATTTCGTTGTATTCGGTATATACACCGTCAAACTCTTCAGGAATTCTGACCTCAAGAAACTCTGTCGGCTCCTCATCAACTTCCCATCCGCATTCACGGAGAAGCGAAACTCTTCCGCCGTTGTCCTTCACTTTTCTCTCAACTATGTCAAGCGGAGCCTCATCCGAAACCGAGATTGCGCCATCCTCACGCGGCGTGCTGACAACCGTGACCACCGAGCATACAATGACGCAGAGCGCGAGAATACCCATAACTATCTTTCTTCTTGTAAGCTTTGCCGTAAATACCACCATATCAATCTTTCCTTTCAAAATTTATGTAATAAATATTATTTAAAAAAATTCACAAATATGACACAGTAAAAATGGCTTGATTCATTGACCTTTTCATATTTTTATGGTATGATATAATATCAAAATATATATTATAAGGAAATAACATCATGTGGATTGCAAAAGACTTCGATGATTACAGCGTAATAGATTGCGGAAACGGTGAAAAGCTCGAGCGTTGGGGAGAATACTATCTCGTCCGCCCCGAACCCCAGGCTATCTGGACTTCACCGCGTACAAATCCGCGCTGGAAGAAGTATGACGCGCTCTATTCGCGTTCCTCTTCGGGAGGCGGAAGCTGGAACAACCGAAACTTGCCCGCTTCGTGGCAGATTTCGTATAAAAACCTTACCTTTAACTTAAAGCCCATGAACTTCAAGCATACGGGAATCTTCCCGGAGCAGGCTTCAAACTGGGACTTTATCACGGAAAAAATCAAAAATGCAGGCCGCCCGATAAACGTTCTTAACCTCTTTGCATACACGGGTGCCGCCACCATTGCTGCAGCCGCTGCAGGTGCGTCTGTTTGTCATGTTGATGCCGCTCGCGGAATGGTCGCGTGGGCAAGAGAAAACGCCGCATCGTCCGGCCTTTCGGATGCACCCATCCGCTGGATTGTTGACGACTGTGCGAAGTTTGTCGAGCGTGAAATCCGCCGTGGCAGAAAATACGATGCAATCATCATGGATCCCCCGTCCTACGGACGCGGACCGACAGGCGAAATCTGGAAGCTTGAAAACAATCTCTTTGACTTCGTCAAGCTCTGCTCGGGAGTCCTCTCGGACGAGCCGCTTTTCGTCCTCATAAGCTCATATACCACAGGTCTTGCGCCGAGTGTTCTCAAGTATATTTCCGAAATGATTTTCACAAGCAAATACGGTGGCAAGAGCGAATCGGAAGAGCTTGGTCTCCGAGTTGAAGAAACAGGTCTTTATCTCCCTGCAGGAAGCACAATGCGCTGGTCTTCAATCTAATTGCTTTTTTGGAGTTTTTGCGATGAACGAAATCATAAAATCTGAAAACCTCACATTTCAATACAACCTTGGTGCTGAACTTTCCAAAACCGCGCTTTCGGAAGTGAGCATTTCAGTCCGCGAGGGTGAATATCTCGTTATCCTCGGACACAACGGTTCAGGAAAGTCTTCCCTTGCAAAGCACTTCAATGCCGTACTTCTCCCCTGCGGAGGTAAGGTTTTTGTTGACGGTATGGATACGCTCGACGAAGCTCTTCTTTTTGAAATCCGGCGCACTTGCGGTATGGTATTTCAGAATCCTGACAATCAGATTGTCGCGACCATAGCGGAAGAAGACGTCGCATTCGGCCCCGAGAACCTCGGCATTCCCCGTGAGGAAATCCGAGAGCGCGTTGACGAGGCTCTTCGTACCGTCGGTATGTATGACTACCGCGAGCACGCTCCGCACCTTCTCTCGGGAGGTCAGAAGCAGCGCATTGCAATTGCAGGCATCATCGCCATGCGTCCCCGTTGCATAGTTCTTGACGAGCCGACTTCAATGCTCGACCCACAAGGTCGCCGCGATGTCCTCGCAATTCTCGATGACCTTAACCGCAACCACGGAATTACCATAGTTCTGATTACTCACCACATGAATGAAGCAGTACATGCCGACCGAATCATAATTATGGACAGTGGAAAGATTGTTATGGAGGGAACGCCGCGCGAAATTTTCCCCCACGTCGAAAAGCTCCGCGAACTGAGTCTCACCGTCCCACAGACTGTCGAGCTTATATCAGAGCTTAACAAAAACGGTTTTGATATTCCACTTTCAAACATAACGGTTGACGAATGTGTTGATGCAATTTTCAAAAGTCTTAATTAGTCCCCGGAGGTACACCACAAAGTGAACGCAGTAATAAGTATTCGAGGCTTGTCTCACGTTTACAGCCCGAAAACCCCTTTCGAATGCTCTGCAATAAATGATATAAACCTCGATATTTACGCCGGTGAAACACTCGGCGTTATTGGTCATACAGGTTCGGGCAAATCAACGCTCATTTCCCACCTCAACGGACTCATTAAGCCGTCCTCGGGCACCATACTCTATGACGGAGAGGACATTTTCAAATCGCGTGAGTTCACTCACGGCATTCGTTTCAAAGTCGGTCTCGTTCTTCAGTATCCCGAATATCAGCTCTTTGAAGAAACCGTGTACGAGGACATTTCCTTCGGCCCACGCAACATGGGTCTCTCAAAAGATGAAATCGATATCCGCGTTCACGAGGCTGCACGCTTTGCCGGTCTTTCCGAAGACCTTCTTCCGCTCTCTCCGTTTGAGCTCTCCGGCGGTCAGAAGCGCCGCGTTGCAATAGCCGGAGTTATCGCAATGCGCCCGAGAGTTCTCATTCTGGACGAGCCGACGGCAGGCCTTGACCCGATAGGCCGAGAGGATCTTCTTGCACACATCTCACGATATCGCGAAGAGACAAATGCAGCTATCGTTATCGTCTCACACAGTATGGAAGACATCGCCTCGATTGCAGACCGCCTTATTGTTATGAACAGTGGCAGTATTATGCTTTCCGGCACTCCGAGCGAGGTCTTCTCCCATTCTGACGAGCTTCTTTCCGCAGGTCTTGACCTTCCTCAGGTCACGCATATCATAAACGAACTCAAGTCGCGCGGTCTTTCTCTTCCCGGTTCTGTTTATACAGTAGAACAGGCAGTTTCGGCACTCCTTGAATTGCGAGGTGAGAAAAATGATTAAAGATATCTCCCTTGGTCAGTATTTCCCGGGAAACAGTCTCGTCCACAAGCTCGACCCAAGGGTCAAGCTTCTTCTCACGATTGCATTCATCGTCTCGCTTTTTCTTTGCCGAGGCATTATCCCTTACGCAATAATGACGCTTTTCCTAATCTCTGTAATTGTCATAACGAAAATAAACATAAAGCTCATCTTAAAGAGTCTTAAACCTATCTTTATTCTTCTTCTCTTTACATCGATTCTCAATATTTTCTACACTTCAGAGGGAAAGACTCTTCTCTCCTTTGGTCCGGTAGTTATCACAACGGGAGGTATTTACACAGCTCTGTTTATGGTTGTCAGAATCATTCTTCTCGTTGCAGGAACTTTCGTTATGCTTTCCTACACCACGTCTCCGATTATGCTCACCGACGGTCTTGAGTCGCTTCTTTCTCCACTTAAGAAAATCAAGTTCCCCGTTCACGAGCTTTCGATGATGATGTCTATTGCACTTCGTTTTATACCGACGCTTATTGACGAGACAGACAAGATAATGTCTGCGCAAAAGTCACGTGGTGCAGCATTTGATACAGGCGGCATCATCAAGCGTGCAAAAGCACTCATCCCCGTTCTCATTCCGCTTTTCATCAACGCTTTCAGGCGTGCTGACGACCTCGCCCTCGCTATGGAGTGCCGCTGCTACCGCGGCGGCGACGGCAGAACAAGTCTCAGGCAACTAAAGCTTGCAAAGCGCGATTATCTTACAACTCTCGTTTGTGTTATTGTTTTTGCATTATCCATTTTTCTCTCACATACACTCAAAGCAGGTGTACTGATATGATGAGAACAATTGCTTTGCTCCTCTCTTATGACGGGAGAAATTACCACGGCTGGCAGAGCCAGGCAAATGGAAAAAGCATTCAGGACACGCTCAATGCCGCACTCTCCTCTCTTTTCAACGAAGAGATAAAGGTTGTCGGTTGCGGACGTACGGACGCAGGAGTTCACGCGAAGAACTACTTTGCCTCGCTCCGTACAACCTCGCAAATCCCGACAGAAAAAATCCCGCTCGGCGCAAACGCATATCTTCCGAATGATATTTCAGTAAGACGCGCGTTTGAGGTGTCGGAAGATTTCCACCCCGTTCATTCCTGCGAAAAAAAGGAATATACTTACTATATCTACTCAGCTCCGGTCCGCGACCCGTTTCTGGACGGCCGCGTTCTGCACACTCGCCTGCCGCTTGATACAGAGCTTATGAAGCGTGCGGCAAGTCATTTTGTCGGAACGCACGATTTTTCCGCAGTTCGGAGTCTCGGCACTCCGGTAAAATCGACAGTACGCACGATTTACGAGTGCGAAGTTGAGACGCATGACAATCTCATCGCAATAAGAATTTCAGCAAACGGCTTTCTCTATAATATGGCGAGAGCTATAGTCGGAACGCTTCTTGATGTTTCTGCAAAGAAAATCGGAGCGGATGAGATTTCAGATATCCTTCTCTCGTGTGACCGCCAGCGAGCCGGCGCAACTGCGCCTGCACACGGTCTTTATATGACAAACGTTATCTACCCCGAGCAATTCGGGCTTATTACCGATTAAGGAGGAAGTTTAAATGGCAGACAAGAAAAAAGATAAAAAGCGTCTTTCCGGACGTTTTGCAATTTTCATAACGATACTTCTTTTTGTCTGTACAATCCTGTTCTTCAACAACCGTTGGAGCACAGGCTCCTTACGCCGCCTTTCCTACTGGATATTCAACGGTGTCCGCGCAGACGCGACCGAGGTTACCATCAACTTTGACGCCGACAATTTCAACCGTTTTGACCTCATTTCAGACAAACTCTGCGTTGTCTCCCCTGACAACGTAACGTTGTATAAGCTTTCGGGAAAGAGTGTCGTCTCCTCTCCCGTACTTCTCAGAAACCCTGCACTTTCCGCAGAAGGTGTGCGCTTTCTCGCGTACGACCTCGGCGGACTCAATTTCTACGTCGGAAACCGAAAGAAAATTCTCTATTCCGAACAGCTTGAAACCCGAATCATCAATGCAAACATGAATGCTGCTGGACATTTTTCAATTGTAACCGATGCAGAAGACGCAAAAAATCTTGTAACCTTTTACAACGCGAATTTCAAGCCGATTTATAAATTTTACTCATCTGAAAAATACATATTAGACGCGGCACTCTCGCCCAATGCAAAAACGGGAGCAATCCTTACCTACGGCACCGAAAACGGTGCTTTCCAAAGCACGCTCTCTCTTTGCCGCACAAACAGCGAAGGTTTTTATTCTGAAATAAGTCTTGGAAATTCCGTTCCGCTTCGCGTCTCTTTCCAGTCCGACAAGAAAATCCTCGTTGTCTGTGACGATCGCACGCTTCTGTTTGATAGCAACGGCAGCACACTCTCCGAGATATCCTACAACGGTCTTTCTCTCAAGGCTTACTCGGAGGCTTATAAGAAGCACACCGCCATCCTTCTTGACAATTATGAAAATGGCGGAAATACCCGGGTTGTTTTCATTGAAAGCGACGGCACCGAGAGCGGCAGTCTTGATTTTGACGAAGATATTTACTCAATTTCCAGCGCAGGTAATTATACCGCGATCCAGTTTTCTGATAAGTGTGCCGTGTACAAAAACGACCTTACACTTCACAGCGAGTTCCCGATAACGGCAGACATTTCAAGGTGCATCGTCAAGCCTGACGGCTCTGTCCTTTCAATAGGTGAAAACTTCGCGACTCTCTATGTAAAATAGGAGGTTTTGTGATGAATATACCAAATGCAATAATTGTTGATATCGTGGCTGTTGCAATTGTTCTTGTCTCAGCCCTTATCGGCAGGAGACGCGGTTTTATAAAAACTCTTTCATGGATTATCGCCGTGGCACTCTCGTTTTCTCTGGCATCCTACTTTGCCGACATCGCAGCGCCTGTAGTTTCGGAAAAGTACGTCGTCCCCCACCTTACAAGCAGGGTTGAAGAAAATATTGAAACCGACTCAGAACCTGCACCGCAAAGCCCGGGTGAATACTCCGAATTCTTTAAAAAACTCGGAATTCCCGAAAGCATAGTCACCGACGCGACGGGAGAGATTTCGAAAGTTCTTACGCAGAGCTTTACCGAACCGCTCAAGGCTTTGACCCACAACATCGCATACAAACTCACAAGAACCATACTTTTTGTCATATTTTTCCTGATTTTGCTGCTCGTTATCTCACTGCTTCTGAAAATCGTAAATCTCGCAGCAAAAATTCCCGGACTGAATTTCATAAACAAGTTGCTGGGACTTATTTTAGGACTTATTTTGGGTTATCTTATTGTTATCATACTTTCATTGATACTTACCAAAACCGGCACGTTCCTCACCGGCGAAATCCTTGAGGAAACGGTTGTTCTCAAGTTCTTATGTTCGTTTTTTCCATTAATCTAAAGTAAAACATCTATATGTCAGGAAGTTGAAATATCATGAATTTACCAAACATACTCTCAATATTCAGAATGTGCCTTGTTCCCGTCTTTATCGCCGTATTCTTTTCGGGGCACGAATATGCACACCCGATTGCCGCGTGTGTGTATGCCCTTGCAGGAATCACAGACGTTCTTGACGGCATAATCGCAAGAAAGTTTGACTTGATTACAAAGCTCGGCAAAGTTCTTGACCCTCTTGCCGATAAAATGATGACTATTACTGTCTTTGTGTGCATCACTTCAATCGGTCTTATCCCATGGTGGACAATCGCTCTTCTTTTTGCCAAGGACGCTCTTCTTATAATCGGCGGCGTCAAGCTGTATCACGATATGTCTGCAGTTTTCCAGTCAAATATCCTCGGAAAGCTCGCAACTGTTTTTCTTGTAATCGGCGGCTGTGCGCTTCTTATGTTCGAAGGACTTATTCCGCCGATATGCAAAACCATCTTTGCGATTACGGCAATCGTTCTCTCTTTCACAGCATTCTTCAGCTATCTTTATCAATACTGTAAATACAGAAAAACACACGAAAAAACTTCGACTGAAAAATAAATTGATATTTACTATATAAAAAGGATTGGTACTATACTATGCAACCTACTTTATGCAGCAGATGTAATAAGAATATTGCTGTAATCTTTGTCACGAAAATGGAGGGCGAGAACTCCGTCAGCGAAGGTCTTTGCCTCAAGTGTGCAAAAGAGCTTGGCATCAAGCCCGTTGATGACCTCATGACAAAACTCGGAATCTCCGACGAGGAGCTTGACGCGATGACCAACGAGATGATGGGAATGCTCTCTGAAGGCGGAGAGGATCTTCCTATGCTTGACGGTGAAGACGACGGTGAGGATGCTGACGGAAAGACTGCTACTTTCCCCTTTCTTAACAAGCTCTTCGGCAGTATGCCGCCACAGGCAGGCGCACCGTCAGACGATGGTGCCCAAAAGGCGTCAGAGCCTGCAAAAGGAGAAAAGAAACAGAAGTTCAAGCATCTTGACAACTTCTGCATTTCGCTCACCGAGCGCGCCAAAAGCGGTGCTCTTGACCGCATCGTCGGAAGAGAGCAGGAAATTGAGCGCGTTATCCAGATTTTAAACCGTCGTCAGAAGAACAACCCTTGCCTTATCGGTGAGCCCGGCGTCGGTAAGACCGCAATCGCAGAGGGTCTTGCTATAAGAACCTTTGAGGGAAACGTTCCCCACAAGCTCCGCGACAAGGAAATCTTCCTTCTCGACCTTACCTCTCTCGTTGCCGGAACGCAGTTCCGCGGCCAGTTTGAGAGCCGAATGAAAGGTCTTATTGAAGACATCAAGAAAAAAGGCAACGTTATCCTCGTCATTGACGAGGTACACAATCTCGTCGGTGCAGGCGACGCAGAAGGCTCTATGAATGCCGCAAACATCTTAAAGCCTGCCCTTTCACGCGGTGAAATTCAGGTTATCGGCGCGACGACCTTTACCGAATACAGAAAGCACATTGAAAAGGACAGCGCACTTGAGCGCCGCTTCCAGACGGTTATCGTAAACGAGCCGTCGATTGACGAAACGGTTGATATCATCCGTGGCATCGCACACTACTACGAAGAATATCACGGCGTTAAAATCAGCGACGACATCGCTCGCCTTGCAGTTATTCTCTCGGAAAGATATATTACCGACCGCTATCTCCCTGACAAAGCAATTGACCTTATCGACGAAGCTTGCTCTGATTTAAACCTCACAAGTATGGTTATCGCAGAGCGTGCAGAGATTGATACGAAGCTTCGCAAAATCGAAGAAGAGCGTGATTCCCTCACGGGAGATACGTCAGAAAACGCATTCGAGCGTCTTGCACTTCTAAAGAGCGACGAATGCAAGCTCCTTGACCGCAAATCAGCTCTTGATACAGAAGGCACGCCCGAACTCACCGACGAGCACCTTGCAAAGGTAATCGAGCTCTGGACGAAGATTCCTGCCTCTGCTATACGCGAGACGGAATTCCGAAAGCTCTCCGAGCTTGAGGCAAGACTCAAGAAGAGAATTGTCGGCCAGGACGAGGCAGTAGCTGCGGTAGCCGCCGCTATAAAGCGTAACCGTGTTGGAATTTCTCCGAAGAGAAAGCCTGTTTCTTTCCTGTTCACAGGCTCAACAGGTGTCGGCAAGACCGAGCTTGTGAAATGCCTTGCAGCAGACCTCTTCAACTCTCCTGAATCACTTATTCGTCTTGATATGTCAGAATTCATGGAAAAACACGCCGTTTCGAAACTCATCGGCGCACCTCCCGGATACGTCGGCTATGACGAGGCAGGTCAGCTTACAGAAAAAATCCGCAGAAAGCCGTATTCTGTTGTTCTTTTTGACGAGATTGAAAAGGCCCACCCCGACGTTCTCAACATTCTTCTCCAGATTCTTGATGACGGACGCATCACAGATGCGCAGGGTCGTGAGGTCAACTTTGAAAACGCAGTTATAGTTATGACCTCAAATGCAGGAAGCCAGTACAAATCAGGCACTGTCGGCTTTGCCGAAACCGCAACTGAGCAAAATCGCGAACGCGTTATGAAGGCGCTTTCCGACTTTCTCCGCCCCGAGTTCATCAACCGAATCGATGAGATAGTTGCGTTCAATTCCCTCACGAGAGAAAACTTCAAGGCGATTGCAAAAATTATGCTTTCTGACCTTACTGCTTCTCTTGCAGAAAAGCAGATGACACTTGAGTTTGACGACTCTCTCGTCGATTATCTCACAGAGAAGTCTTATTCCGAAAAATACGGTGCAAGAAATCTTCGACGCGTCATTCAGAAGGAGCTTGAGGACGTTATCGCAAACCTCATAATTGAGAACTACGAAAAGACAGTGAAGAAGATTAATGTCACCGTCAAAGACAATGCTTTAGACGTGAGGATTGCAGAATGAACATTCAGATTTACGGAGCAAAGTCTTGCTTTGACACAAAAAAGGCAGAACGCTACTTCAAGGAGCGCAGAATAAAGTTTCAGTCTATTGACCTTCCCCGCTACGGTCTCTCCCCCAAGGAGTTTGAGCTTGTAAAGAGCAAAGCAGGACTTGAAGCGATGATAAACAAAAAGGCAAAGGGGTATAACGAAAGCTTTATTGAGTACCTCGCAGGCGATTCTGCAAAGGCCGAAAAGCTTATGGAAAACCCTGCCCTTATTTCTACTCCGATTGTAAGAAACGGCAGAGAAATAACAATCGGGTATTGCCCCGATGTGTGGAAGAATTGGGAATAAAAAATACAGCAATCAGCCGTATTGGCTGGTTGCTGAAAATTTAAAAACGGAGAATGTATAATGAAAATTTCCTGTGCCGTCTTTGACCTTGACGGAACACTGCTTACATCAAAAAACAAAATATCGGATACAGACCTCAACACACTCCGAAAACTCAGCTCCGAGGGTGTTAAGATTGTTATCGCGACAGGACGTTCTGTTCTTCAGATTAAAGAATACGTCGCGACTCTCGGCATCGCAGACCCCGTTATTACCTGCAACGGTGGCGTCATAATAAATCCTTCAACCAGAGAGATTATAAGCGAGCATTTTCTGAGACCCGGCGACGCAAAAAGGCTTCTTTCTGACCTTGACAATGACGGCGCGGACTATCTTTTCTACACACCCGACTATGTTTATCACGCGCCAAAAAGCAGGCGAATTGATTTCTATCTCTCCTACAACAAAACGATACCGGAGAAGTACAGAGTTCCGATAAAGAGTGCCGAAGAGTATCCGAAGGAATGTAATTTTACCAACATCCACAAGCTTCTTATTTGCGATAAAATCGAAAAAATTCCCGAATTTGAAGCACGCTGGAAAACGGATAACACTCTCACCTTTGTATGCTCAGGCCACGACCTCATTGATGTTATGCGAGAGAACATATCGAAAGGTCACGCGCTTAAATTCCTCGCGGAGTACTGGGGCATTCCGATTTCGGAAGTTGTCGCCTTCGGTGACAGCCCGAATGACATCGAAATGCTAAGTGCCGCAGGTTTTTCCGTTGCAATGGGAAACGCAGTAGAAGTTGTTAAGAAAACCGCTGATTTTGTCACCAAAACAAACGATGACCTTGGCATTACATACGCTCTTGAGTACATAAAAAACATATAAAAAGCTGTGGCCATAGCCACAGCTTTTCATTTTGTAATTTAGAAGAACTTCTTGATTGTGTCGGAAGCCTTTGCGTCATCAGCGCTGATTGTGATTACGAAATCAATCTTGTTCTCTTCTCCGAACTTCTCTGCCCAGAGGAGGAAGTCTTCAGTTTCCTT
>JAFXJK010000016.1 GCA_017532355.1 Oscillospiraceae bacterium | reverse complement strand
CGGCAAAGTCGCGGCATCGCTCGCTTCTCGGCCCCTCTGTGCCGTTCATGTTAAGGGGATTTCCCACCACGATAAGCTCGGCGCCAAGCTTTTTTGCCGTAGCGCAAACACCCTCGAGAGCTTTTTTAAAGCCTCCCGTAACACAGCCCGCACCCACAGCCATCATCCCATTCTTGTCACAGGTGGAAAGACCCGTGCGCGCATCTCCGAAGTCTACTCCGAGAATTATCATCAGTTTTCATCCTCTCCGTTTTCGGTTTCGCTTGATACCTCTGCTTCTGATTCAGCCTTCTTCTTTGCATCTCGGTACTCAAGAACCTCGGCAAGAGTGGGAATAGAGGTGGAGGCACCGGCTCTCGTAACGGAGATGGCGGCAGCGACGTTAGCCATGCGGATCGCAGAGTGGATGTTGCCGTTCTGCATATAGGAGTAGGTCATAACAGCGGTGAATACGTCGCCTGCGGCAGTGGTGTCCACGGGAACTACGTTCTCCGGAGGATATACGAAGTATTCCTTGCCGTCAAACATGAAGGCACCCTTGTCGCCCATCTTGATGACTATGTACTTTGCGTCGACCATTTTGCGAAGGCGGATAGCCGCGCGGAGAGCAGAATCCTCGTTTGTGGGAGCAATTCCGGTAAATACGCGGCATTCGCTCTCGTTGGGTGAGAAGATCTCAACTTTACCGAGGGATGCGAGAGGGAAGTCGAATCTTGCGGGCGCGGCATCCACGAAAACGGGAATGTTACGCTCGGTGGCAAGTCGGCAAGCCTCGATAACAGCCTCGTCGGCAATCTCAAGCTGGAGGTAAACTGCGTCGGGGTAGCAGGTGAAGGGCTCCTCGAGATCCTCAGCTTTCATATTGGCATTGGCTCCGGGGAATACCATAATGCGGTTCTTTCCGCCCTTTTCAACGAGGATGGATGCAAGACCCGTGGGGTTCTCGCGGTCCTCTATGATGAATCGGGTGTCGATGCCCTCGGCTTTGTAGAGGCTCTTCAGGCGTGCGCCGTTGGAGTCAGCACCGACCTTGCAAACGAAAACGCAGTCAGCGCCGAATCTTGCAAAGGCGATGGCGCTGTTTGCGCCCTTTCCTCCGGGAACGTAATTATAGGAAGCGTTATAATCCACGATGGTCTCACCGGAATAGGGTACACGCTCAATGTTCTGAACGAAATCAATATTGGCACTGCTTACGACAAGAACTCTTTTTTTCATAGGAAACAGATCCTTTCTCCATCAAAACAATTTTCGATAAGGTCAGCCGCAAGTAGCAAACGCTAAAATACGGCATAATACTCCAAGTATAATAATATTGTAGCATACATTATGGAAAAAATCAAGTAGGTTGATACCACAATGGCATAGTGTGTCTTTTCTTTTTTCGCGGAAGGAGAGATTTGGTCTGCGACCACTGACGTTTTATAGTCGACTCGCTCCCTCACAGGCTCGGTCGTGACTCTCCTTAAAACGTCACTCGCTTTTACTCGCTTCTTCCGCCACCGGCGGCGCTCGTAACGCTCCCTCTCTTGCCGGTACCCGTCGCTCGGTTCAAATCTCCCATTTTTCAAAAAAAGAAAAGACACACCATCGTGTGTCTTTTCTTTTTCGCGGAAGGAGAGATTTGAACTCTCGCGCCGGTCAACCCGACCTACACCCTTAGCAGGGGCGCCTCTTCGGCCTCTTGAGTACTTCCGCAGAGCGCAGACACAGCCGTTTCAGAATGTCTGCCCGATTATTATAATACATCGTGTACCGTTTGTCAAGACTTTTCTGAAATTATTTTGCACTTTAACGATTTTCCTTTTTTCGATGCTATTGCCTTTTCTCGGTTTCTATAGTATAATTGTGAAAGATCATCAACCGAAAGAAAGGTATAACCGTATTATGAAAAAAGGCAATACTATAGCGCTCCTCCCAATCGGGGTGTTCCTCGTGCTCTATCTCGGGCTGGGCATTCTCTTTGAGTACGTGCTCAAGACCGGAATGGGATTTTACAACATCCCCATCGTTGTTGTTTTCATGGTCGCGCTGCTTACGGCGTGTCTACAAAACAGAAGCCTCTCATTTGATGAGAAGCTTGCCGTCATGGGTCGTGGCGTAGGCGACAAGAACATCAT
>JAFXJK010000015.1 GCA_017532355.1 Oscillospiraceae bacterium | reverse complement strand
TCGATCCCGACGACCCTGATAAACCCGTCAATCCTGACGGAACTCCCAAGGGCGAGCTCATTGACCCACCTTACACGGGAGACCCAATAAACCCGATTATACTCATAGCGATTATCTGTTTCGCGCTTCTTATAATCTTCCTAATCATATTTACATGGAAGAAAAACAAGAAAGAGCCAAACAAAACCATAAGACAGCTCACAATCTGCATCGCAATAATCATCGTGCTTGCAATAGCCCTGTGTGTGACAACCTTTGCTCTCGTGCGTTCAATCGTCACGGTCGACAACAACACCTTCAACACAGGAATAGTCAAGATAAACCTTAATGACGGAAATAAGATAATCGAAGAAAACGAATACCTCTTCGAGCCGGGCATGACCGTCTCCAAGGAGTTCTTCGTCAAAAACGAAAGCACCGACTCCGTTTACTATAAGGTATATATGGACAATATTCACGGCGGACTGAAAAGCGTTCTTGAAATCAAGATAATAGACAATCAGACCGGCGATGTCCTGTTCTGGGGCAAGCCCGAGGATTACACCCGTGACTCCGCGGAAGTCCGCGAGCTGTTTCTGAACGAAGAGCGAATGCTTACAGCAATTTTCTATTACCCCGAGGAAAGCGGAAATTCCACAAAAAAAATGGCACTTCACTTCGATTTGTGTGCAGACGCAACACAGATGCGAAACAACCCCGACAAAAAATTTGATTAGTGAGGATGAGGAGTAATGAAAAAAGCGTTTAACATCGTGAAAAACGTCGTCGTATGGCTGATTTTTGCAATCGCTATCGCAATGATGATTTTCACAATCATCTCGGTCAACACATTTGACCAGAACAACCGCAGCCTTTTCGGCTACAAGGTCTTCACCGTAAGGTCAGACTCAATGAAAGCAACAGACTTTGATGCAGGCGACATCATATTCGTAAAAACCGTTGACCCTGCAACACTCAAGGAGGGCGACATCATCGCCTTCACTTCGCAGGACGAGGAGTACTACGGCGAGACTGTAACCCATAAAATCCGCGCGAAGACAGTTGACGCCCAGGGCAACGATGCGTTTATTACATACGGTACCACAACGGGTGATGATGACGAAACTCCCGTAGCGCACGCTTTTGTTTTGGGTAAATATGTAGGCAAGATTCCGAATATCGGCAAGTTTTTCCTTTTCCTCAAACAGCCGATAGGATATCTTCTCTGCATCTTTATTCCGTTCCTGCTTCTGATTTTGCATCAGGGCATACTTTGTATTCGACTCTTCCGCAAGTATAAGAAGGAGCAGATGGAAGAGCTTGAGGCTGAAAAAGCCAAGATAGACGAAGAACGCAAGCAGGCGGCAGAGATGATGAAGGAGCTTCAGGCTCTCAAGGCACAGCTTGCCGCGCAGACAGCCGAGACGGCAGAGCCGTCCGAGGAAAGAAAGGAAGAAACAGTATGACAAACAGCAAGCACACTAAGCGTGCCCTCTTTTCAAGCGTTGTAGCACTTCTTCTCTGCTTCACGATGCTTATGGGCGCAACATTCGCGTGGTTTACGGACAACGTAAGCTCAACAGGCAACAGAATCCAGGCAGGCGACCTTGAGGTTGACCTCGTTATGCACAAGGACGGCGCTTACACCTCAATCGCAGGCGGTACGGGCGACATCTTCTCCGAAGCCGGCGACGGTGTTTGGGAGCCGGGCAAGACACAGGTTGTTTACCTCGGCGTTCAGAACAAAGGAAACCTCGCTCTGAAGTACAACATCCTTCTTAACATCAAGGATAACGGCCTCGTCGGTTCACTTGAATACGCTATCCTCGACGGTATCAAGGCAGGAGAAATCACGGAAACGGATTGGGAAGCTCTCAAGAACCGTGCAGACGCGCAGACAGGCGACATCGCTGCAGGTCAGATTGTCGCGGCACAGAACGGCGTTCTCGACGAAATTGCACTTTCAAACGAACAGTTTGAAACCGACTTCTTCGCTCTTGCTGTACACATGAAGGAAGAAGCAGGCAACGATTACGAAAAAAAGAGCATCACAATCGATGTTATCGTCAACGCAACTCAGAAGGACGCTGAAGTTGACTCCTTCGGCAAGGACTATGACGCAAGCGCTGAGTTTGAGGACGTTGGCGCAACTGCCGTCCCCGATAACACATCAGGCGAAATCACGGTTGGTGACGTCACAGTCACAATCCCTGCAGAATCAGGTGCAGGCTCATACGAACTCAAGGTAACAAAAAAGACTGTAACGGAATCCAACGGTGAAACAGAGGCTAACTACGACATCTCCCTCTACAAGGACGGCGTCTCAGCTTCAGGTGTTACATTTGCCTACCCCGTTGAAATCCAGCTCCCGACCTTCCTCAACGTAACAAAGCTTACACACAACGGAAACGAAATCACAAACTACAACTACGACGTGGCTACAGGTCTCCTCACATTTGAAACAAACTCCTTCAGCCCGTTCGTTGTTGAGTACACAGAAGCGGCAGAGGACGTTGAGATGGAAGGCGGCAAGATTACGGCAGGTACATTCCGCGACATCAACCCTGCAACGGTTGACGCTTTCCTTGCAGAGGCAGATTCCAAGTACATTGCAGTAAATTACAAGAAGAACGGTGAAACATACTATGAAGTTGTAAAGCGCGGCGGCAAGACAGTTGTTGTTGCAGACGCCGAATCAGACACTACTGCTCAGACAAATGACAACTTCACGTTCACAAAGCTTGCAAGCGACAACGCCCTTTACAGCGTCTTCTCAGGTCTCACGAATGAAGAGTTTTCAACGGTCTATATCCTCCCCGGCACATACAACTGTGATACAGCACTTGGCATTTATTCGAACATGGAAATCGCAGGCATCGGTAATGCTGAAGATGTAAAACTCATTAAAGTCAAAGGTTCAAACAGCAACAAGCATCTCTTCAACTGCAATGGTGCGGTTACACTCGATGACCACATTCGGGTAACAATCAGAAATATGTACCTTGACTCATCTGCAAACAACCTCAACAGCGCCGGCAAATTATACACACAGGACAATGCCGCAGTTCAGGCAATCCGCATGTCCAAAGTAAAATGCTATGACCTCATAATCAAGGACGGATCTACACCGTTCTACATAAACGGTAAGTATGATGCCCGCGGTGCGTTTATGTACGTAGAAAACATAACTCTCCTCAATAACTCAATGAAAATTTCTACGCAAGGTATAGCTTCTCCCTACAAGTTCTATTACTACAACGTTACAACAAACAATGGTGCTTACTCTGAAACAGAAAGCACAGGTTCAATCGTCAATGTAAAGATGGACGCAAACACTTGGGAATGGTAAGTAAATTAAGACCTTTTAGGTTTTAAAATAATAAAAAAGGAGATCAAATCACAATGGCTAACTCAACGGCAACAAAAAAAGCCCTTTGGAGCAGCATTGTCGCACTTCTTCTCTGCTTCACGATGCTTATGGGCGCAACCTTCGCATGGTTTACGGACAACGTAAGCTCAACAGGCAACAGAATCCAGGCAGGCAACCTTGAGGTTGACCTCGTTATGTACAAAAACGACGGCACTACCTCTGACGGATATGTTTCAATCGGCGGCGATGACGGCGACATCTTCTCTGAGGCAGGCGACGGCGTTTGGGAGCCGGGCAAAACACAGATTGTTTACCTCGGCGTAAGAAACAACGGTAACCTTGCTCTCAAGTATGACGTTCTTCTCAACATCATCGACAACGGCCTTGTTGGCTCACTTGAATACGCTATCCTCGACGGTGTCAAGGCAGGAGAAATCACGGAAACGGATTGGGAAGCTCTCAAGAACCGTGCAGACGCGCAGACAGGCGACATCGCTGCAGGCCTCACCCCGGCGGCACAGAACGGTGTTCTCGACGAAATCGCTCTTTCAAACGAAGAGTTTGAAACTGACTTCTTCGCTCTTGCGGTACACATGAAGGAAGAAGCAGGCAACGAATACGAGAATGACAGCATCGTAATCGACCTCGTTCTTAACGCAACTCAGAAAAACGCAGAAGTTGACAGCTTCGGTCCGGACTACGATATTGACGCAGAGGTTGAATCCTTCCCTGTTTCCTCTGTTGCTGACCTTGAAATGGCTATAGCAAGCGGGGCAACAAGCGTCACCCTCACCGAAGACGTCGGAATTGATGCACCCATTAACATCTCATCTGACCTTACAATCAACGGTAACGGAAGCGTGCTTGAGCGTGCAGACGACTACACGGGCGTTATGTTCAACGTTACAAACGGTGCAGACCTCACTCTCAACGACATCGTCCTCGACGGTGGTGCTATCTGGAACAGTGGCTCAACCCTCTCTCTCCGTAGCTCAAATGTTCTGACAAACACAGGCGCAACCGCAACAGGTTCTTTGGTTGTTGTTCCCGCAGGCTCAACAGTAACTCTCGGTTCTGACGTAGTTATCATGAACAATGACGGTGCAAGTGCAGTAAATAACTCAGGTACCCTCATCATCGACGGTGCTGAAATCACAAACAACCGTGCAGCCGGCGGCGGTGCTGTATGGAATGCAGGAACGCTTATCATCAACAGCGGTAAAATTAACAACAACCACGCAGATATCGGTGGTGCTATCCGTATGACAACGGGCAAGACCCTTATCATGAACGGCGGTGAGATGAACCACAACACAGCAGCTACTACCGGCGGTGCTATCTACGGTTACACCAGAGAAAACTGCACATTCAACGGCGGTGAAATGGCATACAACACTGCAGGAACTGCAGGTGGCGCTATCTGGTCAGGTACATACGCTCCTTACACAATCGCAGGCGACTTTGAAATGCACGACAACAGTGACGCTCAGCTCGGCGGTGCTATCCGATTCAGCGACCACGCTTCCCTCACAATGACAGGCGGTAAGGTTTACAACAACACAACAGACGGTGAAAGCTATGCTTTCTTCCTCAACAACAACACAGCAACAATCACCGGCGGCGAAATTTCTGACGACTTCAGCTATGCAGGCGGTCTCGGTCTCACAGTCGGCAAGGCAGATATCACAGGCACAATCCGCTACAATCTCGGCACAAACCACAAGACAGCATACCTTGCTTCTGAGTGGAACGGATTTAAGTTCACAGTTGAAGAAGCTCACATTGCAACCTTCAATTTCAAGCCGGCAGCAGATTACACATACGTTGCAGGCGACGAAGCAAAGCTTGTCTGCCAGAACTCAGGATATAAGACATACTGGGATGCAGCAACATCTACATTCCGTCTTATGGCAGAATAATTAAATTAACTTTTGTCCCCAACCCCATTCCGGGGTTGGGCGGCAATCAAAGGGCACAACTTGAAGTAATAAGTAATAGTGAAGAAGTAATAGGTTGTGTCTTTTGATTGCCGAAAAGGTATATACAGCAATGGGCTGTTTATATATATGCTTAATTCAAATTTTACAATCCCTCAGTCACTTCGTGACAGCTCCCTTTGCACAAGGGAGCCTTGAACCCCGCACAATTAAGCCCTCCTTGTGTAAAGGAGGGTGGCACGCATAGCGTGACGGGAGGATTGTTTTCGGAAATCTGATTAAATCATCATTTACTTTGGAGACAGGCACGGACTTTAAATTCACGAAAGGAGTAAGACGAACATGAGCAAATCAAGCGCAACTAAAAAAGCTCTTATATCGAGCATTATCGCACTCATTCTATGCTTTACAATGCTCATGGGCGCAACCTTTGCGTGGTTTACGGACACCGTAAGCTCAACAGGAAACAGAATTCTTGCAGGCAACCTCGAGATTGACCTCGTTATGTACAAGGAAGCTGAGGGCAAGTACGTTTCCATAGCAGGCGGCACGGGAGACATTTTCTCCGAAGCCGCAGGAAACGGCGTTCGTTGGGAGCCGGGCAAAACCGAAATCGTTTACCTCGGTGTAAGAAACACGGGAAACCTTGCTCTTGGCTACAGTCTCCTTCTCAATACCAAGGACGAGGGGCTTGTCGGCTCGCTCGAATATGCAATAATCTCCGGTGACGATGCAGAGCACGGCGAAATCGCAGTAACCGACTGGGATGAGCTTTTAGCACGCTCCGACGTCAAGACGGGCGAAGTTTCAGAGGGTAAGCTCTTTGTCACTGCGGACGGCATTCTCGAAGAAATCGCATACGACGAAACTGCGACAGACGAGACTGACTTCTATGCCATCGCGATTCACATGAAGGAAGATGCAAGCCCGATATACGAAAACAAAAGCATTACTATCGACCTTTGCGTAAGTGCAAATCAGGTTGCGGCAGAAGAAGACAGTTTCGGCTCCGAATACGATAAAGACATTATTCTCCCCACCGTTGTCAGCACACAGGACGAGCTCGCCGAGGCACTTATGAACGACGGCACAATCTCGCTCGCAAACGACCTTGAGATAGACGCGAATACGTCTCTCTTTGTCCCGGCAGGAACAGATGTAGAGCTTGACCTTGGCGGACACACTATCGAAGCTACTGCCGACAAAGACGAAAATCAGGAAGTCTTCCTCATCAAGGGCGACCTCACACTTTCAAACGGCACTGTTCTTATGAGCTCTGACGCCGATATGGGATGGCACAAGATGTCAACAATCTTCGATGTTACGGCAGGCGGCGTCCTCAATATTGAAAACGCAAAGATTGAAAACCTCGGCGGCACGACAATGAATTTCTGCATTCACCTCAACAACTGGGGTGAAGTCACCCTTGATATCAAGAACTCGGAAATCACAGCTCCCTACTGTGCGCTCCGCGTATTCAACAGCGGTCCTGATATGAACAACGTTACAATCAAGGACAGCACGATTAACGGCGACAACCGCGCCATCTGGGTTCACAACTACACTTCAGAAGACTTTGGCGGCGACGCGGAAGAAACTGCGGCAGCAGCGGCGCGCCTCAATTTTGACATTTTCAACGGCACGAACGAAATCACAAACGATACAGAGTATCCCCCTGTCCGCTACGGCTTCACGGGAACAATCTTCTTCAATGAAGACGGCGAGCAGGTTTCAATAGACTGATTTATATCGGTCAATTCAATCGTAAAACTCAACCCCATGCAATAAAGGAGGTGTAACCGAATGTATAAGCTTTTTGGAAGAGAGCGCGGAGAAACTGACAAGAAAATGTCAGACTTTGCTTTTAAAACAAAAATCACACTCTCTTTTCTCACGATTTTTGCTTGTATAGCGGTTATGCTGTCTACGGCGTTTGCCCTTTTTAGCAGCACTACCGAATATTCAGCAGAACTCAAATCCGCAACGTGGAGAATCTACGTTGAAAACAACGGTGTTCCCGTCTCAGGACGTTATCTTTGCACACAGGCAGAAAACGGAAGCGACACACATTCCTTTACTATCTCTCCGAGTGGTACTCCCGGTGCTTCGGGATACTGCATTATCACAATTTATGCTCAGGGCGAATCCCCGGCTGTACATTACACAGACAATTTCAGTTCTGATATCAACGTTAACATTACAGCGGCAACGGGATGCGAAATCACTTTCACTCCGCATTGGGGCTCTCCCGAAAACTTTGGAGTTCCGACGCTCAGAGGCAACTCTATCTTCCACTCGGTTACTCCGGAAGAACCCATCGATGAGGAACTCGCTGAAGATTCGGTGCCGGAAGGCTCCCCGGACTCCGAAAGCGGAGAACCCTCTTCCGAGGGCAGCAATGACGCTCCCAAAGACGAGACCTCGGATATAATTACGGATATCTCTTCTTCTTTTTCAGATATTTTTGATATTTTCGGCGATTCAAACAAAACCGAAGATACGTTCACCCCGTCGGATAGCGTAGCAGACAACGGTGGCTACTCCACCCCGTCAGATAGCCCGACAGACAGTGGAAGTGACTCTGCTCCGTCGGATAACCCGACAGACAGCGGAAGTGACCCTACTCCGTCAGATAACCCGACAGACAGCGGAAGTGACTCTGCTCCGTCGGATAACCCGACAGACAGCGGAAGTGACTCTGCTCCGTCGGATAGCCCGACAGACAGTGGAAGTGACTCTGCTCCGTCAGATAACCCGACAGACAGCGGAAGTGACTCTGCTCCGTCGGATAGCCCGACAGACAGCGGAAGTGACTCTGCTCCGTCAGATAATACGGGCAGCGTGGACATCGCTCCGCCTCCCTCAAGCTCAGGTAGCGGCAGCGAAAGCTCATCTTCGTCAGACGGCGGCAGTTCTGCTCCGTCAGGCGACTCGGGAAGCAGCTCCTCTGCGTCTTCCGGTGGCTCGGATAGCGGCAGTTCTGCTCCGTCAGGCGATGGAGAATAAACGATGAAAAAAGCATTTGTTCTGACTTTCAGGATTATCCTTATCGTTTTTCTGCTTCTCCTCGTTGGCTTTTCTTCAATAGAGCTGTATAAGTACAACAAGGGCAAATTTGAAAACCGCGCACTTGCGGACACGGTTGTGGAAAAGGCAGAAACTGAGGGCGAGAAAATCTCAGTTGACTTTGACGCGCTTCTCAATGAAAACCGCGATGTCATAGGCTGGCTGTACTGTGAGGATACCCCCATAAACTACGCCGTCGTTCAGGCTGAAGACAACGAAAAATATCTTCGCCGCGGAATCGACGGGAAGCACAGCCACTCAGGCTCTCTCTTTGCGGACTTCCGCAACTCCCCCGACTTTGCCGATAAAAACACCGTAATCTACGGCCACAATATGAACAATTCGGAGATGTTCGGAAGTCTCATACGATACAAAGAGGAAAAATACTTTGATGCTCACCCCGAGCTGCTGCTCATAACTCCGGATAAAGCATACACGCTTTCCTTAATCGCAGGTTTTGAAGAAAAAAGCACGGCAGAATTTTATGAGAATCTTGTTTCTTTTAAAAATCCCGAGGAGACGGTAAATAGCTTTATCGCAAAGAGCACCTTCAGGTCAGGATATGTTTTTTCGGAGGAAGACAGATTTATAACGCTGTCAACCTGCACAGATGATTACAGCGACGTAAGATATCTGCTTATCGGCAAAATTTCACAGTAAGCAACTGCTCCCCTATACGGCGCAGTTAAATAAATAAAGGAGGTCATTTAACAATGACAAACAGCAAACACACTAAGAAAGCGCTGTTTTCGAGCATTGTATCTCTTCTTCTCTGCTTCACGATGCTCATGGGCGCAACATTCGCGTGGTTTACGGACAACGTAAGCTCAACAGGTAACGTAATCCAGGCAGGCGACCTTGAGGTTGACATCGTAGATGCTGCAGACACTACTATTTCTCTTGCAGGCGACAACCTCAAGTTCCAGAACAAGAATGGCGACAGCAACATTCTCTGGGAGCCGGGCGTTACATTCCGCACACAGGCATTCAAAATCAAGAACGCAGGCAATCTCGCGCTTAAGTACCGCATCGCTCTCAACGGAATTGACGGAAGCGCAAAGCTTCTCGAGGTTATTTCCTTCTCCGTTGTTGATGCAAACGGCACAGCTGTAGATCTTGCAACATTCGAAGGCCGTCTTGACGAGACAGACGATTGCAGTGAAGCACTCTACATTCAGGGTGTTATGGACACTGCTGCCGGAAACGAATATGAGAACGAAGTTCTCGAAGGCATCGGCATTACCGTTACAGCAGGCCAGCAGATGCACGAGGAAGACAGCTTTGACGATACCTACGATGCAGAAGCTACATATCCGGCAGGCGGAAGCCAGCCGCAGGCACCGACCTTCACTGTAAGCACAGCTGCTCAGCTCCAGGCTGCTATGACTCCGACGGTTTCAAATGACGAGTTGATTGTAAACCTTTCAGATGATATTGAGCTTGCTGCAGGCGAAACCTGGACTCCGCTCAATCTTGAAGCATACAGCGGCAACGTACTCAATATTGTAATCAACGGTAACGGTCACTCAATCAAAGGTCTTGACGCTCCGCTTATTGGCAAGGCATTCTTCGGAAACACAAGCATTGAGATCAACGACCTCACTCTTGTAGACTCCAACATCAACAGTTCAGGAGACTATGTTGGTGCCTTTGCAGCATACGCAGACAACTGTGCATCTGTCACACTTTCAAATTGCCATCTCAGAGAGGCAACTATTGTCGGTGCTAACGATGCAGCTGCTCTTGTCGGCTTCTGCTCAAGCAATGTGACAATTGAAGACTGCTCCGTAATTGACTGTGAAATCACAGGTGGTGGCAACGTTGGCTCATTGATAGCTATGCTGTCTGTCGGTCAGGGCAGTGAAGTCGCTAACGTAAGCGATGTAACCGTTACAGGAAACACTTTAGTTTCCACAAAAGTAGGTAGCTACCGCATCGGTGAGCTCATCGGTACCACAAATATGCCGACTCTTAACCTCACCAACATCACTGCAAGCGGTAACAGCTGTACTCAGACAAACAGCACAGGCGTCGCATCCGGCATGACCGCAACAGCATGGATTGGTCGCAACACGGGCGCAACCACAGTAACAGGCGACACATCCGCTTCAATCAACTAACTTTTCCAAAGCTTCCTGACTCTCTTCGGAGAGTCAGGCGGCAATCAAAGGGCATAACAGAAGTTGTGCCTTTTGATTGGCGTTAAAACCAAAAATAAATTAAAGGAGACTCTAAAGCAATGACAAACAGCAAACACACTAAACGCGCGCTTTTGTCGAGCATTGTATCACTTCTTCTCTGCTTCACAATGCTCATGGGCGCAACCTTCGCATGGTTTACGGACAACGTAAGCTCAACAGGCAACCGTATCCTTGCAGGTGACCTTGAGGTTGACCTTGTTATGGATAAGCCGGATGCAAGCGGCAATTATGACGGCGTTTACGACGTTATTTCCGACGGCACAAACGGCGACATCTTCTCAGAAGCTACGGGCAACGGTGTTCGCTGGGAACCGGGCAAAACTGAAATCGTTTACCTCGGTGTTCAGAACAGCGGAAACCTTGCACTTAAGTACAACATCGTTCTCAACATTGTTGACAACGGTCTTGCAGGTGCTCTTGAGTACGCTATCATCGACGGCGCAACAAGTGCTGATATATACGCAGACTGGAATGACGTCAAGACAAACGGTCAGACAGGCGACCTTCCCACAGGTCAGGTTGTAGCGGCTCAGGGCGGCGTTCTCGACGAAATCGCATACGATGCGACAAAGACATTTGAAACAGACTACTTCGCACTTGCTATCCACATGAAGGAAGAAGCAGGCAACGAGTACGAGAACAAGGATGTCAAGATTGACGTTCAGGTCATCGCAACTCAGAAGGACGCTGAGGAGGACTCCTTCGGCCCGGATTATGACGAAGACGCTACTTATGCAGATGTTGTTGTAAATGACGCTGCATCTCTTAAAGCTGCAATAGCAAGCGGTGAGAAGCTTATCGGCCTCAACGGAACTATTACGCTTACAGAATCACTCGGGGCAACCGGCGTAACCTTTGTTGGTACAACCAAAGGAGCAGCGATTGATTTCGGAACATACGGAATTTCAGGCACAGGAAATACATTTAAGAATCTGACCCTTGATAACGACCGCGACGGCTGGTATAAGGGAATGCAGTACAGCGATGGTGAAAAAACAACATACATCAACTGTACAATTGCTAACGGTGTAACAACTTACGGCGACTCTACATTTGACGGATGTACATTTGAAGAGCTTCCTGCAGGAAATTACAACCTCTTCATCTACGACGGAAAGAATATCACCGTCAAGAATTCTACATTCAAGTACGGTAACCGCGCAATCAAGATTTACAATGAAGGCGGTTCAAAGGATATTTCCGTAAGCATCAGCGACTCTACATTCCTTATGAGTGATACATCTGTTCTTAATAAAGCACTCATCGAAATCGATGATACTTATATGGACAGCGTTAAGGTTGATGTAAAGAACATCACAGTTGACGGCGGTCTTAAAGCACAGGGCATTTACCGCATTAATGACGGAACTCTCGACACATCTTCAGCTAAGTCAACCGTAACAGTTGACGGTATTACAAACACTGTTACTCCCGATACTCTCAACGCAGCAATCCAGGCAGCTGAGGGACCGAATAATGTCTTCGTTCTCAGCGAAGGACGTTATAACAATAACATTGAGTTTACTGTAGATGCTCAGGGCGAAGCAAAGGGCGATATCGTCTTCAAGGCAGCAGACGGCGCAGACGTTGTCTTTGCCGGCACAACAACACTTGGCTTGTATGAAAGAGGCACGTTTAACGTTGCAGCATGGGACGGCAAAGTTACATTTGAAGGCGTTACTTTTGACCACGCTCAACCCGCTAACCACAGCATTATTGTAGAAAATGTAAAGGGACTTACGTTGAAAGATTGCACCATTATCGGTGACGGTGAGTATGGTATTGGTTCTGTTTCAGGAGTACCGAACGGCGAATTTTCTATTGATAGCTGCACATTTGAAAATGCAGGAATACAGGTTGTAGGTAACTTCGGTACAGGTCTTGTAATTGATGATTGTGATTTCAACAATTCACGCATCAATGTTCAGGGCGGTAACAGCGTAACTGTTAAGAACTGCCGCTTTGACGCAACTCTTACCGATGCAAACATCGGTGACAGCTTCTACCTCGTTCGCTCAAACAGCACTCCGATTACTGTCAAGGATTGTACAGCAAAGGTTGATTCCACAGTTTCAGGTGTTGCTGCAGCTCAGGCAAAGTGGGGTCTCTTCTGGAACCGCGGAACAACAAACTGGACTGTAAGCGATGTTGATGTAACTCTTACAGATGCAGCTAAGACACAGACAGAGCTTCTTGTTACAAAGTGCACATCATCAGGTGCAATCAACACATCAAATCTTAATGTAAACTAATAAGCTTTCCCTGCCTTTCCCAAGCCCTTCGGGGCTTGGGCGGCAATCAAAAGGCATAACAGAAGTTGTGTCTTTTGATTGGCGTTGAAACCAAAAAATAAATTAAAGGAGACTCTAAAGCAATGACAAACAGCAAACACACTAAACGCGCGCTGTTCTCAAGCATTGTATCACTTCTTCTCTGCTTTACAATGCTTATGGGCGCAACATTCGCATGGTTTACGGACAACGTAAGCTCGACAGGCAATATCATCAAATCAGGTGACCTTGAGGTCGGAATGTACTGGGCTGAAGGCGGCGCAAACATCGACAGCAGCACAGTATGGTCAAATGCGGCAACCGGCGCAATCTTCGATTACCAGCTTTGGGAGCCGGGATACGTTCAGGCTCGCCACATCAAGATTGTGAACGAAGGTAACCTCGCTCTCAAGTATGAGCTTCACATTCTTGCAAACGGCGTTGTTTCAAAGCTCGCTGACGTTATCGACGTTTACTACGTTGCTCCGGCAGAAAAACTTGACCGCGCAGCAATCAACACCCCGTCAGCTCCGCTTGTAAAGCTCGGAACACTCTCCGAGGTTCTCAACAGCACAAACACAAATGCTATCGTAAATACAGTTACCGGTTCACTCCTTCAGCCCGACGAAACAAGCACATTGACAATCGCATTCAAGATGCAGGAGAGCGCAGGCAACGAGTACGAAAACCTCTCTATCGGCTCTGACTTCACTGTTCAGCTCATCGCAACACAGGAACAGGCAGAAAGCGACAGCTTCGGCCCGACCTATGACGCCGACGCAAGATACCCTGCGCAGGAAACTCCGTCTGCAATGGTCTCAGCCCTTACGGGAAGTAAACTTAACGTCAGCGTATCAACCACCTTCCCGAACGGTACAGGAGAATCCAAGACTCTCGACTGTGGCTTCAAGTTTGAGCCGACCGAGTCCTTGGCAACTGTAGAAAACTCTCCTTACAGATATTGGCATGCTGACTTTGCAGTTTCCGCTGACAAAGACGTCCCTGCAGACAGCCTTGCGCTCGCAGGCTATTACAGCGCATTCTGCGACGGTTGGAATAACGGCAACTGGGTTGCTTTGACATCCGATACTAACATCCCCGCAAACGATGTCATTCGCTTGCTTGGTGACGGAATGGGTGGAATCTCCGTAAACTACGAGGAAATCTGCACCTACGGCAACGACGGCAAGGGCTTCCAGTGCGGTATCATCAATCTCAACGATGTAAACAACGGTACAACCATCACAGTTGAACTCCGCCTCTACGAGACAGAAGAGCCGAGCGATGCAAACGGCAACTCACACAACGTAGAAACAGGCAACTACATAACTATCGGTACATTCACTCACACAATCGGTGGTGAGTACAACACTTTAAGCGACGGTACTGTCCTCTTTGAGGACCTTGACGGTGAGGTTACCCTCTACGATACACAGAACGTAAATGCTACAACTTACACCGTTCCCGCAGGCGTAACAACTCTCGGAAACTATTCTTTCTCCTATAACAACACCATCGAGGAAGTTACACTTTCCTCCGACGTCGAGACTCTCGGACGCGCTTTTGATTCCAACACGACAATCAAAAAGGTTGTCCTCAACGAAGGTCTCGAGCAGATTGACAGCCGTGCATTCAGGACAACAACGGCTCTTGAAGAGGTTATAATCCCCTCTACTGTCAAGGAAATTGCTGATAATGCTTTCCAGAAGTCACACATTAAGGAAATCATCATCCCTGCATCGGTTGAAACAATCGGTGAGACAGCTTTCGGTGCTTCAAAGATTGAAAAGGTAATCTTTGAAGGCAATACAGCAATCCAGGGCTATGCATTCCGCGGTTGCCCGAACCTCAGAGAAGTTTACCTCTACGGCGACGATGTAACATTCGTACCCTCAACGCTCAACGGCAGAAACTCAATGTGGTTCTGTAACGGTGAATCAAACAACCCGAACACAAGCAACATTGATTTCTACGTAAAGAACGATACCGTAAAGGAAAGAGTTCTCACTGCTATGGGCGCAGAAAGAAATAACACAGACGTTTATCTTATTCCGTAACCTTCCAAGCGAAAGAACCTCTGTTCAAGCTGAACAGAGGTTCTTTCCTGTTTTTACCCGAATATTTTTTTCGCCGTCGCTTCAAGCTCTCTTCGCTCATCGGAATCGTCATACGAGAGCTCCCTGTCGTCAATCCCTTTTATGACATTGACCGAAAAGAGCCCGTCCCTGTTGCAATAGTACAGAATCTTTTTTGCTCCTCTCATTTCAAACCGCGCCTCTGCCTCGCCCTCGGGGTATAGCTTTACCATCTGCACCCTGTCCGAATAGAGAGCCGCAACAAATGAGATGTAGTGGGATTTCGTCATATCGTGCTCAATGCGCACGAAGTAATCATCCTCAACGCGACCGATAAAGACTTTATGCTCCTCATCACTCTCTTCCGCCTGTTGCGGTATGAGTGCAACACCGTGACAGTATATAACTGCCTCTCCCATTGAGTGAATTATGTTTCCGCAAACGGGGCAGATATAGAACTTTGAGCGAAGCATATTTGCCGATATGTTTACATTGTTTATGGCGTTTCCCGAAAGAAGCTCGCAGGCGGAAACTCCGAAAACATCCGCAATCGGCTCAAGAAGCGAAATATCGGGGTATCCCCTTCCCGTTTCCCATTTTGAAACCGTTTTGTCGGAAACGCCCAGTTTTTCCGCAAGAGAGCTTTGCGTCAGATTATTCTTCTCGCGCAGGTTCTTAATTACAGCACCCGTGATATGCTGATTCATTCATAACACCTCCATAAGGAGATTATATCTTCATCAGTGACTTTTATCAACCTACTTAAAGTAGAAAACCGCTCTTGACAATAGTCAAGAGCGGTTTTTTCTAATCTATGAGAACAATCGGTTTTATAAGGTCCTGTGGCTTGTCTTTCATAAGCATAAGGGCCTTTTCTACATTCTCAAAGCCGTGGAAGACGTGTGTTACAAGCTTCTCAGGGTGAAGTCTTCCCGCTGTGATAAGGCGAGCAAGGCGCTCGGCTCGCACGCGGCCGCCCGGCATCAATCCGCCGCGTATGGTTTTGTGTCCCATTCCGCAGCCCCATTCAACGCGCGGAATTCCGATACTCTCGCCCTCACCGAGATAGTTTACGTTTCCAATTATTCCGCCTGCCTTCAGCATGCGCACCGCATCTGTGAAGGTCTCATTTGTTCCGCCTGCGATTATAACCTTATCTACACCCTCGCCGCCTGTGAGATTCAAGATGCTATCCGCGATATTTCCGTCGCGGTAGTTTATTACCTTTGTCGCTCCATACTCAAGCGCCAGATCAACGCAGTTCTTTCTCGAACCTACGGCATAGATATTAGCAGCGCCACGTATCGCAGCTGCAGCAACGGACATAAGCCCGACAGGACCGATGCCGATAACTGCAACATTATCGCCGTAGGATATGTCGCAAAGCTCGGCGCCGTGAACACCCGTCGGCACCATATCACTTATCATACACGCCGCCTTGAGGTCCATTCCGTCAGGGAGATGTGCAAGGTTTGCATCCGCCTCATTTATATGGAAAAACTCTGAAAATACGCCGTCCTTGAAGTTTGAGAACTTCCAGCCGGAGAGCATTCCACCGGAATGCATGGCAAATCCGTCCTGCGCCTCACGCTTTCCCCAGTCGGGCGTGATTGCGGTGATGAGCACACGGTCACCCGGCTTAAAATCGCGCACGAGATTTCCGACCTCTACAACCTCGCCGACAGCCTCGTGTCCGAGCACCATGTTTTCACGTTCGCCAAGCGCACCTTCCCATACAGTATGAATATCCGATGTACACGGAGCGAGCGCAATCGGACGGCAGATTGCATCAAGCGGCCCACACTTTGGTCTTTCCTTTTCAATCCAGCCTGTCTGCCCGATTTTGAGCATTGCATAAGCTCTCATAACAAATCTCCTTTGCAAATATCGTTAAAACATAGTCTTCCTGTTTTACCGAATATTATGCAAAGGAGAAAATTTTAACTAATGCTGTACTTTGTGCTGTATTCTACGTACTTTTTCTTAAACGAAGCATCGTTATCGCGAAAATCTCGAAGCGATGCGTGAAGATTGAAGTTTTCTTTCTGCATATCTATTACGCAGCCTGCAATATTTGAGCAATGGTCGGAGCATCTTCCGATATTCGTAAGAATATCTGACCAGACAAAGCCTGCTTCAATTGAGCATTCGCCCTGCTGAAGTCTGAGAATATGTCTTGCTCGGAGCGTCTCTTTGAGGTTGTCAATTACCTGCTCAATCGGTTCAACGCTGTACGCCGCATCGATGTTGTTTTCAACAAACGCACGGCGAGTCGTTGAAAGGATCTCCTCTGATGCACGGAAGATGATATCAAGCTCACGGAGCGCTTCCTCGGTCAAAACGATTTTCTTCTCCCGAAGCTCTTCCGCAGATTTGAGAAGGTTTACGCCGTGGTCTGAAATTCGCTCAAAATCACCTATGAGTTTGAGAAGCTTCGCCGCCTCGGCGCTGTCCTTTCTCGATAGGTCATACGAGCTGAGCTTCACAAGGAATGTTCCTATGATATCCTCATAACGGTCAGTCTTTTCTTCATTTTCGCAAATTTTCTCCGCAAGCTCTTTTGAATATGAGTTAAATGCCAAGATGCCTCCGCGCAAAGCCTCTACCGCGCAGTCAAACATCTCTATTGCAAGGATGTGGCACTGCTCAAGCGCAACAGGCGGAGTCTTAAGAAGGCGCTCGTCAATCTTGACGTCCTTCTCCTCGCTTTTTGCATCAGGAATGAGCTTAATTGCGATTTTTTCCAAGAGTCCCGACATCGGGAAGAGAATTGCCGTGCATGCAACATTAAACACGGAGTGCGCAATTGCAATGCCAGCAAGCGATGCGCTTTGGTCAAACAG
This sequence comes from Oscillospiraceae bacterium, assembly GCA_017532355.1. The sequence continues at coordinate 7,951 of JAFXJK010000015.1, read as the reverse complement.
CGGAATCACAAAGAACGCTTTTGCAACAGAAAACACCGCAAGGCAAATCACCGTTCCCAGTACATTGAACGAAAGATGGACAAGCGCTGCGCGCTTTGCATTTCTGTTCGTGCCAAAGGACGATAAAATCGCCGTTATACATGTACCTATGTTCTGTCCCATAATAATCGGTATAGCCGCGCCGTAGCTCACCTGCCCTGTTACGGCAAGAGCCTGAAGGATACCGACGGACGCCGAGCTTGACTGAAGGATAGCCGTAAGAATCGCGCCTGCAAGCACACCGAGAATCGGGTTCTTGAACATAATAAACATCTCTGTAAACGCAGGAACATCGCGAAGCCCTTTGACAGCTCCAGACATCGTTTCCATACCGAACATAAGGGTTGCAAAGCCGAGGAAAATTATGCCTATGTCCTTTTTCTTCTTGTCCTTTAAGAACATATAGAAGATAATTCCGACAAGCGCGAGAACAGGGGTAAAGGATGAGGGCTTTAAAAGCGATAAAATAAGGTTATCGCTCTGTATTCCTCCAAGCGAAAGTATCCACGCTGTAACGGTGGTGCCGATATTCGCACCCATAATGACGCCGATTGCCTGCTTGAGCGTCATAAGTGCCGAGTTTACAAAACCTACAACCATAACGGTTGTTGCTGATGAGCTCTGTATAACTGCCGTTACACAAAGACCCGTAAAAAGACCCGCAAGCTTGTTCTTCGTGAGTCTTCCGAGAACAGTCCTCAGACTGTTTCCTGCACTTCTCTCGAGCGCCTGACCCATAAGGTCCATTCCGAAAAGGAACAGACAGAGTCCGCCGATGAGTGTCAATGCATTGAAAATTGTCATTTTCTTTTTCCTTTCTTCTTTCTTTTTTCATCTTTCTATTCATACACTGTAATTATAAACAGAAAGTCCGTTTTTTTTCAATATCTTTCACAAAAATTTAATATTTACAAAGCTAAAAAAACAGACCTGTCAGTCTGTTTTTTTCATAAGCTCTTTATATAGTCAATCATATCACGATATGTGCCGTTTTTGCAACCTACCTCGTCGGCTTTTCTGTTGATTATGTAGTCATTTACGATAAACGCGGAAGACACCCCTGCCTCACGCGACGCGAGGTAATCCTCACGGACGTCATTTCCTATCATAACGCACTTTGTCGGGTCAATCGAAAACCGTTTCAGAATATCTTTGTAATACCTTGGATTCGGCTTGCAGGAGGTCGAATTTGAATAATTCGTCACCCAGTCAAAATCGGACGGGTTAAGCCCTGTCCATCCCATTCTCATTTCCGTCGCTACCAATGGAAAAACGGGGTTGGAGGCAAGGATAACGTACTTTGCGCGCTTTCTCGCCTCGTCAACTGCGACCTTCGCAAGCGGAGTCGGAAAAGAAAGCTCTTTAAGCTGCATAAATTCGTTTTCATAAAACTTGTCAAACTTCGGTATATCCTCTGAGCAGTCGCGTCCGAGGAAATCCTCAAAGCGTTTCCAAAACGCGTCAAAGTTTGACATTTCTCCGTTGTTCTTCACCATTGCAGTAACGCCCTCCCAGAGAGCCGCAACTGTCTCCTCGGGAGAGGTGTATCCCCACTGCATCGCAGTTTTTGCGATGAGCTTGAGATAGCCTTCGATAAATTCGTCATTATCCATCGGGAGCAGCGTTCCGTCAAGATCGAAAAGTATAGCATCAAGCATCTTCTATATTCCTTCTTTTGCGTATTCTATAAGCCCGCTTATCGCGTTTTTGTCCGAGAAATCGCCATCGGCATCGCAGAGCGTGACGAGGAGCTTTTCCATCTCCGTCGGGTTCTCTTTTTCCGACATAAGCTTCTTGAGCGCCTTTATCGCCGTTCTGTGCGGAAGTGTAAGCTCGGACAAAATCATCTTTCCGAGGTAGTTGTAAACCTTTACCTTTTCTCTTATCTCGCCCTTGAAGTTCTTATCGAACACGAGCTTGTCATAATACTCACGGCAGTCAAGCGGAGTTATACCCGTTGTGAAAACAATGAGCTTTTTATCTTTGAGCTTCTCATAGTTCTTCGTGATAAGTATTACTCCGGCTATGACCTCGGCATAAAGTCCGCCACCGTAAATTATCGTATCATACGCTGTCAATTCATCAGCTTTTACCGACCTCGCTTCGCGCGCTTCGCAACCGAGCTCCTCGGATATCCACTCGGCATACTGCTTTGTCGAGCCGTACTTTGATTTGTAAATTACTATCGTTTTCATATTTTCTCCTACAAATTGGGAAGTTTGCTTATTGCCGACATAAAGTCGGAAAGCGTTGCTGCTTTTTTGATCTCCTTTGCAAGCTTTGTCTCCTCGGGAAAGTTTCTTATCGCGTATATCCACACCTCTTTCAGCTTATGAAGCGTGAATACCTCCGAGCCGAGAACTTTTATGTACCTCTCCGCGAGGAGCTTTGAAAAGGCTATGAGTTCTTCCGTCCTTAGCTTTTCTCCGCCTCGGATTTCGCGGAAAATTGCAGGGTTTGCAACCGCGCCTCGCCCAAGCATTACGGCAGAGAGATTCGGAAAGCGTTTCTCTATACCTTCTACATCCTCGGCTGTGCGGATATCTCCGTTGTAGCAGAGGGCATTTCCCGTTTCATTATATGCAAACGAAAACGCATCCATGTCGCACTCGCCCTTATAAGCTTGTTCGCGCGTTCTGGGATGGACGGTGAGACTCGCTAACGGGTACTTGTTATATATCTCCATAAGGCGCGGAAACTCTTCTTTCGAAGAATAACCGATTCTTGTCTTGACGGACACTTTCATCGCAGTTTTCGAAAAAATCCCGGAGAAAAACTCGTCCATAGCATCGGGAGTTTTTAAAAAGCCTGAACCTCTGCCCTTTCTGACGACCGTTGACGCAGGACAGCCGATGTTTATGTTTATTTCGTCATAGGGAAGATGCGAAAGCTTATCCTCAAACTTAAGAAACGACTCTGCGTTTGCGGTGAGCACCTGTACGGTGACGGGGGTTTCCCCGTTATTCTCGGGGAGAATGTCGCGAAACCCTTTCTTACTTACCTTTTCGTTGTCGCTCGGGTTTATAAACGGCGCAAAATACCTGTCTGCACCGCCAAACATCTCAAAATGCGTATTTCGGAACGTATAAGTTGTTATCCCCTCGAGCGGTGCGAAGTAAAGCTTCATACGCCGCTCGCCTCACGCGCTTTGATTTGCTTCTTCGTCTTGATTGATGCGGCGTAAGCACTGTTGAGAAGGCCGAGGACTGCAGAACAGATAAAGAGAACTTCGATTCCAAGCGTTTCCCATATCCATCCGCCGAAGAGCGCGATGAAGATGGTTATGACGTGGTTTATAGATACACCCGTTGAAATCGTCGCCTTGACCTCATCGTCATTGTCGGAAAGGTCTTTTACATACATATTAGACGCCATGGAAGCAAGTGAAATAACCGCATCGAGAACATAGTTTACACAGCATATTATAAACGCTATGTTCATCGGGAAAACACGGTGCGCAAAGCCGTAAAATGCGCATACGATGACGAGAATGAGCGTGTCTGCCACCATAACGGTTTTGTAGCCGACCTTATCTATAATCTTTCCGATAATCGGAGAGAAGATAAAGCATACAACGGCAGAAACTGCAAAGAGGAAGCTAATCATCGCCGCGTTTGCACCGTAGAAGAGAATGAGAACATACGGTCCGAAGGTCAAGAAAACCTGTTTTCTTGCACCGTAGAACATCTCGAGCATATAGTACTTCGTGTATTTCTTATGGAAATAGAAGCGTTTTCCCTTTTCGGTTTCGCTTCGTCCGTCAATCTTGAAGTTAAAGATAACGCTCACGAGCGCAAGGCCTGCCGCGAGAATAAAGAACTCGGTATAGGGCTGATTTTCCGTAAAAAATGAAAATGCAGCAACGACAACAAGATAACCTACGAGAGTACCAATCTGATTGACAGAAGTCTGTGCACCAAGTGCCGCACCGCCTGAACCCTGCTTTGCATATTTAAGCGAAAGCGTGCTCTTCATTCCTATCTGGATATGCTCACCGACGGAATACATACAGATTGCAAGAATCGTAAGCACCCTTGTCGGAGGAAGGATCGCATGCATACCAAGACCGACGAGCATTATTACCGCGCCTATCTTAAAAAGGCTCTCCGCCGAGAGCATATAGAACGCCGCAAGAATAAAAACGAGAAGTATTCCGGGAAGCTCACGGAAAAACTCCGTGAGGCCGCGGTCCGTCTCGCCCATCTTTACGACTTCCGCAAGGAAGTTGTCGAGTATTCCCTTATAAAGTCCGTAGGAAATACCCGTAATGAGAACGGAGAGGAGAAAATACTTAAACCCCGAGCCCTCGTTGAAAACTCCTTTTATTTTTAAAATTGAATTATCCTTTTTCATAATACGTCTGTCATCCCTCTAAAGCTTATATCCCGTTCCGACATACTGGGCAACATCGCGCCCAAGGTCATCGGTAACATCCACGTTATACACGCAGGTATTCTTTCCGTCCTTCTTGCAGGTCGCCGTTGCTATAAGGCGCGTACCACGCGTTCCTGACAGAAAGTTTATGCTGACGTTCTGGACGAGGGTTACCTTATGCATATTGTTCGATGCTACAGCAAAAGCAAAATCGGCAAGCGTGAATATCGCACCGCCCATAACTCCGCCTGCGGCGTTTTTATGGTCGTCGCAGATTTCCATACTGCATACGCAACCGTTGTCCGTGAGCTCATCGATTACGATTCCGCTCTTTCTTGCAAAAGTATCATCAAAGAAAAACTCCCTTGCCTCATTGACATCCTTAAATTCGCCCATTTTCTATTTCTCCTCCGCATGGACAAGGATGATTCCGTTCTGATAGAGCTTGCCGTCAGGCCAGTTATAGAAATGCGGAACCATATACGCTGTCCAGTCGTCCACAGGCGCATTGTTTGTATCAAGCTTTCCGGAATAATCCATATCGATGGGTTTTTCCTCGTCTTCGTTGTAGAGAACGCACCAATCCTCAATACCCCATATAGCGAGATATCTGCCGTTGTAGCCCGGGCGCTCCTCCTGCAAGAGATAATGCCAGAAGGTATATTCCTGAAGCGTGTCGATGTTCATGCGGCTGATTGTAAGGCGCGGAACGACTTTCTTCGGGCGCTTCCAGTCGCGCACCTCTTCCATCGGCGAGCTCTGATAAACCTTCACCATGGGAATGAACGGACGCGGCTTCTCCTGTCCCGGCCAGGGGTAAACATACTTATCGATATCGGGGAGATATTCGTAAATATCAAAGACCTCGCGGCACTCGAAATACACAAAAATCTGGTCGTCATACGTAAAAACAGTACCGCTGCGGAGCTTGCCGTCCTCTACTGCCTTGTCCCAGAGCGGCTGGCAGGTTTTTATGTACTCATCGGCAGATGAATCTTTCTTCTGCATACGAAGCACGCATCGAAGCGGCAAATCTCTTTCTTTGAATCTTTCCATTTCTTTTCCCTCTCTTTATATATTTTTATAACATACTTATAAGATGAATCACTCCGAGATGAAGCGGATAGTAAATATAGAAAAAGTATTTCATCCGCAGCTTTCCACGTTTACTATTATAAAAATAAAGCGGAATAATTGCAAGCATTGAATAGCCTTGCACACCGTTAAGAACAAGAGTTATGAACAAAAGTCCAAGAGCAAGGCGAAGAAGTTTTTCATTTTTTGTTCTTCCCGTGTAAATCAAAAGCGGAAGAACCGCCCCGAAAAAGCCGTAGTTAACCGAAAAACCATTTATATAAATCGGAATCACTTCACATATCGCAAATACAGCCACAATCGCAACAATAAATGTTCCGACATGTACAAAGCTCCTTTTTTCCCTTGCCATATCATAAGAAAAAATAAGCAAAACGGACATGAGAAAAGTCACAAGGATACATTGCTCAAGCGACCTCATCGCAACAAAATACACAACCTGACAGAGGAGCGCAACGGAAAACAAAGTTAACGCATATTTCAGTCTGTTTTTTGTATGCACACACCCCTCGGCAATCATATACGCAAAAATCGGCAGGGCAATCCGCCCGATTATACGGAGAAGCTCAATTTCAGGAAAGAGCATTACTCCTATATGGTCGATAGTCATTGCTATTGCCGCAATTACCTTCAGCTGATTTCCCGAAAGACCTTTATGAATGCTTTTATCCATTAAGTTTCTTCTCCCAATATTCTTCAAAACAGATATCTGCTTCTGCAATTTCTCCTGCGTTCTCAAGTGAATCTATATATCGAAAGTGCCACGGCTCATATCCGATTTTCGTTATGTCTTCCTTGCCGCTCGGATATCTTAAGATAAATCCATATTTCGCAAGCTTTTTATGGACGATTTTGAACAAATCATCCATCTCAAGGAGCTCTTTTATAAGTCGAGGAAGTCTTCCCTCCACTACAAAGCTGACATCAATCGCAAACCCCGTATGATGCTCGGAATGTCCTGGGATTGCGGCGTACTTTCTTGCATATTCTATGCCGAACTTATCGACGTATCCGTTAAAGGTTTTTTCCTGCTGGGCGACTGTTCTGTAAACTGAAATGAGCTCAGCCTGAAGTCCGTCGTTTTTGAGAATATCTTCGCGCAGACGCATAAACGCTTCATACGTCTTCTTCTCAATTACGTATTCCGTTCCTTCAGAATTCCTGACGGAAATAAGCTCAACCGTATCCACGAAATTTTCAGGAAGCCGGTTGTCTTCATTTATAAGAATTAGATAATCAGGCGTTTTTTGCTTCAAACAGCTCATATATAACACTCCGTAACCTGGTCTGCAATTTGCCTCATTCCCATCTCTGTGGGATGTCCGTTTTCCTTGTCGATTTCACAAAGGCCTAAGTATCTGACATTGTTTTTTTTGCAAGCTTCCATAAAGCCTTCTGTTATTTCGCTCTTCAGCTCTGAGTTTATGATAACAAGTATATCTTCAACAACTTCTTTTGCCCTGTCAATCAGGTAGCAAAATGCAGGCAGAACACATTTCAAGTCATCCGCTGTCCAATCCGAATATTTGAGGCTTCCGACGGGAGCATCTATCCAGGAATCATTTGTTCCGCCAAATATAAACATTGTGTCGATTTTGTTTTCAGCAAAGAAGCCTTCGGCTATGTATTTATCGATTCTGCTGATAAACGACGTTTCAACCGTAAGATACTCTCTTACCGTATTGCAAACGGTTGAACCCGAGAAGCTGTCGTTGAGGACAATGTTCAGATCATTCTCCTTTTCAAACATCTTCCACCAGGTTTTCTCGACCCCTCTTACAACGGGGATTATTTCCATTCCGTCGCTATAATACGCGTGATACCCATCGGGGATATATCCGCCGTAAGTAGAGTAGCTGTCTCCAAGTATAAAAATATTTTTCATTTTAGCACCTCCGAAGTGAATAGTGCAACACTCTCAACGTGATTTTTGTTTTCCCAACTTGGTCAACTCAATTCACTAAAAATAAATTTCTTCGTCCGTGTCTAAACATAATACTCCAAGTTGTCCACCAAATCCCAATCCACAATCAACATTTATTGTGTCTGCACCTCTGTATATTACATCAGGGGTAGCACCATCAATAAATCGTGTAGGAAGATGTCCGCATATAATTGTTGTATCCTCATAATGAATTTCATTATAATCGTGAGGACCAAATAAAAGTTCGCTTTCCTCATAATACTCGATTGGCAACCCATCAAAATCGGGTAATCCTGCATGTACCAGTATGTAACTTCTACCATTTACTTTTACTTCCTCATAAAGCGGTAGACTTTTTATAAAGTTTATTATTTCACTCTGTTCGCGTCTTTCGAGTTTGGAAAAATCAATCAAGGTTTGCTCCTGTCCGATTTGTGAAATTACAAGTTCTTCATTTATAATATTCTGTATCTCGTTTGTGTTACCGAAGCTAAAAAGAATGTTTTCAAAAATCTCCAG
>JAFXJK010000014.1 GCA_017532355.1 Oscillospiraceae bacterium | reverse complement strand
CACACGGTGCCGTCGGGCTTGAGGACGACGTTGGTGAAGATGGCATTCTTCTTGGTGGACAGCAGAGCATTGGGGTTGGACTTCATGCTGGTGCCGGGAGCCACGCCGAAGAAGCCGTTTTCGGGGTTGACAGCCCACAGGCGGCCGTCGGGGCCGGGACGCAGCCAGGCGATATCATCGCCAACGCACCAGACCTTATAGCCCTTCTCGCGGTAAACTTCGGGCGGGATGAGCATGGCGAGGTTCGTCTTGCCGCATGCGGACGGGAACGCCGCACAGATATACTTGACCTCTCCCTGCGGATTTTCGATGCCGAGGATGAGCATATGCTCGGCCATCCAGCCTTCCTTGCGGCCGAGGTAAGAAGCGATACGGAGAGCGAAGCACTTCTTGCCGAGAAGAACGTTTCCGCCGTAACCTGAGTTGATGGACCAGATTGTGTTGTCCTGCGGGAACTGAACGATATATCTCTCCTCAGGGTTCATTGTAGCACGGCTGTGGAGACCGTGAACGAAATCAGCGCTGTCGCCGAGGTTATCAAGAACTGCCTTACCAATACGTGTCATAATCTGCATGTTGAGAACAACGTAGATAGAGTCGGTAATCTCGATACCTGCCTTTGCAAACGGAGAACCTACAACGCCCATTGAGAACGGAAGAACATACATTGTTCTGCCCTTCATGCTGCCATCATAGAGCTTTCTGAGCTTTGCATACATCTCTGCAGGATCCATCCAGTTATTTGTAGCACCTGCCTCTTCCTTTGTGGGAGCACAGATGAATGTACGATCTTCAACACGAGCAACGTCATCAATTGCTGTTCTGTGGAGGTAGCATCCCGGAAGCTTTTCTTCATTAAGCTTAATCATTTCTCCGGTAGCGCAAGCCTCTGCACGAAGAGCGTCAAGCTGCTCCTTGCTGCCGTCAATCCAGACTACGGAATCCGGCTTGTTGAGGTCAATCATTTCTTTGACCCATTCATTTACATACTTGTTGGTTGTCAAACTCATTTTGTGAATTCGCCCCTTTCGTGATAGTACAAAGTTTGCTATATATTATTTTATTATGTTTCTGTCAAAATATCAAGCCTTTTTCTCGAGAAAATTAAAATTTTAACAAACTTTTTATATTCTCTTTTTGTTTTTCTTTTCGCAAAAGCGGACAAGCTTTTGTAAACTTCTTTTTGCGTCTTTTATTTTTGCACTTTTTTGACACATTATACATCTTTTTTATTCTTTTTTAAATACATTTTGCGACTTCTTGTGCATTAATTTTTATTTATACTTTAAATGAAAACTTTTTTATGAAAGGAACTAAAAAAACAATGGATGTTAAAAATAAATCACCGCAACAAGCTCACGTCGCGACACTTACGAAGTCTCTCATTTCAAAGCTACCGTTTTCCTTTTTCAGATACCCGTCAATCGTCCTTCTCTCTTTTTTGTTGGCTCGTTCAAATTTTCTCGGAGCTTCCGCGCCTTTTGGCCTTGCCTCTGTCGCCGCTCTCGGGGCAGGTAAGTATTCTCTCTTCGGACTTCTCGGCGCAATACTCGGGTATATATCCGTATCTGAAAAAATAAACTCGCTTAAGTATATCGCGTGCATAATTCTTATCTTCACGGCGCATTTCGTTTTTTCGGGAACATCACTCCCCAAAAAGAAGCTTTTCACTCCTTTGACTGTCATTATACCGACGCTTTGCATAAACTTTGTATTTTTGGCAGACGGCGGTTTCAACCTGTTCGACACTGCTCTTTCCATATTTGAAGTGATCGTCGCAGCAATAGGCGCAACTCTTCTCTCATACATACTTTCTCCCGCACGGGGAAATCCGGTGCAGTCGCTGTCAGCTCTTGCAACCCTTGCCGTTGGTATAACGTCCGCACTTTCTGGCATATCCCTTTGGGGACTTATCTCTCCCGGTAGGGTTCTCGCATTTCTCCTCGTTTCGCTCTGTGCATTTTCAGGAGGAGTAGGTGCAGGAGCTGCAAGCGGACTCCTTCTCGGCTCGGCAGTTTCGCTTACCCTTATAACACCGGAATATGCAATAGTTTTCGGTGTATGCGGAATTCTCATTGCGACATTCGCACGATACGGCCGCGTTCTCTCACTTCTCGTTTCCTTTGCTCTTTCCTCCTGCATCTGTGCGTGTCTTGACACCTCTCTGACCTTTTCATTTCTGATAGAGTTCGCACTCGCCGCACCGCTTGCCTTTGCCCTTGAAAACACCTTCAAAAGAAAAACACGACTCTTTTTCGCAAAAAACAATGAACGAAAAGACATTCATCTTCGCCGTTATGTCTCCGAGCGCCTTAATTTTGCCGCAACTGCGTTCAAAAATCTCGGAGCTACGCTTTCTGAAGTTCATGTGGGCAAAGAAACAAAAAACCTCAACGATGTCCGATCATACTTTGAAAAGAGTTCTCAAAGTCTCTGCAAAAAATGTTCTCTGAGGTCTATTTGCTGGGACCGCGACTTTCAGTCAACACGCGACGCATTCACAAAGGCAGGTAACGCTATAACAAAAAACGGAGCTCTGACCGCGCGTGACTTCCCCGTTTACTTCTCCTCACGCTGTCTCAATACAGAGAACTTCGTAAATTCGGTGAACCGGGAGATTTTCGCAATTCGTTACCGAAGTAAGGCTTATGAGGAGCAGAGCGAATATCGAAAGCTGATAAAGCGGCAGTATTCGGATGTCGCCGCGGTTTTTGAGGATATTTCTCTCGATATATCAAATAATACGCGTTTTGACGAATACGCCGAAGCAGAGCTCCATGGCGAACTCATACGGCGAGGAATTCTATGCGATGCGGCAGTTTACCGTGACAGCGAAAACCATATTAATATACATATCTGTGGGCGTGATCTCGCCGATGTTATCAAGAACTATGATGAGCTGCTTCCTATCTTTTCAAGAATCTGCAACGTACATCTCGGAGAGCCGAAATACTCTGCCTCAAAAGAGCTTGACGACATACTTATCCGTGAACTGCCATATCTCCGTGCTGTATTCGGTGCGTCTGCAAAAAGCCGCTCAACAAGCGAGCAGAACGGCGATTCCGGAGCGCTTTTTTACCCATCAAACGGTCACCTTGCACTTCTTCTCTCCGACGGTATGGGCAGCGGCAGACTCGCCGCAAAAGAAAGCGCAAAGAGCATAAATCTTCTCGCAGAGCTTTTACGCAGCGGTCTTTCTCCCAAGGACGCCCTTTCAACTCTTCAATCCGCTCTCACCCTGCGTTCTGAAATCACAGGAAGCTTTGCAACACTTGACCTTCTCTCCGCGAATCTGTTTACAGGCGAGGCAAAGGTTTACAAGCTCGGTGGCGCTCCGACATATATCAAGCGTGAAAAAACAGTGCGACGGATATGCTCCTCAAGTCTTCCTGCCGGCATAACTCTCGGAGAAAAGTGTGAACCCGATGTCACTCCGCTCACACTTGAGGTTGGAGATTATGTCATAATGACGAGTGACGGAATAGCAGAAGGAAGCGATGATGTGAAACTTCTTGAATTTTTGTCAGATGCCGAACCTGCCTCGCCTAAGGCACTTGCAGATGAGCTTCTCGCCTTTTCTCTCGCTCACTATAAAAAGAACGATGATATGACCGTCGCAGTTATCCGCATTGAAAATGCATATTGAACATATCAAAGGACATACTAAACCAAAAACCTTCAGGAGATTTTTATGGTAAAAGGAATTTCAAGACGCGTTGTAGTCGTAAAAGCGCCCATCGGCAGTATCTTTGACGAAGCGATATTCATTATGCGCGATGACGCAGTCTCTGCCCCTGATGTTGATTCTGAAAAAATCCTGCGCGAGGCGTGTGCGGCGGCAGATGAATACGTACGTACCCATTGCAGACAGAAGAGAAACCTCCGATGCAATCTCGTTCTGCTTTCCGCGTTTGCCGCAGCAGCCATCGCATCGCTTATCACATTTCTTTTTGTTGTCTTCTAAAGCAAAAAGCAGAAACAATCATATTGTTTCTGCTTTTTGCTATTTATTCACTATGTTCTTCGGCTCGCCTTTCAAAAAGCACGCGAGATTCTCCGCTACGAGCGTTATGAGCCTGCGTCGCGTTTCAATCGGCGCCCAGGCAACGTGCGGTGTCATAATGCAGTTTTTCGCCGTCAGGAGAGGATTATCAGCGCGCATTGGCTCGACTGTCAGGACATCTATCCCTGCGCCTGCGATTCTCTCTTCGTTAAGCGCACGTGCAAGAGCCGCCTCGTCTATCGCTCCTCCACGGCTTGTATTTATAAGATATGCCGACTTTTTCATAAGCGAAAGCGTACGCTCGTTTACCATCAAGCGCGTGTCATCGTTGAGCGGTGCGTGAAGTGTGAGAAAATCCGACCTTTCAAAAAGCTCTTCACGCGAAACTACGGGAAACTCAGTACACTTTGACGGAGTGCGCGTGGAGACTATAACTTCCATACCAAACGCATCTCCAAGGCGCGCCACTTCCCTACCTATATCGCCGTAGCCGAAAACTCCGAGCGTTTTTCCTCGAAGCTCGAACATCGGATACGGGAAGTATGAAAACGTAGATGACCTTACCCAGCCACCGTTTTTCGTAGAGTTTGCGTAATCGACAAGGCTTCCGGATAGTGCAAGAATCATTGAAAGCGTAAGCTGTGCCACCGCATGGGTAGAGTAGCCGGGCACATTCGCAACCGCGATACCACGCTTCTTTGCCGCATCGATGTCGATATTGTTATAGCCCGTTGCGAAAAGACCGATGTACTTAAGATTTTCGCAAGACTTGATAAATTCACGGTTAATATCCGCCTTGTTGCAGATTATTGCATCTGCCGTCCTTACAGCATCGGGGATGTCGGGATACTCAACCTCGTCAAAATATGAAACCTCACCGAGCGCTGCAATCTCATCAAGCGAAACATCGCCCTTTGTTATCGTGCAGGTATCAATAATTGCTATCTTCATATTCTCGCCTCCTGAAAACATAAATGTTTCGTAACTGCATACGTTTCACAACCCCTCAGTCAGCTTTGCTGACAGCTCCCCTTACACAGGGGAGCCTATAAGGAGTATGATATAAAAAGAGGTTGTATCAAAGCTTTGACACAACCTCCCTTAATTTCTTTATAAACTATCTCTGAACACGGCCTGAACCGTCGCCGCCCATAAGAGCCTTGACTTCAGAAAGTGTTGCGCGGTTATAGTCACCCATGATAGAGTGCTTAAGGCAGGATGCTGCAACAGCGAAGTTGAGAGCATCTTCCTTGTTCTCATAGTTGTTAAGACCATAGATAAGACCGCCTGAGAAGGAGTCTCCACCGCCGACGCGGTCAACGATATCGGTGATCATATACTTGCGGCTTAAGTAGAAGTTTTCTCTGTCGCAGAGGCAAGCGGACCAGCCGTTTGTATCAGCACTCTTGCTCTCACGGAGAGTTATAGCAAGTGTCTTCATATCCGGATACTGCTCTAAAACCTTGCGTGCAAGAGCCTCGTACTTCGCTGTATCAAGAACACCGTCCTCAACCTTAACGTCAACGGTAATGCCGAGAGACTTCTGGCAGTCTTCCTCGTTTGCGATACCGACATCAACGTACTTAACGAGCTCACACATAACCTCAGGTGCACTCTTTCCGTACTTCCAGAGGTTCTTGCGGAAGTTGAAGTCACAGGAAACTGTAACACCGAGCTTCTTTGCAGCCTTTACAGATTCGAGAGCGAGCTCTGCAGCGGAAGCGGAGATGGCAGGAGTAATACCTGTGATATGGAACCATGTAGCGCCGTCAAAAATCTTTTCCCAGTCAAAATCGCCAGGTTTTGCAAGAGCGATAGCTGAGAACTCACGGTCGTAAACAACCTTGGATGCGCGCTGGTTTGCGCCTGTTTCGAGGTAGTAGATACCCATTCTGCCGTTTGTACGGATAATATCCTTTGTATCAACGCCGAATGAACGGACATCAGCAACGCAAGCATCGCCGATAGCGTTAGCAGGAAGCGCTGTAACGAAAGAAGCGTCCATACCGTAGTTTGCAAGGGATACTGCAACGTTAGCCTCACCGCCGCCGAAGGTTGCCTCGAATGACGGTGACTGGAAAAATCTCTCAAGTCCGGGAGATTTGAGTCTGAGCATAATTTCGCCGAATGTAACTACTTTTGCCATGATGATATTCTCCTTTGAAGTTGTTATTTGTTTTCGATTTCTGCCTTGTGCTTTGCAAGAACTTTGTTTATCTTATCAATCGGGCTCAACAGCGAGCTGATTGAGCTGTCGTGGTTCATCGTGTCGATGATGAGCGAGAGGAATTTCGACATATCTGCCTCAGCATACCACGGAGCATCAATAACCTCCTGAGGACGGTAGTTAAGGTTTGTAGAGAAGACCTTTGAGATTGCGCCTTCCTCATACGCCTTGTCAAAGGACTTTGTTCCCTCTGTGAAGAGGCCGAATGTAACGCCGACGAAGATGCGCTTTGCACCGCGCTTTTTAAGCTCGTATGCAATGTCGATGACGGACTCACCTGACGAAATCATATCGTCGATGATGAGAACGTCCTTGCCCTCAACGGAATCGCCGAGGAACTCGTGGCTGATAATCGGGTTACGGCCGTTGACAATCTTTGTGTAGTCGCGGCGCTTATAGAACATACCGACGTTGACGCCGAGCATACTTGCAAAGTAGAGGCTTCGGCTCATACCGCCTTCATCGGGGCTGACAACAACGAGCTTTTCTTTATCAATCTCGATGTCGGGAACATTCTTAAGAAGTGCTTTTATAATCTGATATGTAGGGGTTACGTTTTCAAATCCGATAAACGGAATTGCGTTCTGAACTCGCGCATCGTGGGCGTCAAACGTGAAGATGTTTGCAACGCCGAGATGCTCAAGCTCCTGAAGTGCCATTGCACAGTCGAGAGATTCGCGGGCAGCCTTGCGGTGCTGACGGCTCTCATAAAGAAGCGGCATAATGACATTGATACGCTTTGCCTTACCGCCGATAGCCGCGATAACACGCTTGATATCCTGGAAGATATCGTCCGGACTCATACGGCATTCCATATTGTACATCTTATATGTACAGCTGTAGTTGCTTATGTCAGCGATGATATAGATATCATATCCTCGTACCGTCTCTTTAAGGATAGCTTTACCCTCACCTGATGCAAATCTGGGAGTAGCGTGGTCGATGAGGTACGAATCTCTGAGGTACGCCGGGAAGTGAAGCGGAACGTTTCCGTTCTCAACGTTGTGGCGACGCTGCTGGACAAGGTACGAATCAACCGAATTTCCAAGTTCGCGACTGCTCTCAAGAGAAATAATGCCTATAGGAGCGTAAGGAATCTTATCATCCGGTGCGGCTGTAAATGTGCTTGGCATATAACTTTAACCCCTTTTCTTATTTATTTAAAAAGGAACAAACGTTCACGTATATATAATAGCATATATTCTTTTTTTGTGCAATAATCAAACACAACAAATTTCGTATAAAAAAAGAAAATTTCCCGTTGACTGGAAATCATTTTTATATTATAATATATTGTGTTCGTGATGCTGGTGTAGCTCAGTCGGTAGAGCAACGCATTCGTAATGCGTAGGTCGCGGGTTCGAGTCCCATTACCAGCTCCAATATGAGGAAACCTCAAGCCTTTTGGGTTTGAGGTTTCCTTTTGTTTGTAATGGGGCTCGAACCCTGAGAGGGTTTTTACTTTCATTCCACCATTGCGATTATCTGCGTTATGAACTTTCTTTTGTCTTTGTGCTGAGGAGGGCCTTCGAGGTAGAGATTGCGGAACACGCCCGTAAGCTTTATTCCTTTTTCTTCCGCATATACGATAAGCCTTTTTCTCACATCGGGAATATCCTCATACGCTCCGTGGTGAAAGAATGAAATCGCCGCAAGCTCGGGCAGATGCTTTATATGCTCACCCTCGCTTTCCGCCGGTACTGCAACGCAGTATGACACCTCTTCGGGTTCATCTGCGCTGTATTCCGTAAAAAACATACGGCGAGCGATATCCGTTCCGTGTTTTCTCAAAGCCTCAATTGCAGTATCACGCAGCAGGTTCGTTTTATCGGCAACCGATTTTGAATTATAAATGCGGCAATAAACCGTCTGCGGTTCAATGGTGATTTCTTTTATTTCGTCGTTCTCTTTGTGCGTTCTCTCCCGAAGCTTCTCAATTGTGAGATCAAGTTCTTCCCTCATTGTTTCAAGACGCTTTATAACAGACATCAAATCTGAATTGTCGTTAAAATACTCGCGCACTTCATCAAGAGAAAGACCGAAATTCTGGAAAGCGCGAACAGCACGAATTCGCGTAAAGGTGTCAACCGTATAGTAACGGTTTCCCGTTTCCCCGTCCTTTTTATCGGGAGATATGATTCCCTTTGCTTCGTAATTGAGTATTATTCGTCTTGTAATTCCCAGTGCCTTTGCAACCTCTCCGATTGAAAACAAGTTTTTACCGTTCATAAATATCTCCCACTAAAAAAATTACATATTATACTAAAAACCCTTGCATCGTACATCAGTGTACGATGTATAATTATAATAACATATTGTGTAAGCTTTTTCAAGTGATACACCATATGCAAAATCTCACAAAATCCGGAGGTAATCAAAATGAAGAAAAAACTTTTGAGCGTGCTTCTCTGCCTTTGCATGGTAGCATCACTCATCCCCTGCATCGTGCTGACTGCAAGCGCAGCAGAGTACATTGACTACAACATCACATCTACCGATGCTGCTGACGTAGCGACCGCTCTTGACGGCGTTGCCGATGTATCCGAAGACGGCGGCAAGATTTCAATCACGCTCACGTCTGACATCAACGGTTGTCTTCACATCGGCGAAGATAACTCAGACGACTGGACAGGCACTATTATCCTCGATCTCAACGGCCACACAATCGACCCCGGCAATCTCAACGAGGGCATCTGCCTTGACAACAACTACTACGGCACGCTTACACTCATCGGCAACGGCACAATAAAAACAGGTGTCAACAACATAGTCTACGTATGGGGAGGAGACCTCGCCGTTGACAAGAGCGCAGGCTATGACTACTTCACCGCAAAGGTTGACGGTTCAAACCTCTTTACATACGATAAACTCTATTCGAGAGAAACCAAAGGCAGCCGTATCCACGGTGATGAGCTTGTTATCACACAGGGCATCGGACTCCCCGCGACTTATACGGTAACATTCGACGCTAACGGCTACGGCACGGCTCCCGCCGCAATTACTGACGTAATCGAAGACCGCAGAATCTCAAGACCTTCCAATCCCACCGCTGACGGCTATGTATTCAAAGGTTGGTACAAGGAAGCAACCTGCGAAAACGCCTGGGACTTCTACTCTGATACGGTTACATCAGATATAACTCTCTACGCCCGCTGGGTAGATGCTTCAACTCCTCCCGACGGCTACACATCGGATGCAAACCGCATTATGTCTTACGAACTCTCCTACGGCGCATTCGACATCAAAGGCTTCTTCGGAGGTGAATGGAAAGACACTTCATTTGACGACTCATATGTAACCTACTTAAAAATAGGTGATGACACAAACCAAGTTTCCCCGGTTGCCTTGGCAGAAAACGGATATGACGTTCTCAACATGAACATAGCAATGGACTTTAACTTCATGAACGACGGCAAAACCCTGCAGCTTGTCTATACCGTAAAGAACAACTCCGATGCAGAAAAGACCTTCTCCCTCGGAAGCGGTACGGACATTCAGATAGGCATTGACGATTCCGCCCTCATCACCGAATTTGAGGACGGCAGCGGCTTCAAGATGGTTTCGGATTCCGACAGCGACAAGAACAGCGAAGGCGAATTTGCACAGTTTAACTTCTTCGGCAAGGACTATGTCGGCGTTACGGACGTAACCTCATTCTGGTACGGTGCATATTCCTCAGGCTATTCCTCAAACGAACATTACTGGTCAGGCAGAAACGATGAGGCTATTTTCTTCGACAACGAATACTCCGAGTCAGGCGACTTTGACTCCGCGGCAACGTGGCATTGGACCGATACGCTTGACCCAGGCGCAACAGGAACCTACTCCATCCTCATCGGCATCGGCGGTGCAGACAGCGAAAACTCAGCAGAAAGCACAAACCCGAACCCGAGTACTCCGGGTTCAACACCTACACCTCCTCCGACACCGACACCGCACCCGACCTACACCGTTACATTTGACGCAAACGGCGGTACGGTTTCTCCGACAGATGCAGTAACTGAAGAAGACGGCAAGCTTACAGTGCTTCCCACTCCGACGCGTGAGGGCCGCTACACCTTCAAGGGTTGGTTTACCGAAGCTCAGGGAGGCGACGAAGTCACAACAGACACGGTATTTACCGACGACACCACAATTTACGCAAAGTGGATATATCGCAGTGGTGCTCTTTCAGCCGGTTCCGTCCCATCAAAAGACCCGAAGCCCGAAGCTGACAAGCAGGAAGAAACACCCGTTGTTCCCACACCTCCCGCAGAGGACACCTTCTTTGAGGATGTAAAATCAGAAGATTGGTTCCACGATGACATCAAGTACGTTTTTGAAAGCGGACTTATGAACGGCATCTCGACTGAGTTCTTCGCTCCGAACGCAAAGCTCACACGCGCAATGCTCGTCACTGTTCTTTACCGCTTGGAAGGCGAACCCGCAACAAACAGAAGCATTCCGTTTGCTGATATCGATATGGGTGCATACTACGCAAACGCAGTAAGCTGGGCACAGCAGAACGGCATCGTAAAGGGCATCTCCGAGACAGCGTTCTCACCCGACACCTACATCACACGCGAACAACTTGCGGCTATTATGCACAGATACGCGCAGTACAAGACTTACGATGTATCCGTCGGCGAGAACACAAACATTCTTTCCTACACTGATGCAGAGGCTGTTTCGGAATACGCAATCGCATCAATGCAGTACGCTTGCGGAAGCGGTCTCATCAACGGCAAGAGCGCATCAACACTTGCACCGAAGGACGGCGCAACCCGCGCAGAGGTTGCGGCAATTATCCGCAGATTCATTGAAGGCAACAAGTAATACGATATCATTAATAAAGGAGCATTTATTATGAAAAAGACTTTATCACTCGTTCTTATGTTAGTTATGGCTATTACCCTTTTTGCAGGCTGTTCAGATCCTATTGCAGACGATTTCGCAAACTTCCTCAACATCGAAATGACAGGTGTAAACGAGAATTATACCAAGATAACTACAGAAGCTGCAACATGGGCTACATTTGAAGAGCTCTCACAGATGGAAACAAGCATCAACGATGTAATGCTCCCTCTCGTTAACGATTCTCTCGAGAAGCTCGAAGCTATTGAACCCGCAACAGAAGAAGTCAAAGAAATTAAAGCTAAGTATGTAAAGGTTATGGAAGCATACAAGGAAGGCTTTAATTTAGTTCTCGAAGGCACACGCGCCGAGGATGTTAACAAGGTAAACGCAGGCAACGAAAAGATTAATGAAGGAGTGACACTCCTCAATGAGTACAACGAAGCTCTTGAAGCTTTGGCTGAACAGACGGGCTCCGAAATTCAGTACTAAACCCCACAAGTGATAAAAAACGTCAGGTCTTTTGCCTGACGTTTTTTTATATATCATTATTCACTTTTCTTGAATTGTCGCTTATATTCCATAGGCGTCATTCCCATATGCTTTTTATACAATCTGAAGAAATTCGCCAAAAGGATGTTTTTCGGGGCAAAACTGCCTTATGTGGCTGTGGCCATACGGTCTGGTTCTTTTTTATTTGAGGTAATCTTTTTTCACAATATAATATGGTATTGCTACAAAAAGCAAGGCTCCGAGCCATGCTGACGGCTCGATGTAGTAGAGAATTTCAGCGCTGAGCCCTGCCGCAACGAGCCAGCCCATACCTACTCGGATTACGCACTCTATCATACCCGAAATCATCGACCATACTGCGTTCCCCATACCCTGCAGAACTTTTCTGTAAGGATATATGAGATACAGTATATTCATACAGATTGCCATAAACCTGAGATATCTCCAGGCAATCTCTATTGCTTCCAGAGCGCCTTCCATCGAACCGTCAAGGAATACTCCGATAAGCTGTCTTCCGAATATAAGAGCGATACCGCCAACGATACTTGCCGCAATAACTGATATGATAATCGAACTCTTCATACCACGACGAACGCGATCATATTCCTTTGCACCGTAATTCTGCGCAAAGAACGTAAGGAATGTAACACCAAGCGATATAGCCGTACATTCAAGAAGACCATAAAGCTTGTTTACCGCCGTATAGCCTGCAACGAAGATGCTTCCCTGATCATTTATCGTCGCTTGCAGGATAATTCCGCCAAGCGAGATAACGATAGTCTCAAGCGAAACCGGTATCGCAAACATCGTAAGCTCGCGGATCATTTCCCAATCGGGCTTCCACATAGATTTTTCGACATTTACATATTCTATCTTCTTTATGCAGAAGTAGCAATAAACAAACGACACGAGCTGGGAAAGAATCGATGCAAAAGCCGCACCGAAGATTCCCCAATGGAAAACGAGAACGAACAAAAGGTCAAGCCCTATGTTTATAACCGCCGAAATCGCCATCGCAATCATCGGAGATTTCGCATCGCCAAACGCGCGAAGGATAGCCGCCGCGAGGTTATACGCCACAACTATCATCGTTCCCGAAATCATCGTTATGAGATATACTTCTGCACCGTCAATTATATCTGCAGGGGTTTTTAAAAGCTCAAGAACGGGCCTTGATGCCAAAAGCCCCACGAACGTCAGCATTATACCTAGTACTGCCGAAAGAATAACCGACATCGCAAGCGTCCTGTTGAGCTTCTCGAAATCTTTTTCTCCGAAACTTCTCGCAACAAAGGTAGAAAATGCAGTTGTGAATGCTCCCGCCGTCCACAAGACGAGCCAATATATCCAGTCAGCCGAGCCGACAGAAGCAAGAGCCTTGACGCCGACCCCGCGGCCTACTATCGCCGCATCTACAATCATATAGAGCTGTTGACCAATATTTGTAAGTATAAGGGGAAGCGCAAACAAAGTCATCTGCTTTGTTATGCTTCCCGTTGTCATATCATGGGTTCTGCTCATTTATATATTCCTCAAATTAAAAGGTTTCCTCTTTACGCGGAAATACTATCGCACAGATAATATACGCAACTATTCCGCTACCACCGAGAGCCGTAAAAAGAATCCAGGCGAGACGGATAATCGTCGGGTCTATTTCAAAGTATTCAGCAATTCCGCCGCATACTCCGTCAAGCTTCTTCCCTTCGTTTATCTTATAGAGCTTCTTATTCATATCCTTCCCTCCATAAATCGTTTAGTGTTTGTCAAGCATTTCTTTCTTTACTGACCAGAGCTTTTCTGAAAGGTCAACATAATATTTATGAGGATTTTCAAATCGGCATACCTCGCTCCAGAGCTCATCCACCGATTTTGCGCAGAAGTCGCGAATCTCATTTATTGAACGGTCGCGATAGACGCACTCACCCTGCTTAAAGAGCTGCTCATGAAGCGGACGCGCAGTAAAGTTTTCAATCGTCTTGCGCTTCCACGTGTGGTTCGGATCGAAAAGCTCGTACGCCTTTCCGCTCTCGATTGTTTCATCGGCAAGAGTTATGACGTCCGCCATTGCCTTACCGCTTTCGTTGTCTATAAGTCTCCAGAGCTTCTTGAAGCCCGGAGTTGTAATCTTTTCTACATTCTCGGAAAGCTTAATCTTCGGGATTATCTCACCTTCCTCCTCAACTGCCGCAAGCTTATATACACCGCCGAAAACAGGCTCACTGCGTGAGGTGATAAGTCTTTCACCTACGCCGAAGATGTCAATCTGCGCACCCTGCATGATAATGTCGCGGATGATGTATTCGTCAAGCGCGTTGGACGCAATAATCTTGCAATCCTCAAAGCCTGCCTCGTCGAGCATCTTTCTTGCCTTCTGAGAGAGATATGTTATGTCACCGCTGTCGATACGGATGCTCTTCGGGCGGTAACCGTTCGGAACGAGCTCTTCGTTGAACACCTTTATCGCGTTCGGCACGCCTGACTTGAGGACGTTATATGTATCAACAAGAAGCGAGCATGAATCGGGATAAGTTCTTGCATAGGTTCTGAATGCTTCAATCTCAGTCGGGAACATCTGCACCCAGCTGTGTGCCATTGTACCTGTGGCAGGAATGCCGTAGTCGCGCTCGGAAATCGTGCAGGCTGTACCGACACAACCGCCGATGTACGCAGCCCTTGCGCCGTAAATCGCACCGTCATACCCTTGCGCACGGCGAGAGCCGAATTCCATAACGGGTCTTCCCTGCGCCGCACGGCAGATGCGGTTTGATTTTGTCGCAATAAGGCTCTGGTGGTTTATCGTAAGAAGCACCATAGTCTCGATAAGCTGAGCCTCTATAGCCTTTGCGCGCACCGTGACAATCGGCTCGCCCGGAAAAATCGGAGTTCCCTCTGCTACTGCCCAGACATCGCCCGAGAACTTGAAGTTGCGGAGATACTCGAGGAATGCTTCGTCGAATATCTTCTTTCCGCGGAGAAATTCGATGTCCTCATCATCAAATGAAAGCTCACGCAGATATTCAACAAGCTGCTCAACGCCTGCCATTATGGCGTATCCTCCGCCATCCGGAATATTGCGGAAGAACATATCAAAATATGTAATTCTGTCTTTCATTCCGTTTTCGAAATACCCTTTTGCCATGGTGAGCTCATAAAAGTCCATAAGCATTGTGAGATTCATATTTCGCTTCATTTTTCATTACCCCTAAAATTTTATTGTAAATATTTTACCACTGCAAGAGATTTTTAGCAATAATATATGGAAAAATTTTTCTAAAAAAACGCTTGAAACACACAAAACATCCCCCCTACGGGCTTGCGTAAAGACACAAAAGCATATAAAATATTATATATCAGAAAACGAGAAGGAAAGATTTCTATGAAAAACACAAAAAAACTTTGCCTTGCCGCGATATGCACGGTTCTCTGCTACGTTCTCCCACTTATCTTCCATTCGTTCGGAATTGGAACAGCTTTTTCTCCTATGCACTTTCCTGTACTTCTTTCAGGAATTCTGTGTGGACCGGTATATGGCGCATTCTGCGGTCTTTGCGGACCGATTATTTCAAGTCTCCTTTCCGGTATGCCCGGACCTGCAAAGCTCATCACAATGATCCCGGAGCTTATGGTCTATGGGCTCACGGCAGGCGCCCTGTTCAAAGCATTCCGCCTTAAAAACATTCTTTTGAGATCGTATTCCTCACTCATCCCTGCAATGCTTGCTGGTCGCGTAGTTGGCGGTGTTGTCAACGCGTGCGTATATATCACAAACGCAAATGCATATTCGACGGCTATCTGGGCTACATCATACATTGTCGGCACCCTCCCCGGCATAATTGCACAGCTTGTAACTTTGCCTATAATTATTTTAGTTCTCAGGAAAACAGGTGTTTTTGATGAATAAACAAGATATAATTGACTTTTTTGATTCCTGCGCTCCCACGTGGGACGCAGAGATGATCAAGAGTGACGAGATTATCGAAGACATTTTAAATCGCTCAAATATATATGCAAACACGCGTGTTCTTGACGTTGCCTGCGGTACGGGCGTTATGTTTCCGTACTACATCGCGCGAGAAGCTGATGTGACAGGCATTGATATTTCGCCCGAAATGGTAAAAATTGCGAGAAAGAGTTTTCCCGACATTGAAGTTCTCTGCGGTGATGCTACAGAATTTTCTTTTAAGAAGAGCTTTGACGCAGTTATGGTATATAACGCGTTTCCTCACTTCCCGAAGCCTTATGATACAATCCGCACTCTGTCAGGGCTTTTAATTCCCGGCGGAACTCTCACAGTTGCACACGGTATGGGACGGGATATGATTAACCGCCACCACGAGGGTGTGGCAAGCAAGGTTTCCATCGGACTTATGGCGGCATCAGAGCTTGCGGAAATTTTCAATGAATTTTTGGATGTAACCACTGTCATCGACGATGCTGACAGATATATCGTTTGCGGTATTTGCAAAAAGTCCTGAAATGCGCTATAATTGAACCGGACTTTTGAAAAGGAGGTGCGCTATGGGGCATCATCATCACCATTCACCCGAAGAGAAAAAGCGTCAGATAAACCGCATTTCCCGCGCAATCGGGCATTTGAACCATGTTAAAAAAATGATAGAATCTGACGAGGACTGCGCAGATGTACTCAACCAGCTCTCCGCTGTCCGCAGCGCAATCTCAGGTCTTGGCAAAGAAATCATAAACGAGCATATAACCCACTGCATCGCCCACGCGATAGAGGACGGGGACGAAAGCTCACTCGAGGAATTCAAGAAATCTATTGAAAAGTTTATGTAATTTTCATACAACCAAAACACCCGAATCAATCTTTGTTGATTCGGGTGTTTTTTATCTTTCTTCCAGTTCTTTGGCGAACAGACGAGCCATATTTGATGCCGTTTTATTTAGATAGATATACGAATCGCGATACAGACCTTCTCCTATATGCAAAAGCCTTATTTCGCCGTCAACTTCCTTTTTCCACGAAATCCCTGGAAAGAATGTAACCCCCAGCCCCATCTTCAGATAGTTTCGGATATATCTCGGGTCGTCACACTCAATAACGATATCGGGTTTTATCCCCTGCCCTTCGAGATACTTATCCGCACAACGGCGAAGGCTGCTTCCCCTTTCCATTGAAACGAACTTTTCGTTTTTCATCTCATCCGCCGAAACACGTTTTTTCCTTGAAAGAGGATTCTCCTTATGAACCGCAAGAAATATTTCTTCGTGCAACCAAAATTTCTTATCAAACTTTATATCGGGAATGCCAAAGTCTGAAACTACTATGTCATATTCGCCGATATCCAAAGCCCCGTCCTGCCACTGATGCTTTATGTTAAACGAAATCTGCGGATACTTGATTTTAAATTCAGAAATAACTTCCGTAACCTTCTGGCGGTTTGTGAGGATGAGAAGCTTGAGCTCTCCAAAAGGCATTTGCCTAAGCTCTAAAATATCTGTTTCGGCTTTTTTGAATAGCTCTTCCGATGCCGTAACCGCCGAAAGAAAAATCTTTCCGTACTCATTGAGTTTTATCGTGTTTGCGGTTCTGTCAAAAAGGCTTACCCCGATTTCTTTTTCGAGCTTTTTTACGCTCGCAGAAACACACGAGGTCGGAACGCAGAATTTCTTTGCGGTATGCGAGAAGTTTTCGCATTTTGCCGCGTGGCTGAAGTATTTAAGCTGTAGAATTTCCATAAAGCATCTCACTCTCCTATCGTCATTATACTATATATCAAAACATATAGCAACTATATATAATTACATTATTTACACTAAAGAGCGAATTTTGTATAATAGCAAGGTAATCAAAACACAAGACAAGGAGATTAAAATGAAAAAAGGCGTTCTTTACTCACTCATAACCGCAATTCTGTTCGTAACTCTCGAACCCGTAAGCAAGCTGATAGCAGGCGATGTAAGCCCGTTCGCAATCACGTTCTGGCGCTTTATGATAGGCTCTCTTATCCTTATCCCACCTGCCGTCTGCAAGATTAAAAAAGAGAATTTACACATAACCGCGAAAGATATCGGCATAACCACCGCGCTTGGAATTTTGTTTATATGCATCAGCATGACAACCTTACAAATAGGCGTAAAGAAAGCGGACTCTCCTGCTCTTATCGCAATTATCTTCTCTTCAAACTCAATCTTCACAATCCTCTTCGCGATGCTCATTTTAAAAGAAAAACTTACTCGAAACAAGATTATCGCTCTCGTTTTCGGTATCATCGGAGTTCTTATCTGCACAGACTTTTCTGCAGGAACAAACATGGAGTCTGTCCTCTATGGCGTATTCGCAAGCCTTTCTTTCAGTCTCTATACAGTTCTCAGCCGCAAGTTTATGACAAAGCTCGGAGCATCTGTCCAGACAAGCCTTGTTTTCGTATTTGGAAGCATAGTTCTGCTCCTCATTCTTCTTATAACAGGTGCTGACTTAATCCCGACCTTCTCCATCACCAATCTTTCAAACCTCGCCTACCTCGGACTTCTCGTAACGGGTGTTGGATATGCCTGTTATTTCCGTGCCATTGAAAAAGGCGGTGTCATTATGGGTTCGCTTGCGTTCTTTGTTAAACCCGTTCTCACACCGTTTGTCACCTTCTTTGTGAACGGAATAATCCCCGACTACAAACTGTTTATTGCAATAATCTGTATTGTTGTTGCATCATACTTTACCGCATACAAAAAGAATGCTTAATAATCCGGAGGTTTTCTTATGAAATTTGGTTTTTTTGAACTCGATATTACCCCTGCTCTCGGCAGCATTATTCCCGGCGATTTTGCCGCGAGGTATGCAGATGAAATTCTTGACACTCTCTATGTCCGCGCAGTTGCAGTAAATGACGGAACAAATTCCCTCGCAATTGCATCAATTGATGCCTGCGGAATAACACTCGATATTACAACGAGAATAAGAGAACGCGTATCACAGATGATTCCCATAAAACCCGAAGCAATTATGGTAGTTGCAACTCATGCTCACGGCGCAGGTCCTACTCTCAATTGGGGAGAAGAGGTCGTTCGTGACGAACATTATCTCCGTATGCTCACAGAAAAAGTTTCCGACGCCATTGTATGTGCGTGGAAGAGAGCAGAGGACTCTGAAATTGCAATAGGCAAAGAGAATCTTTATGACATTTCCTTTATCCGCGTATATAAAATGAAAGACGGCTCATTTAAGACAAACCCTCCGCGCACCGAGCCCGAAAAGATTGATAAACCCTGCAGCGAGATTGACCCCGAGCTGTTCGTTCTCTCAGTTAAGCAAAAAGGTGAGTATGTCGGTGCAATCATAAATTTCGCAACACACCCTGCAACAATTGCAACAACTGAAATTACCGGCGATTATATATCTATTCTCAGCAAAGAGATGAAGAGACTTTACGGTAATGACTTCGTTACCGTTTTCATAAACGGTGCCTGCGGAAACATAAACCACATAAACCCGTACGATGAAGCCTCATATATTGACCCTTATGCAACATACAAAAGAGTTGGCACCAAACTCGCAGAGGCCTCATCTCGTGCCATAGCAAACTCATCTCCGATTGAAAGCGAAAAAATCGCTTGTTCCTCTTCTTCCGTCGAGGTGAAATTCAGAAAACCTTCCGAAGAAGCTCTCCTCGCGGCAAAAGCTCTGTTTGACAGTTTTGGCGACAAGCTCTGTGAAAGCGTACCCGGAAGTGAAAACTATATAGACACCTTCTTCGCCCTTCAGACTTTTTTGATACAGGCAGACAAAAGAACACAGCTCACACTTCCTCTCCAGCTTTTCCAGATAAGCGATTGCTTTATCTTTGGCTGTCCCTGCCAGATCTTTACAGAGTTTGGAAAAAAGATAAAAGAATCGTGCGACGGCTATTGCTTTGTTTCCGCCTTTGCCAACGACTACTGTGGCTATGTTCCCACTGCCGAATGTATGAGAGAGGGAGTCTATGAGGCTCGTCTCGCTCCAACGAGCGCACTTGAACCGTCTGCCGGCAATAAAATTACGGATAAATTGATAGAAATGTATAAAACAATGAATTAAATACAAAAAAGCCTGCGAGAAGGCCACAGCCACATAAGGCAGTTTTGCCCCGAAAAACATCCTTTTGGCGAATTTCTTCGTTAAAAAAGCGAGCTAACCGTCAGGTTATGCTCGCTTTTTTGCCTTGAACTTCATCCAAAATTAACCCTTTCGGGGTGCAGACAGATTTGAATTGAGATATTTTTCGTTTGTAGAAATATAAAAATTCCGGGAATACGGTCGTATTTCCGGAATTTTTTATGCATT
>JAFXJK010000088.1 GCA_017532355.1 Oscillospiraceae bacterium | reverse complement strand
TCTTTGCCTTCATTATGTTCTTGACGGCATAGGAATAACCCTGCATATCGCGCTCCATTTCGCGGAGCATACGAAGCTTGTTCTCCGCCGCCTCGCACGAAAGCTCAAGCTTTGAAACGCGTGCGCGAAGCGACTCAAAACGCTCGGTGCGCGACTTCGACTTAAGCTCAAAGCCGTTTAACATATTCGTAGCAGAATCGCACTTCTCTTCTGCCTCTTCGTAAGCAGTCTTTACTTCTGCAAACTTCTTCTTTGACTCTGAAAGCTCACTCTCGCGAGCTTCAAGCTCCGCCTCAATATCTGCGCGGCGGTTGTCAAAAGCTGTAATCTCCGCTTCAATCGCAGAAAGAGAAATTTTCTTCTGCGCAATCTCGTCCTCAGCAAGACGTGCAGAAAGACGGAGATTGTCAAGCTTCGTCTCAGCGTCATCGCTCTCACCGGACGCAAGGAGCGCCTCTTCCGAAAGCTTTGCAATAATCTTTTCTATCTCTTCACACTCAGCAAGGAGCTTTTCCACTCTCTCGCGACGTGCGGCGATCTGCGACGCGACCTCATCCGCCCGGAGAGTCTCGTCGTTGATTTCGGTTCTTATTCTTTCTATGTTATGTCTGTTATTTGCGATTGTAGCTTCAAGCGCGCCTATTTCACCTGCAATTTCCGAAACTGCAAGCTCCGTCTCACGCTCTGTCTCACGGAGAGCCTCAGCCTCAACGTCCTTTTCGCGCATATCGGAAGCAAGCTTCTCTACCTCTGCGTAGAGCTCTTCAACCGCCGCCTGCGCCGCACCGAACTGACTGCATGCAACTTCGTAATCGCTTATATACTTCTGAGCATTCTCGCGCGCCTTTGCGAGGTTCTCTGTCCATACCGTAACCTCAAGGCCTCGAAGCTCGTCAAAAATCTTTATGTACTGTTTAGCCTTTTCCGACTGGATGCGAAGCGGCTCAACCTGTGCCTCGACCTCTGCGAGAATGTCACGAAGACGGACAAGGTTTTCTTCGGTTGACGCGAGCTTTCTCTCTGACTCTTCCTTGCGGTGGCGGAATTTCGAAATACCTGCCGCCTCTTCGAATATCTCGCGGCGATCTCCGCTCTTTGCAGAGAGGATTTCGTCAATACGTCCCTGACCGATGATTGAATAACCGTCACGTCCGAGACCCGTATCCATAAACATCTCATTTATATCGCGAAGACGGACGGAAGTGCGGTTTATAAAATACTCACTCTCGCCCGAACGGTAGAGACGGCGAGTGACTGTTACTTCGTTATAGTCACACGGAAGCACGCCGTCGGAGTTATCAATTGTGAGCGAAACCTCGGCAAAGCCGACAGCCGCCCTCTTCTGCGTACCTGCAAAGATGACGTCCTGCATATTGCTGCCGCGGAGGGTCTTCGTGGACTGTTCTCCAAGAACCCAACGCACAGCGTCAGAAATATTCGATTTTCCGCTGCCGTTAGGACCGACGATTGCGGTAATGCCGTCGTCAAAAGAAATAACGGTCTTGTCAGGGAAGGATTTAAAACCCTGCAATTCAAGACTTTTCAGCCGCACATTTGACACCTCATTTAAATATAAACATACTATTTCATTTTATCAATTTTTGTCACTTTTTGCAAGAAGTATTTTTATTTTGGCACAATAAAAAAGCGAAAGACTTTTCTTTCGCTTTTCAACATTATTTGTTCTCAATTTTCACCCACATTGCAGGTCTTATGCCTGTTCCCGTGTAGTCCATGGGGCGACCGTTATGAAAACGCTTTCCAAGGTCATCGCAGGCGGCAGCAGGCTTACCCGAGGTGCTCTCACGAAGCCACCACATAACCGCGCCGCCGTTTCTTACCTCGATATCCTTTGCGATTGCATATTCCGTCGGGTAAGCGACGCATGCTTTGTCGGCAATACTTGCGTATTCTTCCGTTCCCAAATATTCAGTAGTCTCCTTTATGCTCAGGAGGAAAACTCTGTCGGTTGTGTTCTCCATGGCAGGGATGCCGTAGTCACGGTTCTCGTCGTTTGTGTTTGAGGTTTCAAGGATTCTTGCCGCTTCGTCTTCAGAAAAAGCGGTCGCGATGAAGTCACCGCCAAGCCACGCGCGAAGTGAAGAATCTTCCCACGTAATCCACTCCTGCATCTCGTTGTTGAACGGAACGCAGTCGATAACCTTATCGGCAAGGAGAAGCACCTTCTCCTCATCTTTTGCAAGCACGCGCCACTCAAGCGGCTCTTTTCCGTTTGCTTCGTCGTTGTCCTGCTCGTATGCACCGAGCGTTACAACCTCTCCGATTTCCGCCTCTTTAAGCATTTTCTCCGTCTTGTCACAAGAGGAAAAAGCTAAAGCGAGGATCGCCGCAAGCGCAACCAGTAAAAATTTCTTTTTCATATCTACCACTCCTTTTTCTCAATAGTAACATTTACACATAAGCATGTCAACTTTTTTGTCGTTCGCACTTTACTTTGAAAAACTTTTTTGATATAATACTTCTTGTATTTGAGAAATATGGGCTCGTAGCTCAGCTGGGAGAGCGTACGGTTCGCATCCGTAAGGTCGAGGGTTCGATCCCCTTCGGGTCCACCAAACGAGAAAGGTACCATCCGTCAGGTTGGTGCCTTTTTTGTTTGGTGCTACGCGACACGGTGAGGGCATCGAACAGGACGGCGGCTCGCAAGCCGCAAAAAGTGTGCCGGTGGCACGCTTTTTAGTCCGCGGGTAGATCCCCTTCGGGTCCACCACGTCACGGCAAGTCTTTTTGGCTTGCCGTGCTTTTTTTGCACGGCTTCGCTTTTTCGACTGCCGCTCCTTCTTCCCACAAAGCAAGCTTTGTGGGAGCCCTTTTGCCGTACCATCCGTCAGGTTGGTGCCTTTTTTGTTTAAAATATATTGACATTTTCATCGTATGTAATATAATAAACGCAACCTACAAATTATAGGAGGACTTACTTATGGCATGGAGTGAGCAGTCCACGTGGATATGGGTAGAAAAAGAGGCACAAAAAGATACATACGGAGAATTTATTTCTGATTTTATATACGAAAGCGGAAAAATGACAATCAGGATTTCCGCAGACTCAAACTATGCCATTTATTTAAACGGCAACTTTGCCGCTTCCGAGCAGTATCCCGACTTTCCCCATTACAAGGTCTATGATGAAATTGACATCACAAAATTCTGCAAAAAGGGCAAAAACCGCATCGCCATTGTCGCATGGTATTACGGCAATGAACTGCAGATGACATATTACCCCGGTAAGGCGGCGCTTCGTTTTGAGCTTACCTGCGACGGTAATCTCATTTCTTTCTCAAACTCCGAAACTCTTTCACGAAAAAGCCTCTGTTTTGAGAATGGACGGTGTCACACAATAACTCCCCAGCTTGGATATAGCTTTGGCTATGACACTACAAAAGAAGATAAGTGGATGGCAGATGGTGAGGACGGCTTTGCCCCATCTGTTATCGTTGAACAGGATTTGCCTTTATCCAAACGCAGCATCCAAAAGACAGTTATCAAAGAAAGAGCGTCTTCGGAACTTATCAAGGAAGATGACAACTATTATTTGTTTGACCTTGGTCGTGAAGAGGTCGGTTATCTGACGTTCAAAGTAACATCAGACCATAAGCAAAAGCTCACAATCTGCTTTGGTGAGCATATTGACGACGGTGCTGTCCGTCGCGAGATTGGCGGACGCGAGTTCTGGGTTGACGTTATCGTCGGCGAGGGAGAGACCGAATATACAAACTACTTTAAGCGTTTCGGTTGCCGTTATCTGGAAGTGCATTCCGAAGCCCCTTTGAAAATCGGATTTGTTTCTCTTCTTCCGTGCATGTATCCTCTTTGCAAGGTCGAGAAAACATTTAAAAATCCGCTTCATCAGAAGATTTACGATGTAGGTGTCAGAACTCTTGAGCTGTGCCTGCACGACCATTACGAGGACTGTCCCTGGCGCGAACAGGGGCTCTATGCCATGGACGGCCGAAATCAGATGCTTTGCGGCTATTTCGCATTCAACGAATACGCTGTTCCTCGTGACAATCTCTATCTGATGAGTAAGGTCAACCGTGAGGACAATCTCTTGTCCATCTGCATCCCGACAACTTTTGATTATGCCATTCCGTCTTTTACACTTCATTATATTTCTGCAGTTTATGAATACGGCATTTATTCGGGTGACATGAGCCTCGCGCGTGAGATTCTTCCGAAGCTTCAGGCTATGATAAAAGCTTTTACCGACAGAATTGACAACGGTCTCATCTGCAACTTCACTCCAGGCGGATACCCGGGCTACTGGAACTTTTTTGAGTGGCGCGAAGGGCTTAACGGCTACGATAAAGAGGCCAAAACGAATCGCAAAGAGGCTTCTCTCAACTGTCTTCTTTCGCTCACTCTTCAGAAAATGCAGGCAATCTGCGATGCTCTGTCCGTCCCCGCTTCTTACGGCGCAGTGGCAGATACCATAAACAAAGAAACCCGAAAAGCGTTTTATAATCCCAAAACGGGACTTTACAGCAACCTTCTCGACAAAGAAGATTACAGCGAGCTCGTCAACTCCTTTGCTGTACTGTGCGGCGCGGCACAAGGCGCGGAAGCCGAGCGCATCTGTGAAATACTTTGCCGCGATAATGACCTGACGCCAATATCTCTGAGCATGGCGTGTTTCAAATACGATGCCCTGCTTTCGGTGAATGCCAAAAAATATTCTCCCTCTGTCATCAGCTCGATTGAAACAGTTTATAAAAAGATGCTTGATGCAGGAGCAACGTCATTCTGGGAAGAAACAGACGGTTCAAACGCCTTTGCAAAAGCAGGAAGCCTTTGCCACGGTTGGAGCGCTATGCCCGTTTACTATTTCCACCGTTTGGAAGAATATTTATAAAATTTCACTTTTCTTGACAAAAAAGGCGCATAAAGTTATAATTATTTAAAGAAAGGGGGAGGTTTTATGTTTAACATTTGCATCGCCGATGTTGTTATCGGCATTGACAACAAATACGACTATATCCGCGATATGTGCCGCGATTATATTTCGTCCGCTCCCTCTGTTTTTACCGTCTCTGCAACAGATGAGGAAATCCGGCGCGAAAACACCGACGGTTTCCCCTATCCGAGTGAGTACCTCGAAACACTTGCGATTTATCGCAAGATTTCCGAAAACCTTGCAGACTTCGACGCTTTCCTCATGCACGGCGTGCTTATGGACGTCGAGGGGAAAGGAATTCTCCTTTGTGCAGAAAGCGGAACGGGGAAGTCCACCCACGCTTCTCTCTGGATAAAGCTTTTCGGAGAAAAATGCCGCATAATCAACGGTGACAAACCGCTTATCCGCATTATGGGCGGTCTCCCCTACGGCTACGGCACGCCCTGGTGCGGCAAAGAGGAGATTAACGAAAATGCAAAAGTTCGTCTCTGCGACATCTGCTTTATAAAACGAGCGGAAGAAAACTCCGTGCGCGAGATGAAAAAAACCGAGGTTCTCACACGTCTCATTCCTGCCGTCCACATCCCCGAAAACGGCAACGCGGCAAAGATGCTTGAGGCACTTGACGCTGTCGCGAGAGGTGTCCGATTTTTTGAAATATCCTGCAATATGGATATATCAGCGGCAGAAACCGCTTATAATGCAATAATGGCTGTCGGTAAGTAACCGACAGCCATTTGTTTATATCTCCTCAACCTTAATTGTGTTCGTATTTCCCGACTTTCCGTTTATAACTCCGCCTGTGAGGACGATGAGGTCGCCTTTCTGCAGAGGGAGATTTTCCTTTGCGGCGCGCGTTGCGTGGTAGAATAGAACGTCGGAGGAATTGAACTGCTCGCTGAGCACGGGGAGCACGCCCCACGAAAGCGCAAGCTTATACCACACCGCCTTATTGGTCGCCATACCGATAATGTCTGTCGGCGCACGGAAGCGTGAGACCATTCGGACGGTCATACCCGACATCGAGCTTACGACAATCGCCTTTGCGCCGATGTCTATCGCCATTCCGCAGGTTGCGTGGGAAATCGCGTCAACCTTGTTCTTTATCTTGAACTCGCTCGTCTTAAAGCGCTTTTCGTAGTGGATATTCTTCTCGGTTTCCTCGACGATTTCGCTCATTATCTTTACAGTCTCGACGGGGTATTTGCCTGCCGCAGACTCACCCGAGAGCATAACTGCGCTCGTGCCGTCATAAACCGCGTTTGCAACGTCGGAAATTTCTGCACGTGTCGGGCGCGGATTGTGAATCATAGACTCAAGCATCTCGGTCGCTGTGATGACGCGCTTACCGAGAAGGCGGCATTTCGTGATGAGATACTTCTGGATTGCAGGAAGCTCGGAATACGGCACCTCAACGCCGAGGTCGCCTCGCGCAACCATAACGCCCTCGCAAACCTTGCAGATTTCTTCGATGTTGTCAACACCCGAACGGTTTTCAATCTTCGCGATGACCTCTATATCATCACCGCCGTTTGCGGCAAGGAAGTTCTTTATATCAAGCACATCCTGCTTTGAGGATACAAACGACGCCGCTATAAAGTCTATTCCGTTTTCTATTCCGAAGAGGATGTCCTCTTTGTCCTGCTCGCTTAAAAAAGTTTTCTTTAAAACCTTGCCCGGGAAGCTCATACTCTTGCGATTTGAAAGCTCGCCACCTGCAAGAACCTTGCAGATAACATCGTTTCCCGAAATCTCGCTTACTTTAAAGAGCACGAGACCGTTGTTAACGGAGATAGAGTCGCCGACCGAAAGGTCGTTTGCAAGACCATCATAGTTTACGGAAACGCGGCTCTCGTCACCATCGACATCATCTGTCGTAAAGGTGAAGGTGTCGCCGTCGGAAAGTGAAATCTTTCCGCTTTTAAACGTTCCTATACGGTATTCGGGACCCTTCGTATCAAGCATTATCGCAATCGGGAGACCCAGCTTTTCGCGGACCGATTTTATCATATCAAGCTTTTCTTTATGCTCGGCGTGAGTGCCGTGAGAAAAGTTGAGGCGTGCGACATTGATTCCTGCAAGACATAATTGCTCAAAAACGGCGGCGTCCTCACTCGCAGGTCCAATCGTGGCAACTATCTTCGTTTTTCTCATATGTATATCACCCGTCCGAAATTTTAAAAACTTTTCGCTTTATATATCATATCACAAAATGACAGAAAAATAAATAAAATAAGTGTTAAATTTAAAAACAGAGCAGGGGTTTCCCCTGCTCTGCCATTTTAATGACATCCCTGAAGGCTTTAAATGCCGTCAGCCTCGCTTTCCGTTATACGGTTAAACCTTTCCTCACCGTAAACTTTGCGGAATTCTTCCTTCGTCATCTTCTCAAACCGAAGCGTCGGAAGCTCTTCATCAAAGAAGTTGATGAAATCGCTTGTAAACGTAAAATCGAAATAGTCTGCATGGTAGTCTGCATGTCCAAAGAAAAACAAATCTTTCTCACTTGCAGCATAAGGCTTCTGAAAACAACCATCGTCACCGTGAGGAGTGAATGAAGCAAGCGATAACAAATATCCTTCCTCTTCTTCAAAATACGTTTCAAAGTATTCGTTGCTTTCATTTGAATATGTTTCACTCAAAAACATAAAAGCAAAAGGTTCTTTGCAAACCCAGACATAGTTTTCTCTGTCAGCACAATGTTTTGGCATATATTTCGACTTCGGATTTTCACAACCATAAAGAAGTGAGAAGATTATACAAACTAATACTACAACGGAGAGCTTCTTTTTCATTGATTATCAACCTCACCTTCTGCTGTGATGAGTGAAAACCTTTCCTCACCGTAAACTTTGCGGAATTCTTCCTTCGTCATTTTCTCAAACCGAAGCGTGGGGAATTCTCCGTCGAAGAAGTTGACGTCGTCGTGTTTTATCATCAAGTTAAAATAACTTTCATAATATTCCGAGTTACCACCGAAAACCATGTATTCTTCAAATCCTTCAAAGAAGCCGCTTCTTATAAACCCCATCGTCCCTGTGCGAACGGTATAATCCCCATAAAAGAAATGTCTTTCGTTTCCTTTCTCTAAACAGATTCCAAAAGCAGCAGGTTTTTTTTCGGTAGAATCATTTAGAAAAAAATAGGCAAACGGCTCTTTGCAAACCCAAATAAAATTTTTATCGCCTTCGCGTTGACCAGGGAGAAATTTAGGGACTTCTTTAGTGCATCCGCAGAGGAGTGAGAAGAGAATGCAAAGCAATGCTACAACAGAGAGTTTCTTTTTCATTGCTCATCAACCTTTCTTTATACAGTGTAAAACAAGAGGGGTTCGATTTTTATAATCAAGAAATTTGTCTAATGAACTCAATTGATAAGGATAGGTGTAATCCGCATTGTAGAACATATATTTACCATTTGGTTTTTTATCCATCGAAATTATATGAACACCATCTTCGGCTTTACCTGAATTCCAGTAAGTAAGGATATATGTATCCGCATCGGGAATGTCGAGGGAGGATATATTTTCGCTTCCTTCATACGTATCTACCTTGTATCCTTTTTCTCTGAAATAATCACCTATGGCATAAGGATTTGTTCCAAATGTTCCGGAAAGAACGAGCCCTCCTTTTTCGAATTCTTTTGCTATATCACGGATATCTTTTTTATCTTCAAGGCTCACAAGTGCATTGTTGACTGCAATAACTCCGCAACCGTTTTCGGATAGGGTGCCGTTTCCGTATTTTACGTTCGCAATAGCTCCTGTTCCTTGGTCATTTATGTATCCATCGCCATTCTCATACCGGCTCAGATTCATGTTTTTATTTGCTGCATAATTTTCTTCTGCCCGAATATCATCTTTCTTCCGTCCAAAGTAATTGATTGATGAATCTTCAAACAAGTCAGAAACTTTAAAGCCTGCGTTTGTTACATCGTCCAGTACTCCTTTTTGGCTTGCATACGAACTCAAGGTATTGAGAGCGCCCCAAGGAGGATCTTTCGTAATCGAGTTAACTGTGTTTTTTACA
Organism: Oscillospiraceae bacterium; assembly: GCA_017532355.1. The sequence goes on along the minus strand of JAFXJK010000088.1, from coordinate 5,607 downwards.
TTGCTAAGTGTTTCTCTTCCAAAATCTTTTGCAGCGCCAAAAGCATCAGCGGCTGTATTTTTCACAGAGTCAACGGCGTTTTGTAACGAAAAACCTTCGGAGCCTTCCTTGAAACCTTGTAAAAACGGGTCATTGTCCGACTTGTTTTGATTAGATGACCAATCTCTCTTATCGGCATTTGCACGAATATTTGCAAACTTTTCCTGTCTGGTCTGTTTTTTCGGCTCCTCTGAATAGTAATTAAATCCCTCTAAAAAGTCATCCTTTTCTTCCGTGGTATATTTCGGAGCTTGTGGTTTGAACGCGTCATCGCCGAAGCCGCTTCCGTTCCACCAATTTGTTTTTTTTACATCTTGTACGGCTTTTGTGTCTTTACCAATATCAAGCAGATTGTTGATTTTTTCGGAAACCTTTTTTACAGGATTCCACTCGTCTATGTTTTTAATTTTTTCAATTGTTTTGCTTATGTTGTCAAACATTTTTTAATTCTTCCTTTCTTTTTAAATTTAAGAAAGGAGAAATGCAGTAATGTGTAATTTTATTTTACCACATTTCTCCGGCTGTTGCAATTGACGATGTAATCTTTTGCTTGATTTCTCACCTCACTCTGTACCCGTCGGTACGTTTTTTGTTATAACACGTACAGTATAGCACAAATTTAATTTTTGGTTTGACAACTTTTTGACAACTTTTTGACAACTTTTTGACACAAAAAAGCTCCCTGCTTGCAATGCAAGCAGGGAGCAAAATCGTTATGTTATTATTCACCGAGCTCGTGGCGGATAACCTGCCATGTGCTGTCGATGAGGTTTGCAAACTGCGGCTCATACATCTTCTCGATGCGGAAGCTCTGACGCGGAGAGTTGACGTCCTCACCGCTTATCTGAAGCATACCGAACTTATCGCAAAGTGCGCGAAGACGGGTAAGCTGAGCATCTGTGTTTCGTGTCGGCATATATGTGACCGCACGGAGACCGAAGTCGTAGAGGCACTGCATAAGGTCATCGAGGTATGAATCCTCAAAGGTCTGTGCAGCCTTGTCGCCCGTGACTGATGCCGTAACGTCGCCGAGGTATGCATACGCCGCAATACCGCCGACGCGCTCAGCCAGTGCTACGAACTCAGAGAGAGTCGGGCACTCTTCATCAGCATCGATAAACACCTTCGGGATGCAATCCTTCTTGAGCGTACCGACAAGGTCATAAACCGCCATCATTTCGTCAGTATCGGAAAGCTTCTTTGCAAGAGCGTACATAAGGTGGCGCTCGGTAACGCTTCCGCCCTCATGTGCCATTGAAAGTGGGAGAACGTCGCGCTCAAAGTCAAGAGAAACTCCCTTGTCTGCATAGAGCTTGTTGATGTTTTCTACCATCTTCTTGTTGCGCTCGTTTCTCTTCTCGCGGAGCGGAGCAAAGAAAGCCTGAACCTCGTCAATCTTATCATGCGGAACACCGTGGATAACCATATACGAAACACCCTTCTGGTCGGGGTTGTTCGTGCGGACGTTTGCAAACGGAGTCTCCTTCATCGAAACACGTGTCTCGATGCCGATGGTCGTCGGGATTCCGACAATCTCGCCTGCGCGGATAAACTCGCGAGCTCCACCGATAGAGTCGTGGTCAACGATACCGCAGGTAGCAAGGCCCTCTGCACGGGCAGCATAAACTGCCGCTGTCGGGCTGTACGGAGAGAAGGAATAGAACGTATGTATATGATTGTTAATCATTCTCTCATCCTGCGGAGGAAAGCTTGTATCCTTGAGAACTTCCGGAAGAGATGCAAGGCGGTCTTCAATGCTTCCCTCGTTGAGCTTATTTAAAATGGAAATATCTATCATTATATTTCTCCTCAGCTTATGATTTTTATCAAGAGAGATGGGGGTTTTCATCAACGGCTTCTCCTTGAGGAGAGGCTCCGCCATAGGCGGTGGTGAGGTGTAGATTGCGGAGCAATCGTCATTTTTTCACCTCATCCGAGTTTTGCAATGCAAAACCCACCTTCCCCTCAAGGGGAAGGCTTTTATCTCTCACGTTTTTTCTATGCGATTAATGAAGCATTATCTGGCCGCCTGTAACCGGGATGGCCTGACCTGTCTCGAATGTCTGCTCGACAGCGTACATAATAGCCTTTGCAACGTCAGACGGGAGGCATCCGCGCTGAATGAGAGACTTTGACATATAGAACTTCTTAACGTCTTCGATTGTCTTTGCACCCGGAACCTTGCCTGCATTGAGGTACTGAACAAAGAGACCGCGCTCAGGATCGCTCCAGAGCGGACCGTCGTAGTAGTTACCCGGGCAGATAGCGTTGACCTTGATGTTAACGGGAGCGAGCTCCATAGCAAAGCTCTGAACAAGACCGATGCCGCCAAACTTACCGCCGGCATAAGCAAAGTTCTTATTGCTTCCGGAAAGGCCTGACTTACTGTTGATCTGGATGATGTCACCCGTCCAGTTGTTGTCAGCCTCAAACTGAGCCTTCATGATGCACTGAGCATACTTTGTGCAGGTGAAGAACGGGGTGTAGTTAATCTTTGTGACGAAGTCAAAGTCCTTCATCTCCATCTCAGTGAGTGAGCCTGCCTTGAGAACACCTGCGTTGGAAACGAGAAGATCAAGACCGCCGAAGCGCTCAACTGTCTTCTGAATCATTTCTGCAACGTTTTCTTCGCTTGAAACGTCAACCTTGACGGAGAAAGCTCTCTCGCCGAGTTCCTTTGCGACTGTCTCTGCAAGAGCCTCGTTGAGGTCGGCGATTACAACGCTTGCACCCTCAGCGTAGAGGATTTCAGCGATGCCCTTACCAAAGCCCTGAGCGCTGCCGGTAACGATAGCAATCTTACCGGAAAGACGGCCCGGAGCCATATCGCGCTTATTAACATTTTCTGCGGCAATTTTCTGCCATTTTGTCATATCAATCATTTTTTCTTTCCCTCCATTTCATTATGTATATTTTATCACCCTGCGACACATATTGCAAATATTATTTTTAATTTCTCTGTAATTGACTTTTAACGCGCTTTGTGCTTTAATTATTTATCATAAATCCTTCTAAAACGAAAGGCGATGGTTCACAAATGAACAAGCTTAAAATTGCAATCGCAGGCTACGGAAATCTCGGCCGCGGCGTTGAAGCCGCAGTTTCCGCCGCCGCTGATATGGAGCTCACAGCGCTCTTTACAAGACGCTCCCCCGAGAGCATTAAAACTGCAAGCGGTGTGCCCGTTTACCATATTGATAAGGCACTTGAGATGAAGAACAATATTGACGTTCTCATCCTCTGCGGAGGAAGCGCAAATGACCTTCCCGAGCAGACCCCGTATTTCGCGGAGCATTTTAACGTCATCGACAGCTTCGACACTCACGCGAAAATTCCCGAGCACTTCGAAAACGTCGATGAAAAGAGCCGTGCGGGAGAGCGCGTTTCCGTCATTTCTGTCGGTTGGGACCCGGGAATGTTCTCCTTAAACCGTCTCTACGGTGAGGCTATTCTCCCCGATGGCGCAAGCTACACGTTCTGGGGCAAGGGTGTAAGCCAGGGACATTCCGACGCTATAAGGAGGATTGACGGCGTGCTCGACGCAAGGCAGTACACCATCCCCGTTGAGGCGGCACTTGATGCTGTCCGCCGCGGCGAGAATCCCGAGCTCACAACGCGCGAGAAGCACACGAGAGAGTGCTTCGTTGTTGCCGAAGAGGGTGCTGACCTCGCGAGAATTGAAAACGAAATCAAGACAATGCCAAACTACTTTGCAGATTACGATACAACCGTTCACTTTATATCAAAGGAAGAGCTTCTCCGTGACCACGCAGGCATCCCCCACGGCGGCAAAGTCTTCCGCACAGGCAAGACGAACGGCGGCAAAACAACCACGTTATCGAATACAGCTTAAATCTCGACTCCAACCCCGAGTTTACCGCAAGCGTGCTTGTTGCCTATGCTCGCGCGGCGGCAAGACTCTGCGAGGAGAAAAACTTCGGTGCGAAAACGGTGTTTGACATTCCCCCTGCATATCTCCACACCGAGTCATCTGCCGAGCTTCGCAAAAAGCTTCTTTAAGATTAAAACCACATCGGATTTTCCGATGTGGTTTTTGTATATTCTCGCGCCTTTTGCGGAAACTAAACTCAAAAAGGTGCGGAGGTAGTTTGTTTTGGCGCGTGAAACCGTTGTTTTCAATAATAAACCTAAAATAATCGCGACGGCGAGCGTCGTCGGCAGAAAGGAAAGCGAGGGGCCTCTCGCCCCTTATTTTGACGTCACCGTGCATGACGGACACTTTGGCGAAAAGACATGGGAGCAGGCGGAGAGCAAGTTTCAGAAAACTGCGTTTGAGAAAGCCGTAGAAAAAGCGCAACTTACTTCAAACGATATCGGTTGTATTCTCTCGGGCGACCTTCTCAACCAATGCATCGCCTCAAGCTTTGCCGCGCGAGATTCGGACATCCCCTTTATCGGGCTTTACGGCGCGTGCTCTACCTTTGCCGAGGCTCTTGCTCTGTCGGGAATTTTAGCAACAAGCGGAAGCTTTCAGCATATCGCAGTCTGCGTGTCCTCGCACTTCTGCACGGCAGAAAGACAGTACCGCAACCCCATCGCCTACGGCGGACAGAGACCGCCGACAGCCCAGCGCACCGTCACGGGAGCAGGCTGCGCGATTGTTTCCGCAGATGGCGATGAGTCGTCGCCAAAGCTTACTCGCGCAACCTTCGGAACTGTCATTGATTCGGGAATATCGGACGCCAACAATATGGGCGCGGCAATGGCTCCTGCGGCATATTCGACACTCAAAAAGCATTTTGAGAACACAAATACAAAACCGTCTGACTATGACCTCATCGCAACGGGTGACCTTGGCGAGGTTGGCAGAAAAACAATAATCGACCTCTTTTCCCGAGACGGTGTTGATATTTCAAAAAATTATATTGACTGCGGATGTATGATGTTCGACATCCACGAACAGGATATGCACTCGGGCGCATCCGGTTGCGGTTGCATCGCAACGGTTTTTTCGGGATATATTATGGAAGGTCTGAGGTCCGGAAAATGGAAACACATCCTCATCGCAGGAACGGGCTCGCTTCAATCCCCCACAAGCGTTCAGCAAAGCGAAACCATTCCCGGAATCTGCCACGCGGTCGAAATTGAGGTGTAGAATATGGAATATTTAAAGGCTTTTATCATAGGTGGGCTGTTTTGCGGAATCGGTCAGATTCTCATTGACCGCACGAAACTCACCCCTGCGCGAATCCTTACCGGATATGTCGTCCTCGGTGTCTTTCTCTCCGCAATCGGGCTGTATGCACCGCTTGCCGAGTTTGCAGGAGCCGGAGCATCCGTTCCGCTTGTCGGCTTCGGGCATCTTCTTGCAAAGGGTGTCCGCGAGTCTGTTGCAACCGACGGCGCACTCGGAATACTTCGCGGTGGTCTCACCGCCGCATCTGCAGGAATATGCGCATCTATCGTTCTCGGTGTTATATGCTCTCTTATCTTTAAAACCCACGAAAAATAAGAACCCCACCCAACAACGCAATCAAAGATTGCTGTTGGGTCCCGGGAACCTTGTTGTTCACACAATAAGAACCCCACCCAACAACGCAATCAAAG
>JAFXJK010000087.1 GCA_017532355.1 Oscillospiraceae bacterium | reverse complement strand
TCGAGCCGTAGCGGAGGGGTGTGGGGAGGTTTCCTTCGCCGTACGGGAGTGCGGCGGCGAGTTCTCCCCACAGGCGTTTTTGTTTCTTTTGTCGCGACAAAAGAAAGCCTGTCCGGCAGGACATACAGAGTAAAAGTTTTTGAAAAGTTACCTCGGCAACAAGCCGACGGGAGAGACTACCCCTCACCCTCGAAGGCAGCTTCTTTCTTTTTTATAAATTTCGCTTTACAAAAGTAAAGTGTAGTGGTATAATTATTCTGCATCAGTGAATAAAAGTTCACAAAAATATTTTGGGAGGTCATATAAAATGACAAAGAAAATTTTAGCACTTGCTCTTGCTGCTGTTATGGCATTTGCTCTCGTAGCTTGCAACGCTCCGGCAGAAGAGACACTCACAATGGGCACAAACGCAGCTTTCCCACCGTATGAATTTATGGACGATGCAGGAAACGTTGTAGGTATCGACGCTGAAATCGCTGCAGCAGTTGCAGAGAAGCTCGGTATGAAGCTTGAAATCAAGGACATGGCTTTCGATTCTCTCATCACAGCTGTTTCCACAGGTTCGGTTGACATCGTTCTTGCAGGTATGACAGTTACAGAAGAGCGCCTTGAGAGCGTTAACTTCTCAGACTCCTACGCTACAGGCATCCAGGTAGTTATCGTTAAGGAAGACAGCGCTATCGCTTCCATCGACGACCTCGAAGGCAAGAAGATTGGCGTTCAGACAGGTACAACAGGCGACATTTACTGCTCAGATGCTCCGGAAAACGGCGGTTACGGCGAAGACGCTGTAGCTCGTTATGACAACGGTGCTCTCGCAGTTGCAGCTCTCCAGAACGGCCAGGTTGACTGCGTTGTTATCGACAACGAGCCGGCTAAGGCATTTGTTGAAGCAAACGAAGGCCTCAAGATTCTTGAGACAGAGTTCGCAGTTGAGGACTATGCTGCAGCTATCGCAAAGGAAAACACAGAGCTTCTTGACAAGGTCAACGCAGCTCTTGCAGAGCTCAAGGCTGAAGGCAAGCTCGATGAAATCATCGGCAAGTACATCAAGGCTGAGTAATTTAAAACATAAAACAAAGCAGGAGGGCGGAACTTCCGCCCTCTTTGTTATGAATAAAAGTATTTTAAGAAAGGGGACTGAGTCGCTTTGGCAGTTCTTACTTTTGCAAAGTGGATAGCAGATGCTCCGGAATGGATTCTCGCCCTCCCCGAGGGTCTTCAGCGTTTTTGCTTCCAGGTTTTTCAGGTATTTATATATCAGGACAGATGGAAATTCTTTACTGACGGTCTTGCAACGACATTTATCGTCACAATCGGCGCTCTCATTATCGGTGTCATTATAGGTATGATAGTTGCGATTATCCGCTCGACTCACGACAGCGCACGCGGTAAGCCGAACATTTTCCTTCGCATACTTAACAGTATCTGCAAGATTTATGTAACCGTTCTCCGCGGAACTCCGCTCATGGTACAGCTTCTTATAATGGGCTTTGTCGTAATGGTTCCGAAGTCTGATTCGCAGACGGTCTTGTGTGCAATCATCACGCTCGGTATAAACTCCGGCGCGTATGTTGCGGAGATTGCGCGTTCGGGAATTATGTCGATAAACGCAGGTCAGATGGAAGCCGGCCGAAGCCTCGGGCTTAACTATTGGCAGACGATGTGGAGCATTATCCTTCCGCAGGCGTTTAAGAATATTCTCCCTGCTCTCGGAAACGAGCTCATCGCTCTCCTCAAGGAGACATCCCTCGTTACCGTAATCGCGCTTCAGGACGTTACAAAGGCGGCACAGGTCATCGTTTCAAAGACTTATACGGCGGTCATTCCGTACATAAGCCTTGCGGTCATCTACCTCGTGCTTGTTATGATTCTTACAAAGCTCCTCGGACTTCTTGAAAGGAGGTTGCGTGCAAGTGATAAGCGTTAAAGGACTTAAAAAGGCATTTGGAGACAATCTCGTTCTCAAAAACATCGACCAGGAAATCAAGAAGGGCGAGAAGGTTGTTATCATCGGCGCGTCAGGCTCGGGTAAATCGACATTTCTCCGTTGTCTCAATCTTCTCGAGCAGCCGACAGACGGCCACATCTTTTTTGACGGTACGGACATCACCGACCCGAAGAATGATATAAACAAGCTCCGCCAGAAGATGGGAATGGTTTTCCAGCAGTTTAACCTCTTTCCGCACATGACGGTAAAGGACAATATAAAGCTCGCACCCGTAAAGCTCAAGCTTATGACGGAGAAAGAAGCGGAAGAGAAAGCTCTCGCACTTCTTGAGAGAGTAGGGCTTCCGGAAAAGGCAGATGCATACCCCGGCCAGCTCTCGGGCGGTCAGCAGCAGAGAATTGCGATTGCACGTGCTCTTGCAATGAATCCTGAGGTTATGCTCTTTGACGAGCCGACCTCCGCTCTCGACCCCGAGATGGTCGGCGAGGTTCTCGAGATTATGCGCGAGGTTGCCGATATGGGAATGACGATGGTCGTCGTTACCCACGAAATGGGCTTTGCACGCGAGGTTGCAACGCGCGTCCTCTTTATGGATGAGGGCGTCATCGCAGAGGAAGGAACGCCCGAAGAAATCTTCGGAAATCCGAAGAGCCCACGACTTCAGGCATTTTTAGGAAAAGTATTATAAGAGAAAAAGAGTCGCACATAGTGCGGCTCTTTTTTTAGATAAGAGATAATAGATGTAGGGGAGGGCACAGAGCCCCTTCCATACGGAATGGCGTTCCTGCTGTAATTCAGTCGAGCCGTAGCGGAGGGGTGTGGGGAGGTTTCCTTCGCCGTACGGGAGTGCGGCGGCGAGTTCTCCCCACAAGCGTTTTTGGTTCTTTTGTCGCGACAAAAGAATGCCCGTCCGGCAGGACATACAAAGTCGGATAAGCAGAAATGTCCACTCGCCACAGGGCGACGGGAGTGAGTCTTGCCACCACCTATCGGTGTTTCCCATCCCACGAGGTGTGGGGAGGTTTCCTGGCCGCCCGGGACGGACGATGTGCTAAAAAACAAAATTCCGTTACTGCGCGAAAAATATCGAAAAACTATTGACAAACGCGTGTATATATGTTATATTGTAACCCTAATACCAAACTAAAAGTTTATTTTTACGAAACCTTCTCGAGAGGGAAAATCAACGCGAAAAAGCCCACCGCAAAAGATGCTTTGCGATGTGGGTTTTTGCCGTTTTAAAAAAGGTGATTTTATGAATATTGATATTGGCGGAAGAATAAAGCTTTTGAGGCTGTATTACGGCCTCACCCAGCAGGAGCTTGCAGACCGCTGCGAGCTTTCCAAGGGTTTTATCTCACAGCTTGAATCCAACCAGACCTCGCCGAGTCTTGCGACGCTCTCGGATATTTTCGACGCTCTCGGCACAAGCTTTGAAGAATTCTTCGCGCAGACGGGAGACAGCGCTCCCGTAGTGTACAAGAGCGAGGATATGTGCGAAAAAGAGGACGAAACGGGAAAGAGGACATGGCTTGTATCCACGGCACAGCGCAACGAGATGGAGCCGATTCTCTATGAGCTTCTCCCCGGGCAGGAAACCCCCGTCGATATGCCGCACGCAGGCGAGGAGTTCGGATACGTTCTCGCAGGCTCGATTACGCTCCGCATCGGTATGAAAACGGAGCGACTTCGCAAGGGAGATGCGTTCTACTTTACGGCGGATAAACAGCACAGCATCAAAAACCGCGGCAAATCTACGGCACAGATAATCTGGGTTTCTTCGCCACCTAATTTTTAACTAATACTAAACTTTTTGTTACATTATAGGAGATTGAGATGGAAGAAAGAATTCTTGAGCTTTCGGGCATTTATAAAACCTTTGACGGGCAGGACATTTTAAACGGTATAGATCTCTATATCGAAAAGAACGAGTTTTTGACGCTTCTCGGCCCGTCGGGATGCGGAAAGACAACGCTTCTCCGTATTATCGGCGGCTTTCTGACGCCGACTGAGGGTAGTGTATCTTATAAGGGAAAGTGCATAAACGACGTGCCGCCCCATAAGAGAAACATCAACACCGTCTTTCAGCGCTATGCGCTTTTCCCGAAGATGACGGTCGGCGAGAACATCGCTTTCGGCCCGAACATCAAGAAATGGGATAAAAAGAAGATTGACCGCGATGTTGACGAGATGCTTGAACTCGTAAGCCTCAAGGGCTTCCGCGACCGTGATGTCACGACGCTCTCGGGCGGTCAGCAGCAGCGCGTTGCGGTAGCACGTGCGCTTATCAACAAGCCCGACATCCTTCTTCTCGACGAGCCGCTCGGCGCGCTCGACTTAAAGCTCCGCAAGGAGATGCAGATTGAGCTCAAGCGCATCCAGCAGGAAAGCGGTATCACGTTTGTTTACGTTACCCACGACCAGGAAGAAGCGCTTACGATGTCCGACACCATCGTTGTTATGAACGGCGGCAGGATTCAGCAGATAGGCACACCGCAGGACATCTACAACGAACCGAAGAACGCTTTCGTTGCGGACTTTATCGGCGACAGCAACATTCTCCCTGCAAAGATGATTCGTGACTACGAGGTTTCGTTCCTTGACCATATCTTCCCCTGCGTTGACGCAGGCTTTGGCGAGGGAACTCCCGTTGACGTTGTTCTCCGTCCTGAGGACGTCAGGCTTGAAGCTCTCTCCGCCGAGTATCCGTGCGGCGAGGTTGTTTCCTCAATCTTCAAGGGCGTGCATTACGAAATGCGCGTAGATTGCCACGGCGAGACGATTCTCGCGCAGTCAACGGTCAACTGCCCCCCGGGCAGCCGTGTCTCTCTTCGCGTCGCACCTGCAGACATTCAGGTTATGCATAAGTGCGAGCATTCTCCGGATGTTAAGAAAAACACAGAGAAAGCAGTGTCTTTCGAGGAAGCGGAGGTTGAGAATTGAAAAAGACTGTTTGTATGATTCCGCTCTACGTCTGGACGCTTGTCTTTATCCTCATACCGCTTGCAATAGTCATATACTATGCTTTTGTGAGCAATCCGGGCGCAGATGCGAGCTTTTCGCTTGACGGCTTTCGAGAGTTTTTCTCAGACCCCGTGTTTGCAGATGTTCTCCTAAAAAGCCTTAAGATTGCATTCTTCTCTACCGTTGTATGTATTCTCCTCGGCTATCCTGCGGCGTATTTTCTCGCAAGAAGCCGCTCGAGGTTTAAGTTTGTCGTAATCATCCTCATGCTTTTGCCGATGTGGATAAACTTCCTTATAAGAACATATTCATGGCTCTCTCTTCTTGAGAAAACAGGCCTTATCAGTATGCTTCTTACTCATCTCGGCTTTGCGGCGGTTGACTTTACGGGAACTGAAGCGGCAGTTATCCTCGTTTCTGTTTATGACTTTCTGCCGTTTATGATAATGCCGATATACATAACTCTCTTAAAGCTTGACCAGAGCCACCTCGACGCGGCGGCGGACCTCGGCGCAAATCCTGCGCGAGTATTCTTTAAGATTACGCTTCCGTTCTCAATTCCGGGCATCCTTTCGGGCGTTGCAATGGTCTTTGTTCCGAGCGTTACGACGTTTGCTATTTCGCAGACGGTCGGCAACGGCAAAATCCGCCTGATCGGCGACCTCATTCAGGACCAGTATATGACGGTCGGCAACTGGCAGTTTGGTGGTGCGATAAGCGTAGTTACCATGGCGGTTGTCCTTCTCCTTATGTACTTCATAAACCGTACCGACTCTGAAGAAGACGGAGGAGGTATTCTGAAATGAAAAAGTTTTTTAAATCCTCGTATCTCACGCTAATAATCCTCTTTCTGTATGCGCCGATTCTCGTGACGGCTGTGCACTCCTTCAACAGCGCAAAGTCGCGCGGAGTATGGGGCGGCTTTACCTTTGGGTGGTATAAAGAGCTTTTCTCGCGTGACGATATTATGGAAGCACTCGGCGTAACGCTTATTTGTGCGATAATCGCGTCTCTCGTTGCGACGGTTATCGGCTCTATGGCGGCGTACGGTATCGGAAGCTCGAAAAAGAAGAGCCATTCCGTCATCCTCTCGCTTGCGTATATCCCGATGCTGAATGCAGACATCGTTACGGGTATTTCGCTTATGCTTCTCTTTACGTTGGTAGGTCTTGAGCTCAGCTTCACGACTATGGTGCTTTCGCACATCACATTCTGTATCCCGTACGTCATCCTTTCGGTGCTTCCGAAGGTGCGCCAGCTTGACTGGAGCTTGTACGATGCGGCGCGTGACCTCGGCTGCACGCCGACAAAGTCGTTCTGGAAGGTTATTTTCCCCGAGCTTCTGCCGGGAATCCTCACGGGCTTTCTCCTTGCACTCACGATGTCGCTTGATGACTTTATAATAAGTAACTTCACGACAGGCTCGGGCGCAAACAACCTTTCAACGCTCATTTATTCGGCAAAGCTTGGCTTAAAACCTGAATTCCGCGCACTTTCCACAATTATTTTTGCGGTAATATTCATAATACTTATTGTTGTAAATATTGTAGCTTTCAAAAAGCAAAAGAAAATCAAAGGGGGAAATGAAATATGAAAAATTTAAAGAAACTTCTCGCCCTTGCTCTTTCGCTCGTAACGGTGCTTGCGTTCTTTGCAGGCTGCGGCGGCGGAGAGAAGGTTGTCGTATATAACTGGGGTGACTATATCGACCCTGAAGTTATAGATATGTTTGAGGAAGAAACGGGAATAAAGGTTGTATATGAGCTTTTTGAGACGAATGAGTCGATGTACACAAAGATTAAGAACTCAAACAACAACTACGACGTCATTATCCCCTCCGACTATATGATTGAGCGCCTTATCAAAGAGGGCGAGCTTGAGGAGATAAACTTTGCAAACGTTCCGAACTTTGAAGCAAACATCGATGCAGAGTACAAAAATCCTGCGTTCGACCCTGAAAACAAGTATTCCGTTCCCTACACTTGGGGAACATTAGGTATTCTATATAACACAAAGAATGTAAAAGAAGTTCCGACGAGCTGGGGCGTGTTCTGGAATCCCGAATACAAGGGCAGAATCATTATGATGAACAGTCAGCGCGATGCAATAGGTATGGCGCTCAAGTACATCGGCAAGAGCCTCAACGAAACTGACCGTGCAACACTCGATGCGGCAAAGGATAAGCTCTGCGAGATGCTTCCGCTTGCGTCGGGCTGGTATATTGACGAGGTAAAGGATAAGATGATTGCAGGAGAGGGAGATCTCGCGCTCGTCTATGCAGGCGACGCGGTTTACTGCATCGACCAGAACCCTGACCTTGCTTATGTCATTCCGCAGGAAGGCTCAAACATCTTCTACGATTCGATGTGCATTCCGAAGGGGTCAATCAATAAGGAAAATGCAGAAAAGTTTATCGACTTTATGTGCCGTCCGGACATCCAGGCAAGAAATGCTGAGTACATCGGCTATTCTTCACCGTCCACTCCTGCGCGCGAGCTTATGGGCGAGGCAGGAAAGGACCCGACAGCTTACCCCGACATTACGGAGTATGACCTTGAGTTCTTCTCCGCACTCGATGATGAAACAAAGGAATACTACAACAAGCTCTGGACAGAAATCAAAGCAAGTATAGAATAACAAAAAAGCACCGCCACGGCGGTGCTTTTTTAATGTTGGATGGATGAATTAAGGTGAAACTCACTTTCTGCAAACTGATTTTCTGTAGAAAGCAGAAACAATGCGTGCGGAGGGGTGTGGGGAGGTTTCCTTCGCCGTACGGGAGTGCGGCGGCGAGTTCTCCCCACAAGCGTTTTTGGTTCTTTTGTCGCGACAAAAGAATGCCCGTCCGGCAGGACATACAAAGCCGTTCAAGCGAAAAAGCGGACTCGCCACAGGGCGACGGGAGGGAGTCTTGCCACCACCTATCGGTGTTTCCTCTCCCACGAGGTGTGGGGAGACTTTTCAAACCTTCATTCACTCTTAGCAGCAAAAAACACCGCCAAATGGCGGTGTTTTTGATTGTGTATTGTATTATAACTTATTAATTATACAGATTGGAATTACTTTTCAATCTTTTCCCTGCCGCCCATGTACTTGCGGAGGACTTCAGGAATCGTGATTGAGCCGTCAGCGTTCTGGTAGTTTTCAAGGATAGCGGCAACTGTTCTTCCGATAGCAACGCCTGAACCGTTGAGAGTATGAACGAGCTGCGGCTTCGCTCCCTGTGCCTCTCTGAAGCGGATGGAAGCGCGGCGAGCCTGGTAGTCCTCGAAGTTTGAGCAAGAGGAGATTTCGAGGTATCTGTCATACGACGGCATCCAGACTTCGATGTCGTAAGTCTTTGCAGAGGAGAAGCCGAGGTCGCCTGCACAGAGACAAACTACGCGGTAGGGAAGTCCGAGTGACTTGAGAACGAACTCTGCGTCAGCCGTGAGGCTTTCAAGCTCGTCGTAAGATGTCTCGGGGTTTGCAAACTTGACAAGCTCAACCTTGTTGAACTGATGCTGGCGGATGAGGCCGCGTGTGTCGCGTCCTGCACTTCCTGCCTCTGCGCGGAAGCAAGCGGAGTATGCGCAGTACTTAATCGGGAGAGCTTCGCCCTCGAGGATGTCACTGCGGTGCATATTTGTGACCGGAACTTCAGCTGTCGGGATGAGGAAGAAGTCCTCGCGTCCGAGATGGAAAGCATCCTCTTCAAACTTCGGAAGCTGACCTGTGCCTGTCATCGAAGCGCGGTTAACCATAAACGGGGGGAAGACCTCTGTATAGCCGCGGCTTGTGTGAGAGTCGAGGTAGAAGTTGATGACAGCGCGCTCAAGAGCTGCGCCTGCGCCCTTGTAGAAGTGGAAGCGAGCGCCCGTAACCTTTGCGGCAGTAGTCGGGTCGAGGATTCCAAGCTCCTCGCCGAGGTCCCAGTGAGCCTTCGGCTCAAAGTCAAAGGTACGCGGTGTGCCGTCGCGTCTGAGCTCGACGTTCGAGTCAGAGTCGGGGCCGTCGGGAATATCGTCGTTCGGAGTGTTCGGGATAACGAGGAGAGCGGTGTTGAGCTCTTCTTCAACGTCCTTGAGCTCAGCATCGAGCTCCTTAATCCGGTCTGCAAGCTTTTTGAGCTCTGCAAAGATAGCGGTTACGTCCTCGCCTGCCTTCTTGAGCGCAGGAATCTTCTTGTTTTCAGTGTTCTGAGCAGCTTTGATAGCTTCGACGTTACCGATGATGTCGCGGCGGCGTGTGTCAAGCTCAAGAACGCGGTCAACCTCTGCAGAATAGTCCTTGCAACGGCGGTTAAGAGCGGCTTTTACCTTTTCGGGGTTTTCGCGGATTACTTTAATATCGAGCATTTTTGTTCACTTTCCTTTATTTAATAATAGAATTATATGTTTCAAGACTTTCTGCGGAGAGAAAATCGGCATATCCTGCCTCTTCAAAGAGCTTTTTTGCCTCTTTTAACGATTTGCTCTTCTTCTGCACCTTGAGACTGAGGAGCTCGTTGAGCTTTTTCTCGGCTTCAACCTGCTTTGTGAGGTTTGTGTTGCCTGTTTTAAGTGTTTCATTTTCCGTCGTGAGCGAGGTTACGCTGTCTTTAAGACGGGCGTTCTCCGTTCTGACGGCGTCGAGCTGGGTAGAGGTAGCTATCGCTTTTGTCTCTGCGGATTGGATTCGTGCATTTACCTCGTTTTCGCTTCGGCTCTGCATAAACCAGGCGAGAAGAATCAGCGCAACTGCGGCTGCAAAAATGCAGATACAGTATATTATAAGCGCCTTTTTTGTCTTTTTCTGTGTTTCGTTCATGGTAGCCTCCCTACTTTATGCGTCCAAGAGCCTTGATGAGAAGGTCCAAATCGTCGTTTCCGTAATATTCAAGCTCGAGACGTCCGCGGCGCTTGCCGTGGTGGAGACGAACCTTTCTTCCGAGGGACTTTGTGAGGTCTCGCTCAAGTGCGGCGATGTAGTCAACCTGTACCTCTTCTTTTGCCTTCGCATCGGGCAAATCCGCACTGCTGAGCCGTTTTACGAGAGCTTCCGTCTGCCTTACGTTCAGATTATTATCATAAACGATGGCTGCGGCTTCTTCCTGCTTCTCGGTGGGGAGCGAAAGAATAACTTTTGCGTGACCGCGCTCGATCTTGCCTTCGCGGAGATATGCGAGTGCGCCGGAGGAGAGAGAAAGGAGACCAAGTGCGTTTGTGAGCGTTGAGCGCGACTTACCGAGCCTTTCTGCGGCCTCTTCCTGAGTGAGATTGTACTCATCAAGCAGTGCCTTGAAGCCCTCCGCTTCTTCAACGGGGTTTAAGTCCTCTCTCTGCAGGTTTTCTATAAGCGCAAGCTCTGCAACCTCACGGTCGTCTGCATCTATTAT
Source organism: Oscillospiraceae bacterium (assembly GCA_017532355.1). The sequence goes on along the minus strand of JAFXJK010000087.1, from coordinate 14,917 downwards.
AACTGCAGGAACCGAGGTGAGGCCTGCGCGCTTTGCTGCGCGGAAGCGGCGCTCGCCTGCAATAATCTGATACCTGCCGTTTTCGCGGCGACGAAGCGCGAGTGGCTGCAGGATACCGTGAATTCTGATGGATTCTGCAAGCTCTTCGAGTGAATCGTCGAAGAAAAGCTTTCTTGGCTGTGCTTTGTTGGGGTCTATATCTGCAATTTTGACTTCCGTCTCAACTGAAGCTGAAACCTCGGTTGACGGAGAGTTCAAATCGCTTGCAAACAAGGCATCAAGCCCTTTGCCAAGTCCTTTTTTAGCCATTTAAAGAGCTTCCTCCTTTTGTTTTTTTATTATTTCCGCGGCGAGATTCATGTAACACTCTGCACCGCGCGAATGTTTGTCATATTCCATAATCGGCTTGCCGTGGCTTGGTGCTTCGGCAAGGCGAACGTTTCTCGGAATAGCTGTTGCAAATACCTTTTTCGGGAAAAATCGCTTGATTTCCTGCGCAATCTGCACGGAAAGATTCGTTCTTGAGTCAAACATCGTGAGCAAAACACCTTCAATATCGAGCTCGGGATTGAGAGACTTTTTAATCGTGGACATTGTTCCTGTAAGTGCGGAGAGCCCTTCGAGCGCATAGAAACCGCAATCAACGGGAACGATAACTCTCTCGGCGGCGCAAAGGGAGTTTATGGTAAGCATACCGAGAGACGGCGGACAGTCGATTATGATGAAGTCGTACTTGTCCGAAACCTCGCGGAGAGCGTCGCGGAGAATGTAATGGCGGTTAGCTACTGCAACGAGCTCAACCTCTGCGGCTGCAAGGTTCGTGCTTGCAGGAAGAAGGTCGCCGTAAGGTGTTTTTCTGATAACGTGCGAGATGTGGGTGGAGTTTATTATAAGGTCATACGCTGTCGGGAGCTCATCACGCTTATTCGCGCCGAAGCCGATACTGGAATGGCCCTGTGGGTCCATATCGACGAGAAGAACTCGCTTTTTGAGAATATGCAACGCGGCGGCGAGGTTAACACAGGTCGTTGTCTTGCCGACACCGCCCTTCTGGTTTGCCACTGCAATAATTTTAGCCATAAGACTCCCACATCCTTTGCGGTAAAATAACTGATATTATTATACCACTATATCCTTTCAAGTGCAAGAAAAAAGAATGTTCCACGTGGAACATTCTTTGAAAAGGGGAATAAGGAAAGGACGGAATGTTCCACGTGGAACATTCTATTTAAAAATCTTAATTTGAAGATTTATTGCGCTTTCGTCCTCGTCCTTTGAGTAATCTGCCTTAAATCCTGCACGCCGCATAGTTTCAAGGGCGCGGTCAACCGTATTGTAAAAAAGACGCACGTCGCGGATGACGTATTGCTCTGTCTGTGTCTGCTCGGGTTTTTTGCCGGCCTCAAGCGAGGCTATGTACTTTTCGGCATCGTGAACGTTTAAATTATGCTCCTTTATATAATTAAGCGCGGAAATTCGCTCTTCCTCCGTGGGTAGGCGGAGAAGAGCTCGCGCGTGGCGTTCAGTAAAAGAAAAAGAGAGAAGGAAGGATATGACTCGGTCGCCAAGCTTTAAGAGGCGAAGCTTGTTGGAAACTGTCGCTTGCGACTTGCCAAGCCGTCTTGCCGCCTCTTCCTGAGTGAGACCCGATGTCTTTATAAAGTTTGCGATTCCGAGCGCTTCTTCAAAAAAATTCAAATTTTCTCTCTGGAGATTTTCTATAAGGGTAAGACCTGCAAGCTCTTCTCTGGTTGCATTTACAATAATACACGGAATTTCGCGGATTCCTGCAATGTGTGAAGCGCGGAGACGTCTCTCTCCGGAGACAAGAAAATATCTCTTGCCATCCTCGCGTACCGTAACGGGTTGGAGAAGCCCGTTCTGGCGTATGCTGAGGGCGAGCTCCGAGAGCTGCTCGGAGTTGAAACGTCGCCGCGGTTGGTCAGGGCTGCGCTCAATTTTTGAGAGAGGAAGATATACGATTTTCTCACGTCTTACGAGTTTATCCCTTTTGTTTGTCATGTTTTTTCGCCTCCACGGATATTTTACCACAAAATGGAAATATATGGAAGCAAAACCGTTCGACAAACTTTGCGCGTGAATAAATTAAGAGCCACTTGTGTGGCTCTTAATTTATCATCATCTTATCCCGAAGTGCTTCTGCCTCTTGTCTGATTTTTCCGAGGGATTCCTTGAGAGCCCCGTCCTCTATATAATCGTGGTCCTCATAGAATACGGAAAAAACGTGCTTTCCGTCCCCCGACTGACCGAGGATTGAGTCGTCGCCCACCTTGCCGTCCTTCTTCATCTTGTCCCACTGCTCGCGCGTGAATTTGCCGACTGACATAAGTCGGATATCGCGGTCGTTTTCGGTATAGTAAAAGTCCGTCTGCGGATAGGTATTGCCCGAAGAGCCGACGTCGCGCGTGACCGCTTTGAAGTTTTTCTGCCACGATTCCGGGATGTCAAAGCTTAAGTTATCGTCAGAGTATTTTGCCATGGTCTGCTGGTTACTCGGCATTGATGCACCGCCTGCATCTTCTTCGCCGCACGAGGCAAAAATGAGAAGAAGAGCGATGAGGGGAAATAAAAATTTTTTCATTTAAAAAACTCCTTTCGAGAATAGTATTAGCAAAATATAAGCAAAAATACGAAAACAAATTGTATAAATATTATTTAATTATACCAGATGTTTTCGAAAATATCTTTTTTTGATGCTTTTGGTATTCATAGTGCAAAAGAGGGACATAATGAAAACAAACGCAAAAAAGGAGAGTTATTCATGAAAAAATTAATTTTGTTTTTGCTCACGCTTACGCTCACGGCAAGCCTGTTCGGATGTGGAGATAACGGCGGCGCGAGCGACCAATCGGTAGCAGTATTCTATTATACCTATTCCGACCCGTACATTTCGACTGTAAGAGCGGCCCTTGACCGAGAGCTTTCCTCTCTCGGAGTTGAGTATCAGGACTATGACTCAAACTCAAGCCAGACCACGCAGGCAGAGCAGGTGCAGACGGCGATTACGAAGGGAGCAACGCTCCTTGTCGTCAACATCGTTGAAACGGGCTCTGACGACGCGGCGCGCTCTATCGTCGAGCAGGCAAGAGCCGCAGATATTCCGCTTATCTTCTTTAACCGCGAGGTATCAGACGAAGTTGTTGCAAGCTACGATAAGTGCGCGTTTGTCGGAACGGATGCGGCAGAAGCAGGAAGAATGCAGGGCGAGATGATAGGGGATTTTCTCATCAACAACTATGAAAAGACAGACTTAAACGGTGACGGAAAGATTTCTTATGTAATGTTTAAGGGGCAGGAGGGAAACGCAGAGGCGGAGCTTCGGACAAAGTATGCCGTCGAGGATGCAAATAAGGTTCTGAAGTCTGCAGGAAAACCTGAGCTTTCATTTTATAACCCCAATAACCGCGACAGATACCTCGTCGATAAGAACGGAACGTGGTCAGCGTCTGCGGCGAATGAATATATGACAACAATTCTCACCGAATACACCGAAAGCGGAAAAAATATGGTTGAGGCAGTAATCTGCAATAACGACGGTATGGCAGAGGGCGCGATAACTGCGCTTAACACGGCAGGCTATAATGTTGAGGGAAAGAAGACCATTCCCGTGTTCGGCGTTGATGCGACCGAAGCGGCTGTGGCTCTCATAAAGAGCGGAAAAATGAGCGGTACGATAAAGCAGGACGCCGAGGGTATGGCAAAGGTGATTGCTCATCTCGCAGGGAACATCCGTGACGGAAGAGCCGTGATGGACGGTACGGAGGAGATGCACGTGGATGAAAATGTAGCAAAGATTCGTATTCCGTACGGAATCTTTACGGGAAAATAAGAGATATGGACAAGGATGTAGTTCTGGAAATGCGGAATATCTCCAAAAGCTTTCCGGGAGTACGGGCGCTTGACGGCGTTACGCTCAAGGTGCGGCGAGGAACCGTTCATGCGCTGATGGGCGAGAACGGAGCCGGCAAAAGTACTCTTATGAAGTGCCTTTTCGGGATATATTCGCAGGATGAAGGGAAGATTTTTTTAAACGGGGAAGAGGTTCGTTTCAAAAACTCTCGCGAGGCGCTTGACGGAGGCGTTGCGATGGTGCATCAGGAGCTTGAGCTTGCGCTCAAGCGCTCGGTGGCGGACAACCTCTGGCTCGGCAGATACCCGAAGCGCGGACCGTTCGTGTCGGAGCGCCGTCTTTATGAGGACACGCGTGAGATATTTGAGCGTCTCGGCCTTGAGATTTCGCCGAAGCGAATAATGGAGACGATGCCTGCATCGCAGAGGCAGATGGTGGAGATAGCAAAGGCAGTGTCGTATAACGCACGCGTAATTGTCTTTGACGAGCCGACGTCCTCGCTCTCAGATAAAGAAGCAGAGCGCCTTTTCGGGATAATAGAAAAGCTTAGACGCGACGGCGCGGCGATAATATACATCTCGCACAAGATGGAGGAAATTCTCCGCATCGCGGATGAAGTTACGGTAATGCGTGACGGACGGCACATCGCAACCGAAGCGGCAGAGAGTCTCACTATGGAAAAAATCATAAAGCTTATGGTGGGACGCGAGATAACAAACCGTTTCCCCGAGCGAAAAAGCACGCCGGGGGACGTGCTTCTCACGGTTGACGGCCTCTCGTCGCGCAATTCGCCGCTTTCCGATGTATCCTTTTCACTGCGAAAAGGGGAGATACTCGGCGTTGCAGGTCTTGACGGCTCGGGAAGAACGGAGCTTTTAGAGAACCTCTTCGGTATAGCGGAGAGAAAAAGCGGCAAAATAGTTTTTGCCGGACGCGAGATAAAGAACAAAACTGCGCGCGAGGCGATAAAGAACGGCTTTGCCTTTGTCACGGAGGAGAGACGTCGCGACGGAATTTTTTCCATTCTTGATATCCGCGAAAATATGCTCATTTCAAGCCAGAAGAAATACCGCAAATGGAAGGTATGGCTTGAGACGGGGCGTATGAAGAAGGCGTGCGACGAGCTCATCGCCTCACTCCGCATAAAAACACCGTCACAGAGGACAAAAATACGAAGCCTTTCGGGAGGAAATCAGCAGAAGGTAATCTTCGGACGCTGGCTCCTTACACAGCCGAGCCTTCTCCTGCTTGATGAGCCGACGAGAGGAATCGATGTCGGCGCAAAGTATGAGATATACAACATCATAGGCTCGCTTGCCGCAGAGGGAAGAGGGATTATTATGGTGTCGAGCGAGATGCCGGAGCTTCTCGGCGTGTGCGACAGGATACTCGTGATGTCGGGCGGCAGAGTGGCAGGGGAGGCGGATGCAAAAACCGTAACTCAGGAAGAAATAATGCGGCTTGCGACAAAATATGTTTAGAGGTGCTATATGGGAAAGAAATCAAGATTCAGGCTCGGAAACTTCGGTGACGTGCCACAGGGAGAAAGGCGTGAGCAGCTGCGCGAGTTTCTTATAAATAACGCTCTTTATATTTTTCTTGTAATCGTCATAATTGCAATAGCTATTTACCGCCCGAGGTTTGTCTCTCCCGGCTCTATTGTAAATATAATTTCGCTGTCTGCCGCAAATCTGCCGATTGCGCTCGGAATCGCAGGGGCAATCATTCTCACGGGTACCGACCTTTCCGCAGGCCGCGCGGTCGGCGCGTGCGCGTGCGTTGCCGCGTCTCTTCTGCAGGCGACGGGATATGCAAACAAGATGTTCCCCACGCTTCCGACGCTCCCTGTGTTTGCCGTAATTCTCATCGTTATTGCAATCGGCGCACTTATCGGCGCGGTAAACGGCTTCTGTACGGCGAAGTTCAATCTGCATCCGTTCATCGTAACTCTTGCGACTCAGCTTATTATTTACGGCGGACTCCTCATGTATCTCACGCTCGGAACGAACAACGGACAGTCGATTTCGGGGCTTGATGCAAGCTATACCAATTTTATAAACGGAAGCTTCCTGAAAATCGGAAGCAGTGCCATTCCGAATTTCGTGTGGTATTCGCTCGGTATAACGGTGATAATGTGGTTAGTGTGGAACAAGACGGCGTTTGGAAAAAATATGTTTGCCGTCGGCTCAAACTCCGCGGCGGCGCACGTTTCGGGCGTAAACGTAACGCGGACGATTATCCTCGTCTTTACTCTCGCAGGTGCGCTTTACGGTGTGACGGGCTTTATCGAAGGCGCGCGTATCGGCTCAAACAGTGCCGCAACGGGACTGAACTACGAGCTTGACGCCATCGCCGCGTGTGTCATCGGCGGTGTTTCATTCGTCGGCGGCATAGGAAAGATTCGCGGTGTCATAATGGGCGTTGTGCTTCTGCGAATAATCTTTGTAGGGCTTACGTTCCTCTCGGTAAACCAGAACCTTCAGTATATAATAAAGGGACTTATCATCCTTATTGCCTGCGCGATAGATATGAGAAAGTACCTCGTAAGGAAATAGAAAAATGAAGAATATTTACAAGGACGTAAAAATCTCCGTCAAGGTGCTTGACGGAGTGATAATGGCAGGAATTGCGGCGCTTGCCGCAATAATCGCAATGCAGTTTTAGAAAAAACCCTCGCAGATTTTTCTGCGAGGGGAAAGCTTATTTTTTCTTAAATATTCTCTTGAACATAAACACCAGATTGCACGAACCGTTTGCCTCACGGAAGGAAAGCCCTGTTGCGGCAAAGGAAAGAAACGGAATGCTCGAGAGCACCATTGAGATAAATACGCAGGCGGCAAAGAGAATTACGGAAAGTCTGAACGTGTCGGCAAAGGTGACCGCACCAAGACCGATTCTATTGATATAGTAAAGAGGAAAGTTGTGAATCAGATAAATCGGGAGAGTGAGAGAAACGAGCGAGGAGACCGCGGGAGATGGGACTTCGCGCTTCGTGTTCTGCTTGAAAAGAAGAAAGATAAGGGAAGCGAGAATAACCTCAAAGCCTGCGCTCTGACGCTGGAAGTCTTGGAGATACTTTCCGTTAGCAGAGGAAATAAGGTAAGTGCCGAAAATAATAACTGCAAGAACTGCAGCTGCCCCTGCCGCGAGCAGAGCATTCGGGAATTTTTTCCTGATACTGCCGAGGTAGTAGCCGAGAATGAATGTGGCGAGGTGTCCGCCAAAGAACTCAAGCTTGTTTATAATGTCGATATTGATAAGATTGGAAAAGCGTTGAGGAAGAAGCGGTGACAGCATCGCGCGAAGCGTAATAAGTCCGATTATCGAGAGTGCGAGAATGTGTCCGCCTCGCGAAAGATTGGAAAGGCTTGCTCTGAGAAACGGCGAGAGAACATAAAGCGCGATGAGGGTGTACATATACCACAGATGTACCCACGCAGGCGAGGAAAGAGAAGAGAAAAGTCCTTGCCATACGCCGGCGGCGGTAATTGTGCCGTCAAGCCAAAGCTTATAAAAAACGGAAAAGACCGTCCAGAAAAGGAGTGGCACGACAAGGCGCGGAAGCCTTTTCTTAAAAAGAACGGAAACGTCCGCCGTCCTCTCGCTTGACAGGAGAAGGTAACCCGACATCATAAAAAAGAGAGGAACAGCAGTAAATGAAAGGCTCGTCAGGATATTAGTGAGATGCCAGTCTGTATTTATATCTCCTGCAAGCGGAACCGATGCAACGTGCATAAAGACGACGAAAAATGCCGCAATAATGCGGAGCCAGTCAAAGTAAAAGATGTGACCACGGCTGTCTTTCATAGCTTACAGCCTTCCTTCAAGTCTCTTTCCTGCCGTCTGGAGCACGGAGTTGAGAGACTGGTTGAGTGCAGGGTACTCGCTTGAGATATAATCGGGAGAGAGCTCGGGAAGCTTCGCCTCCTCGCTGTCCTCTCCAAGCTTCACGTTTTCCGCCGCACACTTGATGTTAAAGGAATTGAGTGCCATTTCTGCGTTTGCAAGCTCTGCCCAGACCTCGTCGTTTATCGAGAAGAAGTCCTCGCTGTTCTTGCCGCAGGCGTGGTAGAGAGTGCGGAAGACCTTGTAGATTGCGACGTTGAAGAACATTGCTGTCTCGGAGATGAGCTTCTTGCTCTTTGCCTTGCCGACGATGTCGAAAATAAGGCTGACGGAGTTTACAACGAGCTTCTTCGAGATTGCGGCAAGCATACTTCCGCGAAGAACGTTGTCCTTCTCCTCCGACATATCGGGAAGATCCTCCGGCTTTATGGTATAGTCCTCGCGTGACATGGTTCTGCCAAGGAGAAAATCGCAGGAAACCTTATAGAAATCCGCGGCGTGTGCGACAAACTCAAGTCCCGGCTCGCGGAGACCGTTTTCATAATGAGAGAGAACTGCCTGAGAAACGTGAAGCTCTTTTGCAACCTTTCTCTGGCTCAGTCCGCTTTCTTTGCGGAGAAGCGAAAGCGTTCTCGGAAAATTTGTATTCATCTGAAATACCCCCAAATTCTGTAACAGTGTGTATATTATATGCCAAATTATACTATTTGTAAAGGGTTTTCAAAAAAGAGGAAAAGTGATATAATGAGTTTGAAGCAAAAATCACGACGGGGGAGACACTTATGAAATTCGGACTTCTCGGCGAAACTCTTCGCCACAGCTTTTCAAAGCAGATACACTCCGTTTTCGGAGATTACGAATATGAATATTACGAAAAGTCGAGAGAAGAGGCTGAAAAGCTTATAAAAAGCCGCGCTCTTTCGGGAATGAACGTTACCATTCCGTACAAGGAGCTTGCGTATTCACTCTGCGACGAGCTTTCAGATACGGCACGCGAGGCAGGCTGCGTAAATACGGTTATATATCGCGACGGTAAAATCCACGGCGACAATACCGATGTCTTCGGCTTTATGTATATGCTCTCGCGCGGCGGTGTTTCGCTGTCGGGAAAGAGTGTTCTCATCCTGGGGTCGGGCGGAACGTCAAAAACTGCACGCCTTGCAGCAAGGAGACTGGGTGCCAAGAGCATGACCGTTGTTTCGCGCCGCGGCGAGGTGAATTACGAAAATGTCTATGATATCTGCCGTGACGCAGAGGTTATAATCAACACAACTCCCGTAGGTATGTATCCGAATGTCGGTGTCTCTGCGATAGACCTTTCGCGTTTTCCGAAGTGCGTAGCGGTTGCGGATGTCGTATATAATCCCCAAAGAACGAAGCTTTTGCAGGATGCTGAGGCGCTTCACATTCCGCACGTAGGCGGTCTGTATATGCTTGCGGCGCAGGGCCATCGCGCGGCAGATACGTTTCTTGACGAAAAGCTTCCGGAGGCTCTTATAGAAGAAGCCGTGAAGTCTGTATCGCGTTCGCTTTCCAATATTATATTGATAGGAATGCCGGGAAGCGGCAAGAGTACGGTCGGAAAGCTTGTTGCAAAAGCTCTTTCGCGAAGGTTTGTCGATACGGACGAGGAGATAGAAAAACGCTTCGGTGCTCCGGGTGCGATAATAACCGAGCAGGGCGAGGATGCCTTCCGCGAGATAGAAAAGCAGGTGGTTGCGGACGTTGCAAAGGAAAGCGGGCTTGTTATCGCAACAGGCGGTGGCGTGGTGGAGAGAGAAGAAAACTACCGCTCGCTTTCGCAGAACGGAACGGTGTACCTTATTGAGAGAGATATTACAGCTCTTGCAACTGACGGCAGGCCGCTTTCAAAGGATATTTCCGCTCTCTGGGAGAGACGTCGCGAGAAATATCTCCGCTTTGCGGACGTAAAGATTGAGAATAATGAAGATGTGTCGGAAGCCGCCGAAAAAATAATTAAAAGTTTTACAAAATAATATAAAAAAAGAAGAAAAAAATCTTTACAAAAGTGTTTAAATGTGTTAAAATCGTCATGATGGGGATTCTGCATAAACGAGTCTCCGCAATGTTTGTTTTTTATCGGAACCCGGAATGTTTTTGTTGTTACATATTGATTTCTCAAGGTTCCGCTTTTATAGTCCGGAGGTATGGTTTTAATGGAGATGGATCTCAAAAAAGTTATAACGGTGCTTGTTGCGCACCTGAAGATAATAGCTGCAGTGGCGGCAACGCTCGGCATCGTGTTCTTTCTCGTCAGCCAGTTTTTGCTGACCCCTGTTTACACGTCGCAGACGCTTCTTCACGTGTCGAATATGACTGAGAGAAAATCCTCCATCGTTACGACGAGCGACGTTCAGGTTTCCAGAGAGCTTCTTGATACCTGCGTTGTTATCCTCAACAGCCGCACCGTTCTCGACAAGGTTGCTGAGCAGTCGGGCCTTGATTATACCGCACAGCAGATAAAGGGTATGATTTCTGCGCAGTCTGTTTCTTCAACTGAAATTTTCAAGATTTCCGTTACACACACGAATCCGAAGGAAGCGCAGATTATCGCGGACACCATCACGCGCGTCGCTCCTGCTGAATTCAAACGCGTTCTCAACGGCGGTGCCGTTTCGATAGTTGACTATGCGACTTATCCCGTATCTCCGTCCTCTCCGAACGTTTCGAAGAACACCGTCCTCGGCATTCTCCTCGGTGCAATCGTTACGGCGGCGTTCTATATCCTCATCGAGGCTATGGATACCAGAGTTCGCGATGAGTTTACGCTTGAAGAAGAATTCGGTCTCCCGATTATAGGCGTTATTCCCTCTTTTGAGCTCCTGGAGCAGGAAAAAACAAGCAGACGTATAAAGAAAGAGGGGGCGAAGTAGTATGGCAGTATTTGATTTTCTCAGAAAAAAAGAAAAAGCAGCAAAATACGTCAGACGTTCTCTCCTTTCCGAAGAAAGTCATTTCTCCGTTGTTGAAGCGTATAAGAAGATGCGCACCAACTTCCTCTTTATGCTCGGCAACGATAAGAAGGTGGTTGCTTTTACAAGTACCATCGCAAACGAAGGAAAAACGACGAACTGTTTAAACCTTGCAATTTCATTTACCAAAGTAGGAAAAAAGGTCGTTGTTATCGACGTCGACATGAGAAAGCCGCAGGTACATAACTACCTTGACGTTCCGCTTGCCCCCGGGCTCTCGGATGTTCTCGGAAAGTTTGTTTCTGATGTTCCCGTTAAAAAAACAGCGTACGAGAATCTCGACGTCATCCCGGCAGGTACATTGCCGCCGGCTCCGCCTGAGCTTCTTATGACGCGTGAGTTTGAAAACCTTCTTGCTTACCTTAAGGAGAAATACGATTACATCTTTATCGATACTCCGCCCGTGCACCTCGTTACGGACCTTGCGGTGTTCGCTTCAAAGATTGACGGCGTCGTCTTCGTCGTCCGTGAGAAGACGGTTCCGGTTTCAGTTCTCAGCAAATCAATCGAAGACCTTGAGAACGTTGGAGGAAAGGTCCTTGGATTTATCCTCAACGACTCAGAGCGAAGCACGGCCTTCTCTAAGTACAGCTACCGCAGAAGGTATGCCGACAAGTACGGCTACGGTTACGGCTACGGCTATTCCCAGAAGGAGCTTAAGGAAAACCACAAGACTTCTGTTGAGAAGATGAAGAAGGCAGAAGAAAAGAAGTAGAAAGAACTTATTCCCACCATGTATGTAGATTTTCATTCCCACATCCTGCCCGGTGCTGACCACGGCTCGCTGAATATAAAAACAAGCCTTGCCCAGCTTAGGTACGCAAAAGCCGCAGGAGTGGACACCATAGTTGCAACCCCGCATTTTTATATAGAAGAGGATTCGGTAGAAAGCTTCCTCACTCGCCGTGAAGAGGCGTTCTCGCTCCTTCGTGAGAACAACGATTCAGGCATTGAGATAGTAAAGGCATCAGAGGTCCAGCTTGCGATAGGAATCTCCGAGCTTCCGGACCTTTCAAAGCTCTGTATCGGAGACACGAAGCACATTCTTCTTGAGTTTCCGCCGGAGCCCTGGCCATATTGGATGTTTGACTTTGTGTCAGATATAATTGAGAAAAGAGGGCTTTCCCCGATAATCGCCCATATCGACAGATATTCCGAGCGCGGAAGAGAGAAGCTTCTCTCGCTTCCGGCAAAGTTCCAGATGAACGCGGAGTCCGTCATCGGCTTCGGCAAGGCAAAGCGTGAAAATCTCTCCCTTGCAAGAAAAGGAAGCGTCCACGTTCTCGGCAGCGATACCCACGGCAGAGGAGAGTCGTCATACAAAGCGTTTTCTAAAGCCGTTAAGAAAATCGGAGCTCCTATGGAGCAGATTACAGAAATTTCTCGTAAAATACTCGCCAAAGGTGAGTAAAAATAAAAAAGCAAAAAGGAAAAATTTTTAGGGAAGGTGTTTTATTATGAAAAAAACATTATCAGTTCTCCTTGCTGTTGCATTGTGCTTCACAATGTTCGCTACATTCGTTGGCGCAGAAGACGTTGCAGCAAACGTACTTGAAGGCTTCAAGGATGCTCCTGCAGTTGACAGCTGGAAGCATGCAGGTCTTGCAAGCGCAGTTGAGAACAATATCATGAAGGGCGATAACGGCGAAATCCGTCCGGATGACAACCTCACTCGTGCTGAGCTTACAGCTATGATGGTTCGCGTCCTCGGCGCACAGGGCGACAAGGCTGACATCGCTCACCTCGTTGACGTTGCAATCGACGCTTGGTATGCAGACTACATCAAGTCAGGTGTTGCTGCAAAGATTATCACAGGCGCAGGCAACAAGATGATGCCGAACGATCCGGTTACACGTGAGCAGGCTTTCACTATCCTTGCCCGTACATTCGTTCTCGCATCTGATAACCACGACGCAGTTCATGCATTTGACGATGCTCATCACGTTTCTGACTGGGCAAAGGATGCAGCAGCAGCTCTTATTGAAAAGAAAGTTGTTCAGGGCGGCAGCTCAAATGACCTTCGTCCGAAGGATAACGTAACACGCGCTGAGTATGCAGCAATGCTCGACCGTCTTGTTGGCGAGTATGCAAAGCCGGGCAAGAGCTATGCAGGCCAGGTTATCAAGGGTAACATCGTTGTTACTGACCCGGATGTTGACCTCACAGGCGCAATCATCGAAGGTGACGTTATCATCGCTGATGCTCTCGGCGGAAAAGAAGTAGAAATCAAGGACGCAACTGTCAGCGGCGACCTCGTTGTCCGTGCAGGTAGCGTTACAGTTTCAGGTGAAACATCAGTTTCAAACGTTGTTTACGGTAACCCCGTTCACGAAGCAAGCGTTAAGGCAGAAGACGGCGTAAAGGCTGACAAGGTTGTTGTTACTGAAAACGCAACAGAAGTCAAGAACGAAATCTCTGCTGAAAAGGTTGAAGTTTCTTCAGACGATGCAAACGTTACACTCGGCGGCGACACTGAGTACAAGGACGTTGCAATCGAAGGTAACAACACAGAAGTTAAGGTTGATGCAGGTTCAAAGGTTGAGAACGTTGTTGCAAACGGTTCTTCAAACACAGTTACAGGTTCCGGTAAGGTTGACAACGCTGTTGTAAACGGCGAGGGAACAAAGGTTGAGACTCCGAACACAAGCGTTACTGACAAGACTCCGACAACTCCGTCAACTCCTGATACTCCGTCAACTCCTGACACTCCGTCAACTCCTGACACTCCGTCAGCAGGCGACACTCCGAACTCTTCAACAGTTCCGTCAGGCGGCAAGAAGACAGTTCTTGACAACTGCTACATCACACACGACGGTGGCGAGAAGCTCCTTGGTGAAGTTTCCGGCAACACAGTTACATTCGACTTCACAGGTCTTGATGTAGAGACAACAGAGCTTGAAACAATCTTCATCGGTACAAAGGAAGGCAAGGCAAAGAGCAGCGTACACGCTCTTGCTACATTCTCTACAGACACAGAGAACGATATCGCTCCGATCATCGCAGCAATCCCGGGCAAGACAAACAACCAGCTCGTTCCGGTTAATGGCGATGAAGAGCTCACTCTCTGGAATCTCTCATTCATCGTTGTCGATGCACTTGATATGTATGAGCTTAAGGATGTAAATGAAGACTACCTCTTCCAGGATCTCTTCACAGCAAAGGGCATCAAGGTTGAGAAGACTGCTGAGTACGAGATTACATCTACGTTCACGGGCAAGATTGGCACAGAGACATTTACATTTGCAATCATCACAGAAATCCCGGCTCTCTAATCAAAGCGGAAACGCTTTAAAAGCATAACAGACAGCAAGCGTCCGCGAAAACGGACGCTTGTTTTGTATCAGGCAAAAGAGGTTTTTACATGAAAAAGAAAACTAAAAAAGGTCTTATAATCCTCGCGTGTGTTCTCGTTGTCCTTGCCGTCAGCGGCTATTTCGGATACAACGCCGTTATGAACTACCTCGGCGATAAGGCAATGAATATGCTCGTTGAGAACCAGATTGAGGGAATGCTCGACAGCGGAGAGCTCTCCATGGAAGAGCTTGAAGAGATTATCATAGCTCCTCCGGCGGAAGAGATACCGCAGGACGGTGAAACGGTTGGGGAAGAAGCAAAGCAGGAAGAAACGCCTGCGCAGAAGCCACCGGCAAAGAAACCTGCCGAAGAGAAGAAGCCTGTCGAGAAAAAAGAAGCCGTAAAGGCGGCGTCCCAGAAGGTCACGGATTCCATCTCGCGTGAAGAAAAGCAGGCGATGATGAAGCTTATTTCTTCACGTCTTACCAAAGCGGATATAACTTACCTTGCAGGCCTTGCCGCAGGCGGTCTCGAGGGTGAGGAAATTTCAAAGGCATATCGTCTTGCAAAGTCGCGCTTTACGGACGCTGAGATTGTTCAGGTAAAAACCTATTGGCACCGCTACAAATCAATGGTCTTAAAACCCAGACCAAAAACAGAAGAGAAAAAGTAAAAACAACACCGTGAGGGATTGGCCACAGCCACACAAGGAAGTATTGGTTTTGAATGGCTCTTTTCCGCCTGTAATGCATAAAAAATTCCGGAAATACGGCAGTATTCCCGGAATTTTTATATTTCTACAAACGAAAAATATCTCAATTCAAAACTGTATGCACCCCGAAAGGCTTAATTTTGGATGAAGTTCAAGGCAAAAAAGCGAGCATAACCTGACGGTTAGCTCGCTTTTTTAACG
>JAFXJK010000086.1 GCA_017532355.1 Oscillospiraceae bacterium | reverse complement strand
TTTACCTCTCAAAAACATATCAAAAAAGATAAATTTCAAAAGCTACTTTCTGACAATTATCATTCTTTCAAAGTAGATTGCGTTTTCGTCTGCCTTGTCGCCGCCGTAAACCTCACCCGAAGCCTTCATTGAAAGATATACGTCACACTTATCCATCGGGAAGGTAAGCGAAAGTGCCTTGATGTTTATTGAAGCAGACCCCGCCGCAAGCGAAACTCTCGCGTGGAAAGAATCGCTTAAGTTTTCAAAGCTTCCGAGCTTATAAAGGTGATAACCCTTATAAGCTATGTCCTCAAGATACAGCTCTGTTTCCTTTATCGTCTCTCCGTCCTGACGGAGCGCAAAGTAGAGAGCTTTTTTCTTCTCTGCGTTCTTCGACGTCGGAACTCGCATAATCGGAATATGGATACCCGTTCCGTTATCATAGGAAAGCTTCAGTACCTTTGAAAGCGAGCTATCCTCGTCGTGAACTTCAAAATAGCCTTCTACTTCCTTCATATATGCATGGATGTATTTCGGCATATTGAGGAGAGTGAACTGGAAGATATCCTCTTCCTTCTCGCTACGAAGCTCTTCGGGAATGTCGAATATCTCTTCCTCTTCAGGGCAGTTTTCGAAATACTCACTTTCAAGCTCGCAATTCGGTGCTACACGGTACAGTATAAACCTTTTATCGTTCGGAGCCTCAGCTATACCCTTCGGAGTTTTGAGGTAATCCTCAAGTGCTGTAATAACTCTCTTTTTGAGCTCTTTGATATCAAAGTCAAAGTTTTCGCCGCGATTCTTTGCCTGACGCTTTAAGTCAAAGAAGTTATAAATCATCGTGCCGTAAAGAGCCTTTGCAAGCCAGTTTACTCGACGTTCAAACACTACCTCGCCCTTTACAGCCTCTCTTGCCTTTTCAAAAATCGGTTCTGCTGCAATCGCAAAAGTAGAGTCAATATAGTTAAATCGGCTGTCCTCTCCGCAACAGAGAACGTCCATGCAGTTTCTCTCGGTTACTTCACGGAGAAGCTCGTAGTACTTGCGGATATATGCTCCCGCTTTGCCGAAGTAACGATCTGTAAAGTCAACTATAAGCGCATCAACATCCGTTTTCGGATCTTCAAGGAGATGCGTAAACAAATACTTATTGAGCTCAATAGAATCGATAAAAGAGTTATTCGTTTCGGCAAATATACCCTTTACGCCGTTATCGTAATATGTATTTACCATATCCTTGAGGCGGTAGAATATCGGAAGCGGATAGTTGTAACGAATAATATGGATATAATCGTAAACATAAAAATCGCATCCCGCTCTCTTGCAAATATCCGCCCATCTTTCGATAAGAGCAAGCGCACGCTTGTTCGTCTTTGCGTGCGGGCCGCGAAGCATATCGCTACCAATGTCTGCAAGGCGGATAATCATATTATCCTCGGGAAGTGTGTCATCCTTCGGCGGATTTACAAAGTTTGAATAGATGAGAATTTCAATCTTTACAAACGGATAAACCTTCTTAATTTCGCGCGCAACACTGTTTACAAAACGAAGAGCATAGCCTGTATCTCCCGACTCTGCTCTGATTTTTGCACACTCGGGGCACTGGCAGAAGAAATCCGCATTGATATCGTCAATTGAGAGCGAATAGAAGCACGGAAGCTCTACTCCCTCGCGCTTTGAACGTTCGATATCCTCTTCGATGTACGCCGTCACCTTTTCAACGAGAGTTTTAAAGAAGCTTTCGTTTGTGAAACAGTAGCTTCCCGGTCTTATGCGCTCACCGCGGACTTCGTTCCATGCCCACCATTCTGGGTGCTTATCGTAATACTTATCCGCTGGGAAATATTTTCCCATTGTGTGAACGTGGTGCGGACGTCCGGCAGTTCTTGCTCCGCCAAACTTCTTTACGTTTTCATCATAAACACCGTCGGGAATATTATCGTCAAAAGAAGAGATAACATTTGTTCTCGTTTTCGCCATAAAATGGAAAGCATCAGCACCCTGCTGTGGCTCCATATGGGGCTTGCGGTAATAAAACGCAGGAGTTCCCTCTTTGTAGAAATCATCGGAGAGAGAAAGAGAATCAAGCTCTAAGATATCCTCTTCATACGGATTCCACCATCTTACGCCGACATTCTCCTCGAGAAAATGATACACAGAATAAATTACACCGCGGTCGCCCTTCTTCTCACCACCTGTGAGAACGAGGCTACCCGACACCATTTTCATTATCCAGTTTTCCTGACTTTTGCCGAGGACATGGTTCTTCTCGGCAAACTCTGTCATACCTACATAGATACACTTACCCTCTGCCTTACATTCGCAGACTATCGGGAGCTTTATTGAGAGTGCTTTTTCGATATATTTTGAGAGCTCCTCTGCTGCCGTTTTTTCGACAATATGGGCATCTTTCGGCAAAACTATTTTGCAGTCGCAAACGCCTTTTACAAGAAATTTCTTCTCCATTTTCTATCGCTCCAAGCATATTTTTTTATTAATTTAACACAACAGTTTCAATATGTCAATATTTTTTCAAGTGATAAAAAAATGCCACAACCGTTGGTTGTGGCATTTTATACTACTTTCTTACAATTATTGCGCGGTCAATAAAGAACGCGTTTTCATCCTCCGGGTTTCCGCCGTGAATCTCACCCGTAAACTTCATAAGGAGATATACGTCACAAGCATCCATCGGGAACACTGTGGATATACCCTTGAGGCTTACGCCGATTTCCTCCGGAAGACCGAGCTTTGCATCAAAGCTGTCTTTGATACCTGAAATCGACCCAATCTTATAGAGGTTATATCCATCAAGGTTGATATCTTCGCGGTAGAACTTGCGCTGCTCTACAACCTCTGCGCCCATACCCGTTCCGTGGCGAAGCTCAAATACAAGTGCCTGCGTGTTCTCTGCATACTTTGATGTAGGATAAAGAGCATACGGTGCACGGCTGCCCGTCGCCGCATCATAGCTAACCTTAAGCACACGCTTATCGCCATCGTTTACCGCGACGCAGCCAAAGCCTTTTTCAAACACGTCAAGAGTAAACTTGACCATATCCTTAAGTGGGAACTGATAAATGTCCTCTTCAGGAACATCAGCAAGCTCTTCGGGAATATCAAATTTTTCTTCTTCTGTCGGAAGATTTTCGATATACTCAAGGAATTTTGCAGTTGTTGACTTTATATTCTTGCCGTACGGAGTTTCAAGATGTGCATTATATGCATCTATAACTCTCTCTCGTACTTTGAGAATATCAAAGTTAAATTCTTCTCCTGCATCTGCGGCATTCTTCTTAAAATCGAAGAAGCGGATAAGGATAGCTGTGTCAACCGAACGTCTGAGCCAGTCAACACGCTCTGCGAAGAGATACTCACCCTCTACTTCTGCGCATGCAAGAGAAAGGATGCGGTCAGCTTCAATCGCTGTGCGGAAATCCATATAGTTAAACGGGCTGTCCTCGTCACAGCAATAAGCGTGTATCGGATTTTTCTCGGCAGCGTTCTGAATGAGTTCAAAGTATTCGCGAACGAGCTTAGCCGCACGTCCGTAGTAGCGCTCTGTAAAATCATAAATGAGCGCTTTCTCGTCGAGATCAGGATCTTCAAGAAGATGACAGAGGAGATATCTTGTGAGTTCCCATGCATCTGTGTATTTGTTCTGTGTTTCTGTGAATACACCCGTAACGCCGCAATCAGCAAAGGTCTTTACCGTATCCTTAAGGCGTTCAAAAATGAAAAGCGGATAAGCGTTGAGAACTATGTTGTAGTGGTAGTCCCATACATAGAGACCGCAGCCTGCTTTCTTGCAGTAATCTCCCCAAGCTGTAATCTCGGACAGATACTGCTTGTTTATCGGGTGATGCGGACCGCGGATAAGGTCGATATAAACATCAGCAAGGCGGATAATGACATTCTCATCGGGCAGAGTTCCGTCCTTCGGAAGCTCGATGTATTCAAGATATGCAAGTGTCTCAAGCTTGACCCACGGATAAACCTTTTTGACCTCGCGAGCAAGACGGTTTATGAACTTGATTACGTATCCGCTGCGGCCTGCCTCTTTGAGTATCTTTGTGCACTCAGGACATTCGCAGAAGCAATAGCCCATAAGGTCATCCATAGAGATAGAGTAGAAATCAGGAAGCTCAACTCCCGTCTTCTCTGCAAGCTCAACGTCTTCTTTGATGATGCCGAGAAGTTTCTCTAAAAGAGCATTGAAAAAGCCTTCGTTTGAGAAGCAACGGTGGCCTTCCTTGAGGTGCTTGCCGTGAGCATTGTTCCACGCCCACCAATCGGGATGCTCGTCAAAGTATTCGGATGCAGGGAAGAACTTTCCCATTGTATGTACGTGGTGCGGACGTCCCATAGTGAGAACATCGCCGTATTTGCGAACATTTTCGTCATAGACACCGTCCGGAATATTATCATCAAGCGGAGAAACGACATTCGTGCGCGTTCTCGCAAGATGCGGCATAACTTCGACGCCAAAGCCCGAATCCATAAGCGGCTTGCGGTATGAAAAATGAGGTGTTCCCTCTTTATAAAAATCTTCTGCGAGTTCCAAAGAATCAAGCGCGAGGATATCCTCTTCATACGGATTCCACCAACGGACACCGACAACATCCTCGAGGAAATGATATACGGAATAAATTGTTCCGCGCTCTCCCTGCTTTGTTCCGCCTGTAAGAACGAGGTTTCCGCCGACCATCTTTATAATCCAGTTTTCCTTTGACTTTGCGATAACATTGTTTTTCTTTGCGTATTCGGTATGACCGACATAAATACACTTGCCGTCTGCCTCACATTCGCGCACTGTCGGAAGCTTCGCCGAAAGCGCTTTTTCGATGTAATTTACAAGCTCCTCTGCCGCTGTTTTTTCAACAATGTGAGCATCGCAAGGGATTACAATTTTGCAGTCACAACTCCCTTTCGCCAAAAAAGCTTTTTCCATTTACTCTTTTCTCCCTTTTCTGTA
>JAFXJK010000085.1 GCA_017532355.1 Oscillospiraceae bacterium | reverse complement strand
TCTTCAATCTTCATACTTGCACATTCTATAATCCTCGCATCGGCAGGAACTGCAGCGCCCGCTTCAAGTATGATGATATCGCCTACGACAAGTTCCTCGCTCGGAATCGATTGCGTGTGTCCGTCGCGAATTACGAGTGAGGTCGCCGCAGTCATTTCTGCAAGCGCACTTATCGACTTCTCAGCCTTACTTTCCTGGATAACGCCCAGAACAGCGTTTATTACGACGACTGCCATAATGATTATTACATCTGCAGGGAACTCCCTTTCATATACCGCCATCACGCCTGCAATAAGCGCCGCAATAATCAGTATAATCGTCATTGGCTCTGCAATCTGTTTGACGAAACGCTTTATGATTCCGTCAGGCTTTGCCTCGCGCAATTTGTTTTTTCCGTTCTTCTCAAGTCTCTTCTTCGCTTCTTCTCCGGAGAGTCCGCTTCTCGTTACGGAAAGGTCTTCCATTACCTCTTGATAATTCTTCAGGTATTCTTTCATCATTTGCACCTCTTTATATAAATTATTTACTAAAAAAAAGAGACTTATTTGCATACAGTACAAATAAGTCTCATCATTTCAAATAAAGCCAGAGTGGTATACACCCGATTGTTGACTTCACTACGTAAAACGCCGATTACTCCCTTTTCAATATTCAATTAAACCGCAAGGAACTACTTTTTCTTTTCCTTTTCCTTATCAAAAGAAACGCCTGCAACTCTGACATTAACCGCTTCTACCTTAATGCCTGTCATCGATTCAACAGCGGAAGCCGCAGCCTCCTGAACTGCTTTTGCAACATTCGGGATTACAACTCCTTTTTTTACGACAACGGTTACGAAAAGCTCGACAGATTCTTCTGCGATTGTAACCTTGACGCCCTTTGAAGCAGGCTTCTTCGCGAGAAAATCAGTGACGAGCGCCGTACCGAGGCTCGCAACGCCCTCAATCTCCCCTGCCGCAATTGCCGCGATAGAAGCAATAACATCTTCTGAAATGGTAATCTTTCCTGTATCGTCAACTCGCGTTGTATATTCTTTAAGTTCAGCCATATTAACTTCTCCTTTATCTACAGTATATGTATAGTATAACTCAAAACTCACTTAATTTCAATAATTTTTATTTGACTTGGTGAAATTCCCGTCTCACTGACAACGATATCCTTTATTTTTGTTGTATCTGATGCCGCAAGTCCACCCTCGGGCGCGCTGACAATCACGTTTACCCCCTTTTCGTTCATAAGTGCAACACATTCACCGAATCCTTTTGCTTTGATGAGCGTTTCTATGCGAGTCTCGCTTATTGCGCCGTTTGAAATTGTCTCAATGCTCTTTGCCGCACGATCACGGGAATCTTCCGGCATATTCTCCTCTTTTGCCGCTTCTTTAAGCGTCGTTATTGCACTGTCGCGAGCTTTCTGTTTTTCGAGTCGAGCCTCTTCAAAATATTTTTTCTTATCTTCGGTAACTACCTCTGCCGGTGCTTCCTCTGCATTCTGTTCTCCGAGTGTTGTCATTATTCTTTCTTCGTCACTTCCCAAGTCCGCCGTATTGAGATTCAGATACACTGCAACACATAAAAACAAAATCACTATTGCTGCTACCGTAGTTTTTTTCTTCATCATGTCCTCCTAATTTTTCATTTTGATTATGCTTATTTTGTCTGCTGAGAGTCCGGTAAGCGCCATTACGGAATTTGTGATTGCCGTCCTCACCATAGGACTTTCAGCACCGTCACAAATTATCATTGCACCTCGAAAATCCGGGTAAACTTCTTTTATCACAAGCGGACTCTCTTTCCCCGAGCCTTGTGACAATATACTCGGTTTTGTGTCGCTGTCACTCTCGCGCATCACCCCACCTTCATTTTCTCTCTCGCTTTTCTTTGAATCCTTTTCGTATATATTGGCCGGACCCGAATCAATTGACAGTATTACCTCGCAACGACCTACACCGCTGCATTCAGAAAGCGCCTCTTCCACTCGTTTTTCAAATTTTCCTGTATCAAATGACAGCTTCGTGTTTTTCTGCTCTGTCTCATCGCTCTTCCCCTGTGGCAGAGCCAAAAGAAAAAAGCCGACGACAATTACAACTATTATGTATTTATATTTCATAACAAACTTCGGAAGACGCCAAAGCTTCATCTCTTTATTCTTCATTTTTTATTTTCACACTCTCTTTCGCAATTCCGAGTTCTTTCTCGAGAATCTCTGATACACGTTCTGAAATATTCCGCTCGCCACATTCAACTATTGCAGACATGGCAGCTCCGTCCTGAATCTTTATATCCACCTTACATTCGTTTTCATCTGTTTTTGCTTTATCTAATACGTATGCCGTAAGCTTTTCCTTTATGATATTGTTTTTAATCTCATCAGTCTCTTTCTCCGCTTTTTCTATTTGCTCTGATATTTTCTCCTCGTATGCTTCTCCGACACCTATAAGCCGCAAAGCTTCAAAATCCAAAACAGGCAATACAAAAGCAACGAGAACGAGTATGCTTCCAAGCATCGTTACAACCCTGCCTGCACTGTTTTTCGGTGCAACGACAGATATTACGGAAACTATAAGCGCAACTGCCGAAATGCCTGCAATCCAGGAACTTAGTCCTTCCACCTACAACACCCCCACACTTCTCATTGCGGCAATAACCGCTATGATAATTACGGTTGCAACAGTCGCGCACATTGCAATGATAAGCCCGAAGCTTTCTGCAAGTTTTGAGGACAGCTCGGCGACTTGCCCGTTTATCACAGGACTTGATATGAGCGATGCCGCCTTAAAGCTCAAGTAGTTTACAAGCATTGCCGCAAACGGCGTTGCAAACGCCGAAATTATCGAGAGCATACCGAATACACCTATCGAGTTTTTTATCATTGCCGCACCTGCGACGACGGTTTCCGCAGCCTCTGAAACAGCTCCCCCGACTACCGGAATTGCCGCTCCCATCGCAAACTGGGCGACCTTGAGTCCTGCTTTATCGACACTTCCTGCAACAATTCCCGAAATCCCCACATACGACACAAAAGCTCCGAGAATTACCTTGAGCGTTACCGAGACTGTTTTTGAGGAAAACTCTGATATTTTTTGCAACACATTATTCTTCGCCGCAGCATTTGCCGTGGCGGCAAAAATATTTATATAAACAAGCGGCAACAGCACTTTATTTATCAGCGTTATCAGAACGTCGGAAAACAGGAGCGTTATTCCTGCCTTGACGGTCGCCGCACCTGCAGCTCCGCATGCAGCTTCTGCCGCCGCAACGCTCGGAAGAAGTGCTTTTGAAAAATCTTCTATGCCGGATATAAATTCTCTGCCCATCCCCATCACACTTGTGACACTTCCCGATGCCGCAGCCGTAACTGCAATTGCCCCGACAAGCGAAAGAGACATCTTTACAGCGCCGTTTTCTGCAGTCGGAGCAACAGATTCGACAGTACTCATAAGGAATGATACAGTTGCAATTACGCATACACACTTAAGCCCTTGCGAAAGAAAACTTTTTATGCTATCGAGAGTTTTCGAAAACACATCCGAAACCCCGTCCGAAAAAGACAGGTTTTCCGAATACTCCACATCAGATTCCGACGGTGCATTGGATATTACCTCAGAAACTCCAAGTGCTTCGTGCAGCTCGCTCTCCGCAGCGCACGGAGGAATGAGCATCACCATCAGGACACATATACAAAATACCTTTTTCATATTTTCCTCACATTGTAATCTGCGAGAGCAGCCCGAACATGAGCGGTATTGCAAATGAGACGGCGACAGCTCCCCCAACAAGCTCAACGTACGATGCAGCAGACTGGACACCGCTCTCCCTGCACATATCCGAGGCAAGACGCGAAACAATGCTTATCCCGAGCGTTTTTACAATCGGCTCGACGAGTTTGTCATCTATACTCGCCCACGCGGCAAGATCATAAATAAGCGTAACAACTCTGCCCAGCGCTCCCACTGCACCGAGCACAAGTACCGCAAGGAGCGCGACCGAGGCCGTCACGGAAAGCTCAGGCACCGTTCTTCTGAGAGATACAATTATAATCGCGCCGAAAACCGCAAGCGCAGAGACTTTGATTACAACTTCCATACTTTAAAATCCGAATGTTGATTTTATCAGGTCAAACAGTCGGCTTATCTCACGGACAATTATCATTAAAACGACAATTAATCCTGCAAGAGTCGTCATCATCGCCTGCTCCTCACGCCCCGATCGCACGAGAAGTTGGTTTAAAACTGATACTAGTATCCCGATTGCCGCCACCTTAAAAATCAAATCAACCTGCATTTTATAAACTCCATCAAATCAATACTATTACTATTGCAACACCGCAAATAACGCCAAGTTTGGCATAGAGTTTGCCCAATCGTTTTTTGTCACTTTCCGCACTGTCCGCAAGCGTACTTACACGACGCATTATGTGAGAAATTGCATTTACCTGCTCCTCGGCGCTGTACCTGCCAAGAACGCTTCCGAGCTCACGTAATACCTCTTTTTCGTTTGATTTTAGTTTCAGGCTTTCCGCTCGCGACAAGTTTTTTGCCCAGATAAGCGAAAACGGCACATCCGCTCTCTCACGCTTCTCTTTAGCACACGAAGAAAACAACTTGTCAAGCGGCGATGAAGCTTCAAGCGCAAGCTTCTCCATAAGCTCGGAGACGGGTGTGAGACAGGCCCCTATTTCAGAACGCATTATATCAAGCATAAGAAGAAAATTCCCGAGCACACGCGCACGAACGGAAAGCTCATTCGATGCACACACTCCGATAACCGTTGCTCCTCCGATAAGCAGAAGAGACCCAAGTATTCTTATCATATTGTTAAATCCCTCATTTCAGAAATGCTCCACGTATATTCACCATTCTGCTTTTTGAGTACAAGCGCCTTTTCGAATACATTCAAGGCAAGCAGCTCTTTATATATCGGTTTTCCGAACACCTCTTCAGGACTCTCTCCGTGAACAGTTGCAAGAATCCCGACACCACAGCTGCACACAGCCGAAATCGCTCTTACATCCTCCTCTGCCGTAATTTCGTCAAGCGCGATTATATCCGGTGACAGCGTGCGAAGCATAAGACTTGCGCCTCTTGCCTTTTCAATACCGTCGAGCACATCCGTGCACATACCGACATCAAACTGCGGCACCCCACGACGCTTTGCCGCAATCTCAAAGCGCTCGTCCACAAGCGATATCCTGAAGCCTGAATCCGAAAGTCTTCTCACAAGGTCACGGAGCATTGTTGTTTTTCCGCTCCCCGGCGGAGAAATTATTATCGTATTGCAAAACCTGCCATTTTCTATAACTACTTGAACAACGCCCTCTGCCGCACTCGGCACAGGCTTTGCGATTCGTATGCACACAGATGATATATCGCGGAGCGCTCCTGTCTTTACAAAGGTTCCGCAAAGTCCTATTCTGTGTCCGCCACTTACCGTTATGTAACCCTCTTTTATGCTTGACTCCGCCGAATGCACCGAACCTCGCGTTGCAAGTTCAAGAACCGTTTCAAGCTCCTCGTGACGGACATGACATTCTCCAAGTGACTTCTCACTATCATTTATGCATGCCGTCATCACCCGACCTGCGCGCAGGCGAAATTCCGTTACTTGTACCTTTTCTTCGTCTGAAAGCCTCATTGCTTCTTCTCTCAGACGAAATGGCAAGAGACCAACTGCCTGTCCGTATTTTTTTAGCATCTCTTTTTGCATTCTTACGTCTTCCCTTCCTTTTGTCAGTAGAGTATATGTACGAGCCCACTTCGTTAGAACAAAAAAGAACCGATACATTGTATCGGTTCTCTCATTCTTTTATTCTACATTTCGCCAATCGAACACCGTTCCGAGCGGAAAATCTTTATTGTCGCAAAGCTCGTTATAAATCTCCGGAGCATCTTTCGGGTCTGCAATTCTGGTTGCGATTGGTTTGACCTGAATCCGCTTTCCTGAAATCATATTAAGTATTGCACGACAATCATCGTGGTGTGTCCAGTGGTGCGGATAGGACTCAACCTTCGGACGAACGAAGTTATGTGCACCGAGAAGTTTTATCCCCGGGCGGTGAATCTGCGTGTAATAATCAATGGAGCTATCGGAAACTCTTGTGCATCCAAGAAGTGAAATTCTTCCCATCCAAGAGGCACAGTCGAGTGCGGAATTGAGCGCCGCCGCAACACCTGTAACCTCAACGCAGGCATTCACACCGCGGCCATTTGTTGCAGCTCGCACCTTTTCGACGAAATCCTTATCCGTCGGATCAAAAGCAAAGTCTGCACCGAGCTTGAGCGCAAGCTCACGCCTGCCCTCGCTTAAATCCACAGCAATGACAGGGTAAGCTCCTGATACTCTCAAAAACTGCACTGAGAACATTCCGAGAAGCCCGAGTCCCATTACCATTGCAGACTCTCCAAGCTCAACTTCAAGCTTTCTCACGCCTCCAAGCCCCATCGAAGCAATAACGACGAATGCCGCTTCAAGCGAATCTATAGAATCGTCCTCAATCTTTGTGAGGTCGCTCTCAGGACAGATATTGTACTGCGAATGTCCTGCGTGGTAAACGAGAACTCGGTCACCGACCTTTAGGTTTTCTACATCCTCGCCAATCTCAATTATTCTTCCTACTCCGCAATATCCTACAGGCGTCGGGAAAATTCCTGCAGTATTGTTTTCAGCCGTGAGAACAGCGCGCTCTGTGCCGCCACTTATTACAGAGTATTCGGTTTTTACAAGAGCCTGGTTTCCGTTCGGTTTCCCGATTTCATTCTCGATGAACTCGGCTTTATGTACGCCAGTAAAAAACACCTGCTTATTTAACACAAAAGACACCTCATTTTATCTTCTTTAAATCTTCAACAATTCTCTTCACCGTTTTAAGGTCAAGCTGTTCCATAATGCTGCTTTCAGAATATCTGTCAACACAGAATATCATATGACCTCCGAGAATCGGGTTTATGATTCTCGAAAGACTTCCAGCAATCCCACTTGCGTGGTATGAAACCTTAGTCTTCACCTCATGTTTTAAAAGCTGCATTGCTCTGATGCTCTCAACGAGGTCCTCTTCTTTTTCTGCAACAGTAACGATTTTTATGATATCCGGTCCGCGCCTTTCGAGAAACAGCGCAAGCTCCACAACCGTTTCAGCCGTCATCGAAATGCCCGGATGGCACGAAAGAAGCACCTCTGCGCCCTTTGAGTGAATCTCTTCTATGAATTCACATTGCTTTGATATAACAGCTTCGTCCGTTACTATTTCACGAGGATTGCCTTTCGTAAAGGAATATTTGTCCTCACCTTTGAAATTCTCTTTCGCAGAAAGGTCGAAGGTATATCCCTGCATATCTATTCCGTCCGCTCCTGCATCTACCGCACGTCGGAACATAGCTATCCTTTCTTCTTCATTATAGCCACAAGGGATTCCGTAATAGTCTACATTATAGTTGAGTGCAAGAATCGGAAGCTTTGAGGCTGAGAAAATACTGCGCAACGTTTCCGTATCTGTATTTTCAAGGCACGACATATGCAAATCTATCATTCCTGCCCCGTCGTAGAGACAGTTATTAATCTCGGCGATGGCCGACTTTGCTGTTTTTTCTTTTACAACTCCTGCAAGAACCGGAGACGGCAAGCTTGATATCTTTCTCATAGAATCACCTCACAGAATAATTCTACCAAAAAACTTTTGTTTTTAAAATATCAAATATGTTCTTTTTATCATATTTGATACAAAAAAAGAGTGGACGTATGTCCACTCTTTTCAGTTTCGATATTAAGAGAGAATCTGCCTTCTTCTTGAAAGATTGAGAGTACCGTCCTGCATGGAGTTGAGGTCGTCAAGAGTCTTGCCCGTACCGTAAACAACGCAGGAGACAGCTTCGTCAGCAACACGGGTATCAATGCCGGTCTTTGACTGTATAAGCTCTGCAAAGCCCCATACAAGAGCTCCGCCGCCCGTAAGAACAATACCGTTTGTAGAAATATCACCGACAAGCTCAGGCGGAGTGCGCTCGAGGACGTTGTGGATAGACTCAACGATACGTGTTGCAGGCTCCTCAAGAGCTTCAAGCATTTCGCTTGATGTAACCGTAAAGATTCTCGGAAGACCCGTCATAAGGCAACGGCCCTTGATTTCCATAGAAATTTCCTCAGGACGTGGGAAAACGCAACCGATGTTAATCTTGAGATCCTCAGCAGTACGTTCACCGATGAGCACATTGTGCTTACGGCGTATGTACTTCACGATATACTCGTCGAAGTGGTCACCTGCAATTTTGATTGAAGAAGATTCAACGATATTTGAAAGCGAGATAACAGCGATGTCAGTAGTACCGCCGCCGATGTCGATAACCATATTGCCGTCCGGCTCATCAATCTTGATGCCTGCGCCGATAGCTGCAGCAATCGGCTCTTCTATAAGGTAAACCGCTCTTGCGCCTGCCTGACGGCCTGCGTCGATAACAGCACGCTCTTCAACTTCCGTGATTCCGCTCGGAACGCAGATGACGACGCGCGGCTTGAAGAGGCTGAAACCTCCCATAACGCGGCGGATGAAATTCTTAATCATGTGCTCTGTCATCTCATAGTCGGAGATAACGCCTCCACGGAGCGGACGGATTGCGATGATATTCCCCGGGGTACGGCCAAGCATCTTCTGAGCCTCAAGACCGACCTTGAGGACTTTATCAGTAGTCTTATCTACCGCAACAACAGACGGTTCGCGAAGAACTATACCCTTTCCTTTTACATAAACAAGAATGGACGCTGTACCAAGGTCAATTCCTATATCTCTTCCAAATACCATTTTATATCACCTCTAAAATTATTCACTAACTATATTATAACCTATTTTAAAAATTTTTCAATTCTTTTTTCTCTCTCTTGTTTTCGCCACTGTCACTATATATACTTTCTCAGCGCCTGCGGTCTTGAGAATGCGCGCGCACTCGCTGACAGTGCTTCCCGTTGTGAGAACATCATCAATGAGAAGAATCTTTTTTCCCGTAGGATCGAACGATGCCATCTCGTACGCTCCGAGAATGTTTGCCATTCGCCTTGAGACATCCCCCTGACGCGACTGCGGAGCAGTGTTGCGGCTCTTTTTGAGCGTTCTCACCGCACTCACTCCAAGTCTTGTTGCTACCTCTTCTGCCAGAAGCCGTGCCTGGTCATATCCGCGGCTCTTGAGTCTTTTTTTGCTGAGCGGTACCCATGAGATTACGTCAAACTCTCCGTCAATACATTCCCTTATGCACTCTTCAAGATATACGGAGAAATCCACCGAATATTTTGAAAGGCCTCCGAATTTGTATCTTATCAGAGCATTTCTCACGTCGCCCTCATAGTGGAAATAAGAATATGCCCCATCTACAAACATTATCGGACTTTCCGCTTCTTTTGTGTGCCTGTAAGGCAATCTCACCTTACACTTATCGCAAACGCCGTCGTGCTCCATGACTCGTCTGCAAAATACGCATTTCGGTGGGAACAGATATTTATTCAATAAATCGCGAAACTTCACAAAAACACCACCTGCCGGAAACAGATATTAACTGATAAGCGCTGTTATTCTTGCCTTGAGTGCGCTGTATCTGTTTCGTTGTTTGTTGTTTCATACCATATATTTTACTACGCCAAAATCTCCGACAACGATAAGAAGGTCACGCGCTCTCGTCATTGCCGTATAAAGCACACTCCTGTGCAAGAGCTGCGGCGCTGCATTCCCTGCGACAAGGACTACCGCCCGGAATTCGCTTCCCTGCGACTTATGCACCGTCATAGAATATGCAAGCTCGAGCTCATTAAGTCCCGAAAAAGGATAATGCACAAGCCTTGAATCGAAGTTTACCGTGAGCGTCTCATCCTCTGTATCAATGCTTATAACCTCACCTATATCGCCGTTAAAAACTCCATATCCGACCTCGCCGCCGTACATACTGTACCAGTTGATCGTATAGTTATTCTTTATCTGCATGACGCGGTCTCCAAGCCTGAAAAGCCTGTCACCGATTCTTTTTTCGTCCTTCCCTTCCTCGGGCGGATTGAGCTCTGCCTGAAGACGTCGATTCAGCTCTACCGTTCCTATCTCTGCCTTTCGGCTTACAGAAAGCACCTGAATCTGTGAGGACGGGATTTTCATATTCTGCGGAAGTCTCGTCTTACAAAGCTCAAGCACTGTTTTAACAATGTCCTCATCGCTCTCACGCCGGAGAAAGAAGAGGTCTTTATCCTTCTTCGTAAAATCAGGAAGTTGTCCGCGGTTTACGGCATGCGCCCCGACAACTATATCGCTCTCTGCAGCCTGCCTGAAAATATGCGAAAGCTTGACTTTCGGGAAACAATCAGAATTGAGAAGGTCATTAAACACGTTTCCCGGCCCTACCGACGGAAGCTGGTCTGCGTCTCCCACGAATATAACTTTGCATTTAGGCGGAAGCGCACGGAGCGTCGCCGCAATAAGCGAAATATCAACCATTGACATCTCATCAAGAACAAGCACATCTGTTTCAAGCGGATTTTGCTCGTTTCTCGAAAAAACGGGCTCCATCGCACCATCCTCATAGCAGATTTCAAGAAGACGGTGTATTGTCTTTGCCTCTACACCGCAGAATTCTGTCATCCGCTTTGCCGCACGGCCTGTAGGTGCTGCGAGCATTACGCGAAGGTCCATCTTATCAAATGCATAGAGCATTCCGCGAATTACCGTTGTTTTTCCTGTTCCGGGACCTCCCGTGAGAAGCATTACGGAATTGTTGACCGCCATTTCAATTGCTTCCCTCTGCATCTGTTCAAAGCTTATGCCGCTACTCTGTTCGGCTTTGCTTATAAGCTCCTCGCACGGCACGGTAGTTCTGTCATTTCTCATTGACATTGCCGCGAGCTTTCGGGCAACATACACCTCTTCCTCATAAAGCGAAGAAATGTAACACGCATTGACACCGCATATCTCCTCGGAGATAATCTCTCGGTCGCGGATAAGCCTGTCAATAGCTTTTTCTATCTCGTCCTCCTCTATGCTGAGAAGGCGTGCAGTTGCAACTACCAACTTGTTTCTCGGAAGAAATGTATGCCCGGAATCGGCATTGAAACGAAGCTCGTAGAGAACAGCCGCGTCAAGACGCTCGTGAGAAAGACCGTCAAAGCCCATATTTATTGCAAGCATGTCCGCCTTATAAAACGGAACGCCTATCGCGGCATCTGATAGAATGTACGGGTTCTCACGAATCAGCGAGCTCGCCTTTTTTCCGTAGGTGTGAAAAAGAGCAACTGCAGTCTCAGGCGGAAGGTCGTTCTCTGCAAGAAATTCCATAAGAAGCATGAGTGCGTTCTGAAGCTCAAAACGCTTTCCGATCTGTTCTGCCTTCTTTGCAGTAATTCCTGCGACCTCGCAAAGACGCTTCGGATGCCGTTCTATTATGTACAGGCTTTCGTCCCCGAAAAGCTCAACTATCTTCTCTGCAGTTTTTCTGCCTATACCGCGTATTGTTCCCGAAGAAAGGTATTCGAGAATCATATCGGCACTTGTCGGGAGAGTTCTGTGGAAGGATGTGATTTTAAATTGTTCACCGTAGCTTGAATGGTTCGTCCACGTACCGCTTGCTTCTATATACTCGCCTATTCCTGCAAACGGCACACATCCGACAGCTATAATCTCGCCGCCATCCTAACCGATAAGCTTGAGGACAGCATAGCCGTTGTCATCATTTTTGAATATAACAGAGTCAATGACTCCGCAAATGTAAGCTTCTTCTGTCATTTTTCTCCCTCTCGGTAAAAACTCCTTATTCTGTCAAAAAAGCGGTTGAACGAAAATGGCTCTGCCTCTTTCGGAAGGAAAATGCAACAGAGCGAAAAAGAAATGGCATATATAATGCAAAACGCACACACGCAGGCAACAAATGCATCCAATACTATGGCGAGCAGCATAAATCATTACACCTCCGCCATATCTTATGCAGAGGCTCGCTTATGCGTGCAGGCCGAGAAAGTCTATTGCGCCGATAAAACCGTAAGACACTGCTGTAACGATGAGTGCGGCAACGATTACGCCTATAAATATTGCAGGAAGCGAATCCTTCATTCTCATTCCCAGAAGCCCTGCAAGCATCGCACCTGTCCATGCTCCTGTGCCGGGAAGAGGGATTGCAACAAAAATCGCAAGTCCGAACTTTTCGTACTTTGCGAGAACATCCTGCTTGCCAAGAACGCGTCTCTCCATCCAATCCACAAGCTTTTTGAACAGCTTTATTTTCCTGAGCCAGTCAAATATCTTACGGACAAAGAGAATCAGAAACGGTACCGGGAGCATATTCCCGATGACAGAAAGGATAAAACTCATATAATACGGCAACTGCATAGATGCGCCATACGGAATTGCCCCACGAAGCTCTATTACAGGTATCAGTGAAATTGCAAACGTTATGATTTCAGGTGAAATATTCAAAGCTATATATCCCCCCATTATCCATTTTTTTAATTATACCATTTTTTGATGGAATAAACAAGTCAAATATTATAACCCGCTCCGGTATAAAATTTCTTGTTTTTGTATTTAAAAGAGAATAATTGTCCAAAATATGAAATATATATAAGACAAGAATTCAAAACACACAGGAGGTTATTTATAATGGAAAAAACAATCGAGAAAAAGTCAACTTTACATGAAAAACTTACCCAGGTCCTCAATCTTTTTACGAAACGCAAGGAGAAGGACGGAGACTTTGAACGTCAGGCATTGCTTTCTGACATCGAGGCGGCGCTGACAGACATCCGCCATGCTCGAAACTGCTTTGAAGAAGCTCGAGACCCTGAAATGATTGAAGCCTGCATATTTGAAATTAAATCCGCAGAGGCAAGATACAGCTTTCTCATACGGAAAGCTAAGCTTATGTCTCTCAAAATCTGATTGGAGCGTGACAAAATGGGGCGTTTCTCCCTTTTTATCCCGATAGCTATTTTGCTTTTGCTGTTTTTCTTTTCAAAGCCGTTCAGACGTTTTCTCCTACGCGCGATATTAGGAGTAGGTATGCTCATCGTAATGAGCTCTCTTAACATCGGTGTTTCTCTGAATTATATAGGCCTCGCGCTTTCTTCTTTTCTCGGCATCCCCGGCGCACTATCTTTTGCCGCTATCTCTCACATATTATAAAACGGCAAGGGGATTTCTCCCCTTGCCGCCGTCGCGAGCTATTTAAGATTAGTTGCAGTTGTTACCGCAGAGGAGCCATACAACTACGATAGCAGCGATGATGATAATCCAGCTGCAGCAATTGTTGTCTGAATAATTGTCGTTACATAACATGGGTGATTACCTCCTAAAAGTTTTTTCACTTCATTCTATGTTATCTCACAAATATGGTTACAAGGAAAATTTTTCCAAAAAGGTATTTACAAATATTGGAAACCATGTTATTATATATATTGTAAGAGGGCATACGCTCCTTCGAGAGCGGACCTCCTTTCATATCTTTATCCCCACAACCCACTTCACTGGCACCTGACGCTCAAAGCAGAGCCTCAGGTGCTCTTTTTTGTATCAAAAAGCATCTGTCGGTAAATAATATACATATATACTTTGATTGGAAGTGGTAAGGATGAGTTCACAGAAACGCATAACCATCGCCGCCTGTGCCATGTTTATAATGCTCGGATTCTTAGGTGGCGGAATTCTGAAAACAAAAAAGGAATCCCCCGAGCCCAAAACAGCTTCAGACGAAGTTTTTGCTTCTGCAGAAACCGACATCGTCACAGAGACAGATACAGAGTACACGCTGAAAATTCAGGACGGAATTCTCGCCGTTTTCGCAGAGTCCGACGAGACACGCCCAATAATTGTAACTGATATATACGCAAGCACGCTTCGGCATTTTGACCGAGAGCGTCTTACCGAAGGTATTGTCGTAAAGGGAGACCTTGAGATGCAAAAGCTCCTCGAAGATTTCTCAAGTTAAAACGATTTTAAACAAAAAACTCCGAATTGTACTTGATATCCGTGTCAAACATAGTTTTTGACGCATAGGCTATACAAAGTAGATTCGGAGGTTTTTTTATGTTTTCTTCTTTCTTTTTGGGCGCAAATTCGGGCCGAGGTTTTTATTCTTTTTACGATGAGCTGATAGATCTTCATGATGCATCCGCTGTATATATCCTTAAAGGCGGTCCCGGAAGCGGAAAATCATCACTGATGCGTACTTTAGCCTGTAAAGCCGATGAACTTAACATTGATCGCGAGCTGATTTTTTGTTCTTCTGACCCGAACTCTCTTGATGGGGTCGTTTTTCCTTCACTCAAGGTCGCCATAGTTGACGGAACATCACCGCACGTCGTTGAACCAAGCTTTCCAATTGCTGTTGAGCGCTATATAAATCTCGGGGAATTTGCCGATGCTGAGAAATTGCACGAACACACCTCAGATATAATCACAGCAAAAACTACTTATTCCGAATTTTTCACGCATATCTACCGTATGACTGCCTGCGCAGAAAAGCTTGATGACGAAATTTTTGACAAAGCACTCAGCGCAATAGATGTTGAGTATCTGAGAAAAAAGGCAAAAGGCATTATTTCACGCGAGATAAAGGGAGAAGGGAAAAAAGCCGCCTGCAAACGACGCTTTTGCGAAGCAATCTCCCCGCAAGGATATGTGAGCCTTCTTGTCGGAAAGGACACGAATACCGCACACACCTATATCCTTGAGGATTCGCACGGAATCGGCCACTTTTTACTCTCACCGATAAAGGATGCAGCCCTTGCAGCAAATTTTGCCTGTATCGCCGCCTACTCCCCTCTCAAGCCAACTCAAATGCTTCATCTTTACATCCCTGAGCTTTCTCTTTGCTTCATTACATCTTCACGCGATATACCGATTGAATGTGACTACTATCGAAAGATACGTCTTGATGCCGCAGTTGACGGCGAGCTTTCCACACGTGAGCGTTCCGAGCTTCGAAGGCTTCGAAAGTTAAGACGTAGCTTTATTGATGAAGCGTGCAATATCCTGAAAGACGCAAAACTCGCCCACGACAGGCTTGAGGACATATATAATCCGCACATCAGATTTGACGGCATTTATCACACAGCAGAGGAAATAGCATCCGATATTTTTGCATAGTAAATAAAAAAGGATTACTTCAGAGGCTTGAAACTCTGAGGTAATCCTTTTAGGCGTTTATTAGATGAGCTCGATTATTGCCATCTCAGCGCAGTCACCGCGACGCGGACCGAGCTTTGTGATTCTGCAATAACCGCCATTGCGCTCTGCATACTTCGGTGAAATCTCGTCAAAGAGCTTCTTGACGACATCTTCCTTAGTGATAAAAGCAAGAGCCTGACGCTTGTTGTGAAGTGTGTTTGTCTTTCCGAGAGTAATCATCTTCTCGGTAAGAGGACGAACTTCCTTTGCACGCATAAGCGTTGTTTCAATCTTTCCGTTTTCAAGCAAATACGTAACCATTGCGCGAAGCATTGCCATACGAGCATCTGTGGTACGTCCAAGCTTACGTGTTCCGGGCATTGTAATACCTCCTTTTATACCGGTCGCCCGGCAAGTGGGACATTAGTTGTCCTCACTTGCAAGTGCGAGCCCCATTGTATCAAGTTTGTTGATAACTTCCTCAAGAGACTTATGACCAAGGTTTCGAACCTTCATCATATCTTCCTGAGTCTTGCTGATAAGATCCTCAACCGTGTTGATTCCTGCACGCTTCAGGCAGTTGAAGGAACGAACTGAAAGGTCGAGTTCTTCGATTGTCATCTCAAGCACCTTATCACGCTGATTCTCAGCCTTCTCAATAACTGTAGAAGTGTTGCCGATATCTTCAGACAAATCAATGAAGAGCGAGAGATGATCGTTTAAAATCTTTGCGCTGTACGATACTGCATCGCGTGCAGAAATCGTCTTATTGGTCCATATCTCAATAGTGAGCTTGTCATAGTCGGTCATATTACCAACGCGGGTATTCTCGACGTAGTAGTTCACCTTGTGGACCGGTGTATAGATAGAATCTATCGGAAGGACACCGATTGCAGCATTTGCCTGCTTGTTGCGCTCTGCTGAAACGTATCCTCTGCCGTGTGCGAATGTAAGCTCCATAGAAAGAGTTGCATCTTCGGAAAGTGTTGCAATGTGAAGGTCTGGGTTGAGGATTTCAATATCGCCTGTGACATTGATGTCTCCTGCAGTTACCTCTCCTGCCTCGTTTGCTTCAATTGTGACCGTCTGAGGCTCGTCGGTATGAAGCTTTGCAACAATCTTCTTTATGTTGAGAACGATTTCCGTTACGTCTTCTTTTACGCCGGGAATTGTTGAAAATTCATGTGCGATACCTGCAATCTTGATTGCTGTAACAGCAACACCGGGAAGTGAAGAAAGAAGAACACGACGGAGCGAGTTACCAAGAGTTGTTCCGTAACCGCGCTCAAGCGGCTCGATTATAAACTTGCCATAAGAACCGTCTTCAACCAAATCCAAGCACTCTATACGAGGCTTTTCAATTTCTATCATCAAAGTGATTACCCTCCTTTTAGGCGGCATAGCCGCGTATTTTTACACTCGTAACTCCGAGGGCCTTATGAATCTTACTTGGAGTACAACTCGACGATGAGATGTTCCTCGATCGGAAGATCAATATCTGCTCTATCCGGAAGATTCATAACCTTAGCCTCAAATGCTGCAGCGTTGAAGTCAAGCCACTTCGCAACAGGGCGAGATGAATTTGCTTCTACAGCATCCTTGAACTTTGCGAGTGAGCGACTCTTCTCGCGAAGTGCGATAACGTCGCCTGCTTTTACAAGGTAGGACGGGATATTAACCTTTTTGCCGTTTACTGTGAAGTGACCATGGTTTACAAGCTGACGAGCCTCAGGACGGCTCATTGCAAGACCAAGTCTGTAAACGATGTTGTCAAGACGTGACTCAAGAATGCGGAGGAGGTTTTCACCAGTGATACCCTGCTTAGCAACAGCCATTTCAAAGTACTTATGGAACTGGACCTCGCTCACGCAATAATAGCGTCTTGCCTTCTGCTTCTCACGAAGCTGCAAACCGTACTCTGAAAGCTTCTTGCGGCCCTTACCATGCTGACCCGGTGTCTGTGCCGGACGGCGTTCAAGAGCGCACTTGCCTGTAAAGCAACGGTCTCCCTTTAAGTGAAGCTTCTGATTTTCTCTGCGGCAGAGCCTGCAGACAGCTCCTGTATATCTTGCCATTTGTTTTACACCTCCAATAAACTATACGCGCCTTCTCTTCGGCGGGCGGCAACCGTTATGCGGAATCGGAGTAACATCTTTAATCATGTTAACTTCAAGACCTGCTGCCTGAAGTGCACGGATTGCAGCCTCACGGCCTGCACCCGGACCCTTAACATAAACTTCAACAGTCTTAAGGCCGTGCTCCATAGCAGCCTTTGCAGCTGTTTCTGCTGCGACCTGTGCTGCGAACGGAGTGGACTTACGGGAACCACGGAAGCCCATGCCGCCGCTGGATGCCCATGAAAGTGCATTGCCGTTTAAGTCTGTGATGGTTACCATTGTATTGTTGAAGGAGGAACGGATATGTGCAGCACCGTTTTCGATATTCTTACGCTCACGGCGCTTACGTGATACGCCCTTCTTTGCTGTTTTAGGACTAGCCATTTAACAAACCTCCTTACTTCTTCTTGTTTGCAATAGTCCTCTTCGGACCCTTGCGTGTTCTTGCGTTTGTCTTAGAGCGCTGTCCGCGAACCGGAAGGCCCTTTCTGTGTCTGAGGCCGCGATAGGAACCGATCTCGATGAGACGCTTGATGTCAAGAGCAAGCTCACGACGAAGATCGCCTTCAACTGCGAAAGACTTGCCGATGTAGTCACGAAGCTTAACTTCGTCTTCCTCGGTAAGATCCTTGACGCGTGTGTCAGGATTTACTCCTGTTGCAGCCAGTATTTCATTTGCGCGCTTTCTTCCGATACCGAAAATGTATGTGAGTCCGATTTCGACTCTCTTCTCTCTCGGAAGGTCAACTCCGGCTATACGTGCCATTTTACATACCTCCAATTTTGTATGTGGGTTGAATCTTTAAGATTAACCCTGCTTCTGCTTATGCTTCGGATTCTCGCAAATAACCATTACGCGGCCTTTACGGCGAATGATTTTGCACTTTTCACAAATAGGCTTTACCGACGGTCTAACTTTCATAATCGTAAAAAGCTCCATTTCTCCGGCAATTTTCTTGTTTGCACCATGCTATCG
>JAFXJK010000084.1 GCA_017532355.1 Oscillospiraceae bacterium | reverse complement strand
CTCTCTAAAAAATTTATATCATTTATTGATATCTTTTTTTGAGCTTTGCTCCAAGCAAAGTTAATTATTTTTTGTGCACCTGATATGGGGCCCACCCTATATCAGGCGCCGGCGTTGTTGTCTGTTACGTTGTTTAATTTACAAGGTACAAGTGCGTTCTTAATCGCATCCGCCGCTCCCCTTCCGGAGTCGCGACCGAGTATTGATTATATCACAGCACCACCGCGTTGTCAAGCACTTTTTTCGATTTTTTTCAAATCTTTTTGTGCCCCCTCTCGCGAGGTGCTTTAATACTATACCACTTCTCTACCCCCTTTGTCAATAACTTTTTTTAACTTTTTTTCAAATTTTTCAAGCTTCGACATTTTGACTAAAATACCGCTCTTTTTCGCTTCTTCCGTTTGTGCCATTTGTGCATACGCATATATTTATATATTATAATATGTAAGTTTTAAAAACCGCGGTGCAGATGTGCACCGCGGTATGTATATTGTAATCGGAACGAAACGCGATTACGGTCTCTTTTTGAATTTCGAAGGTGTCGTTTCCGTGACGCTTCTGAACACCTTCCTGAAATGGTTTTCGGAATTGAAGCCAACCATCCGACTTATTGTGGAGATAGAATAGTTACTGCTTTCCAGATACTTTATTGCAATATTGATTTTGATGGAGTTTAAAAAGCTTATTGGCGTTTGTCCCAATTCCTTCTGAAACAGATGGTAAAGAGTCGATTCGCTGACGCAACACTTTTTTGCTAATTTGCCAATAGAGAAGTCATTGTTCCAATTATCTGTTATATACTCAATTGCCGTCTGCAGGGTTTTATCGTATGAAATGTTTGACCGTACCATTTGAGGGATTACGTTTTTCAGCAGCTTATAAAACAGCGAATACGCTTCCAATTCCTCAATATAATCTCCGG
The DNA here is from genome assembly GCA_017532355.1 of Oscillospiraceae bacterium. Next base: position 28,186 of record JAFXJK010000084.1, on the reverse strand, counting down.
ACAACAGATTTGCTATCTCCAACAGGTTGTTCTTTATCTCTTTATCGCAAAAAATTTTTTGAGGTTCATATCTAAATTGCTCGTAGTGCATAAAGCAGCTCACATAAATCACTTCGATTTCAGGGCTTCCGTGCCACTCGGAATAACAGTATATGTTTTCCGGGATGAACACGATATCTCCTTCGGTTACATTGAGCTTTTTATTCAGATAGATATAAGTTCCGCTGCCTTTCATTATAACGCCGATACGTGATTTTCTCTGATTACTGTTACCGCGGCAAAAGTGATAATTATCAAATACGTGTTTTGACACGGAAAGCTCCGAGACGTATATTCTTCCGTCCTGCATCTTTTTCCAAACCTCCTACACGGCATAATTGCAGAATAGTTACTTTTTTTACAGTGTACCATATTGAATCGAATTTTACAAGATGATACAATAAGTAAAACTATTAAGCGAGCAGGAGGAAACTGAAAATGAAAGCAATACTTGTAAACGATGACAGAAGTTTAAGATGGGATGATGTCCCGAACCCCGTTCTTGCCGAGGACGAAGTTTTGGTGAAAGTCGAATATGCGGCTCTCAACCGCGCAGACCTTATGCAAAGAGAGGGTGACTATCCCCCACCTGAAGGCTGCCCGGAGTGGATGGGCCTTGAAGTTTCAGGCGAGATTGTCGAAATGACAGACGGCGCAAAAGCAAAATCAAATTACAAAATCGGCGATAAGGTTTGTGCACTTCTCGGCGGTGGCGGTTATGCAGAATTTGTTTCCGTCAAATATGTCATGTGTATGCCGGTGCCTGAAAATTGCACTATGGCGGAAGCTGCGGCAATCCCTGAAGCATTTGCAACAGCATACCTTAAACTGTTTGTCGAGGGACACGCAAAAGCAGGCGATACATTGCTTATGCAGGCAGGCGCAAGCGGACTTGCAAGTGTCGTCATCCCCATGGCAAAAGCATTCGGCTTGCGTGTTGTTACAACGGTCATAAGCGATCCTGAAGGTATCAAGCATCTCGGCGCAGACCTCATTGTTGATACAAGAGTTCAGAGCTTGCCTGAGGTACTCAAGAAGGAAGAAGAGGAAGGCAGAGCAATTGATATTGCCATCGACTGCCTTGGCGGTCAGAATCTCGGAGATTGCCTGCCCTACGTAAAATACGGCTGCCGTTGGATTGTAATTGCAGCTCTTGCAGGAGCAAATACAACTATCGAGCTTAAGAACATTTACAAAAAGAACATAAGAATTGTCGGCAGCACACTTCGTTCACGCACACCTGAAATGAAAGCTGAAATTCTTTCAAAGCTTGTCAGCGAGGTCTGGGGAAAAGTAGCAACAGGCGAGATAAAGCCCACCGTACATAAGGTCCTCCCGATTACTGAAGCTGAGGCAGCACACGATATCCTTTACCGCGGTGAAAACGTAGGTAAGGTAGTTCTTAAGGTTCAGTAAGATATAAACCAAATATTATAATTAAGGCGGTAATCCTTATCGGATTACCGCCTTGTGTTTTCAGGGGGCTTTTATTAGTTTTCGAATGAGAAGATTCTTACAATCTCGCCTTCCTCAAGCTGGATGATTGCGTTGAACGCGCCCTTTGCAATCTCCTGATTTCTCGGAACCGTTGCAAGGTGGCTACCGACGTATTCGCCGTCGTTGATTGTTATAATCTTGTAGCCGTCCTCAGAAAGGAGAAGTGAGTTTGTTTCGTCTGCATCAAGTCTTCCGTCTGAGCCGAGGCTGTGAGCAGAAAGTGAGCTGTAGTAGATAAATCTGTCGCTTACGATATCAGCTGCGTTGACGTAGAAGAGACCTGACATCTTGCCCTGCGGATCCGCCATCATATCGGATGCAAGACCGCCTGCAGAATCGATTGCGCCGAGCTTGCCGTCTGCCGTGAGGGCATAGCGGACAACCGTGCCGCTCTCGTAGTTCTTGATGTTGCCGATATATCCTGCACTTTCAGAGAAGATTGAGTTGTTGGTGAGGTCTGTTACATCGTCGATTGATGTTACCTCGAAGAGACCGTCCTCGCCGATGAGCGTGAACTTCGCGTACGGAGCTCCCGTTGCGACGTTGTACATCTGCTTTGCAGAAACAACGTATGCGATGGAGTCAGAGTTCTTGTAGGTGATGTTATCAAGGTTATCACCGTGGGTAATCGCTGCCGCAAGGACAGTGTTTGAATATCCCTTTGTGCTTACAAGCGCACTTCCAAGAGCCTTTGTTACAGCTGCGTTATTGATTGAAAGACCTTCGATTTCCTTTGACTTCAAGTCAACAAGGCTTTCGAGCTTGTATGCACGAGCCTTTACGGGCTTGTAGTTTTCATCCGTATAATCACCCTTGAGGTTTCCGTAGAGAACGAACACGATTGAATTCTCGTCGCCGTAGTAGCGCTTGCCGTCGATTGAGACGGACTTGTCAACAATCTGGTATTCCTTGTCTGTTCGCGGGGTGCGAATGCCGCCTGCCTTTTCAAGAGCCTTCATATCCTGGTGAGAGAGGTCAACCGTTCCGTCCTCGCGGATGGAGTACTCAACAATCCAGCCAAAGCGTGCATTGTTTGCGTAGTCCTGCGGACGGTCGTTATCAGCGTGGTTCGGGGTTGCTGCATATCTTGTGTGGAACTTGCCGATTTTGTAAGTTCCCTCTGTGTTATCCGCAAAGCCAAGCTTTACGTATGCCGTATCAAGCTTTTCGTCGTAATTCGAATTGAGGATTACGGCAATGTTTTCGCCGATATCTTCTGCATCGGAAGCTTCGATATCAAGAATTGTGTTGCCAAGCACGCGGTAGATTGTGCCTGCCTTCATAGCATCCTTGTTGTTTGTGAAGAACGCGGAGAGTGAGCCGTAGGAAAGAAGCTGACGGCAGAGGTTTTCGTCTGCAAAGTAAGTCTCGCCGCCAACTGTTACTGAGCCGTCGTCGTTCAGGCTCTCAAGAGCACCGCGGACCTCGGAAACCTTTTCGATGTTGAGCTTGCCGTCAGCGAAGTAGTAAACAACGTAGTCGTCGCGCTTGAGCTCTTCGCTCATTACTACATCCTCAAAATCGAGCGTGCCAACCTTCGGAAGAGTTATTGTCTTCTTTGATTCGCTGATTGCTGAGACCTGGCCGAATGCAACAGAGTCTGCCGCATTGTTCATCTTGAACATATAGGAGAATGTTCTGCCGCCGTCGATAGATACGAATCTGTAAGTTGCAACGCCGCCCTTGCCCATGTTCTGGAAGAATGCGTCATTGCCGTTCGGGTGAGAGAGTGTGCCGCCATCGCGAAGAGATGAGCTTGCAACGTATGCGAACTGCGAGAAGTCGTTAGCTTCCGCCTTGTTGTGAAGCTCATTGTAGCTTGCGTTCTTTGAAATCTTGTCAGCAGAAGCAGATGCCTTTATCTGATACTCCTTGCCTCCTGCCATAAAGGAGATATACGGAGTGATGAGTGCCGAGCTTGTGGAGTTGCCGTCCGGCATCATCTTGATATCGCTTGAGGTTACATCGAAAATCTTTGTATCGGAGCTTACGATTACGTTTCCGATTACCTCAACATTGTTATATGCGAGGTTTACATTGTTCTTATCTGCCTTGAAGTAAACATCAACCTTTGCGCCGAGGAGACGGTCGGAAAGTGCACGGTCGATCTTGATTGTTGAGCCGACCTTTGTTCCGTTTGTGTTCTGAGTCTCATAATAGATTATGCTCTCCTCAGAATCCTTCTCGGTAGTTGTGATTGCCGGACCGTTTGAAACGGTGATATCCTCGCCTGAAGCATCCTTTGTGATAGCGTAGTTTTCATTTGCAACTACGATACCTGTTACGTGCTTAAGTCCCATTACCTGCTCGCCGAGAGTCTGGTTCTTCTCGCCGTCAAGCGCGTTGAACTGCGAGCCGATACCTGTTATCGGGCTGTAAACGAAGATAGGTGCGAAGATTGCATTACGCATGAGCTTTGCAACGAGCTGGCGCGATGCCGGAGCTGTCGGATCGCCGCTCCAACCGTCAAAGAGACCGAGTTCCATAGCCTTTGCAACGGTGTTTGCAGACCAGTTTTTGCCCTTAAAGCCTTCCTTGTCTGCATTGCAACCGAGGATTACGAGAAGCATCTTTGACGCCTCAGCTACGGTTACGTTGCCTTTGGGGTTGAATTTGTTGTTGCCGATACCTGAAACGATACCCTGATTGTGGCAGTAGTTGATATAACCCTTTGCCCACTTAACGTTTGCATCGTTTTCAACGTCAGTGAATGCGCTCGGCTGTCCTGCGAAGAGGTCGCCGTTATCGTCTGCGCCGTACTTGAGCACGTATGCCATCTTGGCAAATTCTGCTCTTGTAATCTTATCGTTCGGGCGGAAAGAACCGTCCGGATATCCGCCGAGAACGCCGAGTTCAACGAGCATATTTACATCGTCCTGATAATTCTCATTAATGTCTGCTGCATCGGTGAACCCTACCGCACCTGCGAAAAGTGAAAGCGAAAGCATAAACACAAGTGCAAGTGCAAGAACCTTTTTAAAGCTCTTCATGTTAGAATTCCTCCTTTGTTTTTTGCAGGCTTTGTCGCCTGTCACGAGTGCTATGATACAGCAAACAAAATTCATAGTCAACGGTTTTCGACGTCCTGTAAAACGAGAGAAAATTCTTCGTCATATTTTGTCCTGAATGTGGTAAAAAACGCGTATTTTTTTGAAAATTTATCCAAATTTGTAATTTTTTTACATATTTTTACCAAGGGTAGAATTGTAATTGCGAAAAGCTCGCGCCCGTGGTATAATATTTTCAGATAAAAGAAAGAAGGTATGATACTATGGACTTTTCTTTGATGCGAGAGTTTATGGACAGGCTCTGCGACTGGCGTGTGCCGGGCAACTGCGTTTCTGTTCATATTGATAATAAAAAAGTCTTTTCATATACCTCAGGCTATGAAAACATTGAGAAAAAGACGAGAATGAGTGACAAGAAGCTCTTTAATATGTTCTCCGCTACGAAGCCTGTCACGGCGCTCGCAGGACTTCAGCTTTATGAAAAAGGGTATTTTCTTCTTGATGACCCGCTTTATGACTTCATCCCCGAATACAAACAGATGTTCATAAAGGATGCAGACGGAAATATCCGCGAGGCGAAGAACCCGATTACTCTCCGCCAGCTTTTCACCATGACCTCAGGCATTTTATACGGCTACACCAGCGCAAACATCGAAGAGGCAAGACGTGTTACAAACGGACGGATGGACACACTCACAACCGTCAAGTACATCGCAAAGGACCCTCTCGACTTTGAGCCGGGAGAGGGCTGGGCATACGGCCTCGGTCTTGACGTGCTCGGCGCGGTTATCGAGATTGTTTCAGGAAAGAAATTCCGCGATTACGTAAAAGAAAACATCTTCGAGCCGCTCGATATGAACGACTCATACTTCCACATGGAGGATGTCGTTGACAGCGTTGCGGATATGTATTTCTACCACGACTCCGAGGAAACAGATCTTGTTAAGCTTCAGATGGGCGGCAGTAACTCAAACAAGGGTTGGATTGAGCTCGTCGACAAGCATCCGTACCTCGTTCTCGGTCCTGAGTTTGACAGCGGCGGTGCAGGACTGACCTGCTCTCCTTCTGACTACTCAAAATTTGCTTTGGCTCTTGCAAACGGCGGCGTCGGCAAAAACGGCGAGAGGATTATCTCAAGCGGTGGAGTTGAGCTTATGCGTACAAACCAGATGGAGATTGCAGGACGACACCTTCTCCACTATCCGCAGCACCTCGGCTACGGATATGGCTTTGGCGTAAGAACAATGGTTGACCGCGCACTTTCCGGTTCAAACGGCTCTTACGGAGAGTTTGGCTGGGGTAGTGCTGCAGGCTCGTTTGTCCTTATTGACCCCGAGAGGAAGCTTTCTCTCCTCTATACCCAGCACATGCTCAATCCTCACGAAGAATACATCATACCGAGAATACGCAATGTCTTATACACTTGCCTTGACAGATAAAGGAAATTTTTATGCTTTCACTCATATTCGGATACACAGCTACGGTAATTTCAATCATCGGCTTCCAGCTCAAAAAGCAATGGCAGATTATTCTTTCGCAGTGCCTTGCAAATCTGCTTGTTGCTCTCAGCTACATCGTTCTTGACTTTTCAAACATGGCAGGCGGTATAGTCTGCATGGTCGGCGCCCTGCACACGTTTATAAACTTTCTCTTTTTCAGGCGCGACCAAATGCCGCCGAAGGTTATAAAGTACATATTCCTTATACTTTACCTTTCGTCAGCGGCGTTTACGATTTACCTCGCAGGAAAAGTCAACTTCCCGTATGACTTTATCCCACCCGTTGCGTCAATCTTCTTCCTGCTCGGCGTCAGCACGAAGAACCCGAAGACGACGCGTGCTCTCTTTTTCGTAAACATCCTTTTCTGGATTACTTATGACCTTCTCGCGAAACCGATTGCACTCGCAAACCTTTGCACGCATCTTCTCACCTTTGGCTCCCTCGTTGCAGGAATCATCCGTTACGACATTCTGAAAAAAGGCAAGAAGAAAGAACAAGAAGAAAATATATAAATTTATATAAGGAGAGATTTATTATGATCAACTATGCAGGACACGAGTCACAGCTTTTCGGCGTTGAAGAGCATCGCCTCGTCGGCGGTAAGGGCGACGGACTCAGACTTTTTGAGGTCAACAACGGCCGCGGAGTTATGTTCACAATCTCCGCTGACCGCGCAGGCGATATTTCCCGTCTCTACTACAAGGGAAACAACCTCGGCTTCTTCGCTCCGTGCGGATACGTTTCACCGAACTATTACGACAAAGAGGGACTCGGCTTCCTTAAGTCATTCACAGCAGGCTTTTTCACAACCTGCGGTTTTGCCGCTGTCGGCAGCCCCTGCAACGATAACGGCGAAGAGCTCGGGCTTCACGGAACAATCGGAAACACTCCGGCTGAGAACGTAGGACATTGGGTAGCTGCTGACGGTATTCACGTAAAGCTTGAGGTCCGCGATGCTTACCTCTTCGGAAACAAGTATCTCCTCACCCGTGAATACATCGTTCCGACCGACCGCGACGAAATCATTCTTCGCGATACCGTCAAGAACATCGGCGATACAGAAGTTCCGTATATGGTTCTCTACCACATCAATATAGGATACCCACTTCTCTCTGAGAAGAGCGTTGTTACAATAAACAACAAGGGCGTCGTCGCTCGATCCGCAAACGCAGAGGCAGGTATCAACGATGCGCTCAAAATGGAAGTTCCGCAGGCAGGATATGAGGAGCAGTGCTTCTTCTACGATATGCCGAAGGGCGAAGCATCGGTCTATAACCCCGATATCAACGTGGGCCTCTCAATCAACTATGACACAAAAGAACTTCCGCGCTTTACAGAGTGGAAGATGATGGGCAAGGGTCAGTACGCTCTCGGTCTTGAGCCGGGCAACTGCACACCTGAGGGCCGCGATGTTCTTCGCAAACGCGGAGAGCTTGTCTTCCTCGCTCCGGGCGAAGAAAAGACTCAGACAATAACATTCAAGCTCTCAAGCAAATAACCGGAGGATTTTCCAATGAAAAAAGTTGTTTTGCTCGGCGATTCAATCCGCCTTTTCGGCTACGGGCTCAAAGTCCCCGAGCTTCTTGGTAAAGATTTTACTGTATGGCAGCCTGATGATAACTGCCGTTTTTCGGTCTATACGCTCCGTATGGTTATGGACTTTAAGGATGAAATCGCAGGCGCGGATGTTATCCATTGGAACAACGGCCTCTGGGACGTTGTAAACGATTTTGGCGACGGTCCTTTTACTCCGGTTGAAGTTTACGTCACCACGATGAAGAGAATTGCAAAGTGCCTTCTCTCACTCGGCAAGAAGGTTATCTTCTCAACTATCACTCCCGTCCGCCCTGAGTATAAGAATATGGATGTTGAAACCATCAGACGTTACAACGCGGCGGTCGTTCCCGAACTTGAAAAAATGGGTATCATCATAAACGACCTTCATAGCTTTGTTTATCCGAAGCTCACCGAGTATATCACGGACGAGGACTATATCCACCTTTCAAAAGAGGGTATTGATGCCGTGGCAGAACAGGTTTCCGAAATCATAAGAAAGAACGCATAAATATGGAATTTTCAACTCTATTCGAAAACACACCGCTCGCCCTTGCTCCCATGGCAGGGGTCACAGATATGGCTTTTCGAACGGTTTGCCGCAGATACGGCGCAGAAATTACATATTCCGAAATGGTGAGCTCACGTGCTCTCGTTTATCAGGACAGCAAAACATCCTCGCTTCTCACAAGAGGCGAGGATGAAACTCCTTTCGGAGTTCAGCTTTTCGGAAACGACCCTGTTTGTATGAGACAGGCGGCCGAGATTGCTCTTGAGCGCACGAAAGCTGACTTTATCGACATAAATATGGGTTGCCCGACTCCGAAAATCGTGAACAACGGCGATGGCTCGGCGCTTATGAAGAACACAGCGCTTGCCGCCGATATCGTCCGCGAGATAAAGCGCGGAGTGTCCGTCCCCGTGACTGTCAAATTCCGCAAAGGATGGGACTCAGGCTCGGTCAATGCAGTAGAGTTTGCAAAGGAGCTTGAAGCGGCAGGCGCTGATGCGCTTACCGTACACGGCAGAACGCGCGTCGCCATGTATTCAGGCCGTGCCGACTGGGACATTATCCGCGATGTTGTAAATTCGGTCAGCGTCCCTGTCATCGCAAACGGTGATGTCTTCTCCGCAGAAGATGCCCTCCGTATCAAAAAATGGACAGGTGCCGCAGGCATAATGATAGGTCGTGCGACGTTTGGAAATCCGTGGATATTTGCAGAGTGCAGAGCGGCTCTCGACGGTCAGGAAATCCCTGCTCTTCCTCCGCTTCGCGAAAGACTTGACGTTGCAAAGGAGCAGATTGCGCTCTCGGCAAAAGAGAAGGGTGAGCACATCGCGCTTCTTGAGGCAAGAAGGCACATCGCGTGGTATCTTCGCGGAGTGCGAGGCGGAAACGCGTATAAAATCCGTGTGAATACAATTTCTACATTTGAGGAACTCACGAGACTTTTAGAGGAAATAAAACACGCATTGAGATAATAAAAAAGACATTGCCGGGCGGCAATGTCTTTTTTATTACATATCAGCAATCCCGTTTGCGACAGCAGTGTATTTTTCTGCCTTTGCCTCCGCCTCTGCCATATTATCGCCTCTTGCGAGGATATAAACCTTAATCTTCGGCTCTGTGCCCGACGGACGTATTATAAAGCTCGTTCCGTCTGCCATCTCAAAATACAGAACGTTGCTTCCCGAAAGCGGAAGCTCTTCACCGAGATTTGTCTTGCCCGAAAGATAATCACGCACGCGGCTGACCTTTTCGCCGCCCAGATTTTCGGGTGGAGTTTCGCGGAGCGTTTTCATAAGCTCGTTCATCTTCGAAAGCCCCGATACGCCCGGCATAACTACGTTTATCGTGCGCTCAGAATATGCGCCGTACTTTTCATAAAGCTTCTGCATTGCGTCATAAAGGCTCATGCCGAGGCTCTTGTAATGCGCCGCCATCTCCGCAATCATCATTGAGGCTGTGACAGCATCCTTATCGCGGCAGAAGTCGCCGATAAGATAGCCGTAAGACTCCTCATAGCCAAGGAGGAAGCCGTCTGCACCCTCGTTCTCAATTTTCTCTGCAATGAACTTAAAGCCCGTGAAGGTTTCAAACATTTTCACGTTGTTGACTTCGCAGACGCGTCTTGCCATTTCTGTCGTAACGATTGTCTTTATGGCATACGATTTATCCGTAAGCTCGCCCTTTTCGCGTTTCGCAGAAATTATATAATCAAGAAGAAGAACTCCCATCTGGTTTCCCGAAATCGTGACGTATTCGCCGTCAGAATTTCGGACGATTACACCTACGCGGTCAGCATCAGGGTCTGTTCCGATTATGAGGTCGATGTCCTCGCTCTTTGCAAGCTTTATTGCAAGCTCAAAGCCCTCACGGTTTTCGGGGTTCGGGCTTTTTACCGTCGGGAAGTTTCCGTCAGGAATACTCTGCTCGGGAACGCAGATTACGTTTTTAATTCCCATCCTTGCAAAAACCTCGGGCACGAGCTTATAGCCTGTTCCGTGGAACGGGGTATAGACGATTTTGAAATCATCCCCTGCCGCTGCGACCGCGCCATCGTTTATTGCACAACCGCGGACGTGGACAAGAAACGCCTCGTCAACCTCTTCGCCCATTACCGTTATGATGCCGCGCTCGACGCCCTCGTCGAAATCAAGGCGCGGAACGTCGGCAAGGACATCTATCTTTCCTATCTCGGAGAGCACCTCATCTGCCTCTTTCGGAGGAAGCTGTGCGCCATCCTCCCAGTATGCCTTATATCCGTTATATTCCTTCGGATTGTGGCTTGCAGTTATGTTTATGCCTGCGATGCACTCAAGTGCGCGAATCGCAAAGGAGAGCTCCGGCGTCGGACGAAGCGACTCGAAAATATAAACGGGGATGCCGTTTCCAGCAAGTACACACGCCGCTTCACGAGAAAAAACATCGCTCTTTATACGGCTGTCCATACACACGGCAACGCCACGGCTTGCGGTCGCCTTCCCGAGCTTCTTTATGACCTCGCAAAGCCCCTGCGTTGCCTGACGGACGGTATAGACGTTCATACGGTTTGTTCCCATTCCGAGAACACCGCGAAGTCCTGCCGTGCCGAATTTGAGAGGAGCGAAGAATCTGTCCTCAATCTCTTTTTCGTCATTTTTTATCGAAAGGAGCTCTGCGCTTTCTTCTTCCGTGAGCTTCCCTGACGAGAGCCATCTCTCGTATTCTTTCATGTAGTCCATTTAAAATACCTCCTACTTGTGATATCCTGAACCTTCCTGAATTTTGAATGCGCGGTATATCTGCTCAAGCACCATAACGCGTGCAAGATGATGAGGAAACGTCATCCTCGACATCGATAAACGAAAGTCTGCCCGTTCCTTTACGCGGTCGGAAAGCCCGTTTGAGCCGCCGATCAGAAAGCAAAGCTTTGACTTTCCCGAAACCGTGAGCGCGTTCATTTTTTCCGCGAGCTTCTCGCTCGATATTCCCTCGCCTTCTACGCACATCGCGACAACGTACGCATCCTTCGGGATTTTCGAGAGAATTACCTCTCCCTCGCTTGAAAGAGAACGCTCAATTTCGGCATCGTTCTTCACCGGAATCTCCGCAAGCTCGGATATATTAAGCTTGCAGTATGCACCGAGGCGCTTTTTGTATTCGTTAACAGCGTCCAGAAAAAATTTTTCTTTCAGCTTTCCTACACAAATTATATCTATACTGAGCATAATTTATTCTCCCACCGCAACAAGCTCTCCGCGCTTTCCGCGAGGCGCAACGTAGAGCATCATATCTATTCCCGGTATAATTCCTGCCTGCGTGAGCGCGGTGTGTACTGCTGTGTATGCCTCGCTCGGGGAGTTGTTTTCCGCGCTTATGTGACCGAGGATTATATTCTTTGTTCCCTCGTGTGCCGCACGTACTGCAACGGCTGCACATTCGTCATTTGACAGATGACCGCTTCCGCCGACAATGCGCGCCTTCAAAAATGCAGGATATCGGCTGTAACGCAGGCGGCGTTTGTCATAGTTTGATTCCAGAAGGAGAATATCTGCCCCGAGAAGTTTTGTAAGAAGCGTATCATCAACGTGGCCGATATCGGTTGCTATGGTCGCCGTTTCCTTCTCTGTTGTGAAGCGATATCCCATACTCTCGTATGTATCGTGGGGTGTGTGGAAGGCTTCGACCGACATTTCTCCGAAGTGCATTATCTCGCCGTCGGGAATAACCGTAACTCTCCCGTTCAGGCTCTCTATCCTCTCTTCTATTCCGCGTGCAGTTCCTGCGGACGCGAGAACAGGTGCACCCGTTCGCTCAAGAAGCTTCAACAGCCCTGTTATGTGGTCGCTGTGCTCATGTGTTATGAAGATTGCGTCAATATCCGAAATCGCGACACAAAGCGTTGACAGCTCGCGAATTATCCTCGTCGCGGAGATGCCCGTATCCACAAGTATATTCACTTTTCCGTCAGATATGTACGTGCAGTTTCCGTTCGAGCCACTTGCAATCGGACAAACTTTTATCATAGCTTCTCCCCTGTTAAAAAGGAACGGACAAAAAGCTGACCGTTCCTTGATTTTAATATTTTACTGTGCTTTTGCTATTTGCGGTCCATCCGGCACTTCAACTCTTTTGATGTTTGCGCCGATGGCGGTGAGCTTTTCAACAATATGCTCGTATCCGCGCTCTATATGGGAGATATCCTCAACCTCTGTGACACCCTCTGCCGCAAGGCCGGCAATTACGAGAGCCGCACCTGCGCGGAGGTCACACGCTTTGACAGGTGCTCCCATTAGACTCGGCACGCCTTCAACAACTGCTGTCTTGCCGTCAACCTGGATTTTCGCGCCCATTCTGCGAAGCTCCTCAACGTATCTGTAGCGGCTGTCCCACACACCCTCTGTGACGAGGCTCATTCCCTCTGCCATAGAAAGGCAGACTGTCGCCTGGGGCTGCATGTCCGTCGGAAAACCGGGATACGGAAGGGTTTTAATATTCGTTTTGGAAAGCGGAGCCACTCGGCGAACTAAAACGGAATCGTCATACTCCGTAATCTCTGCGCCCATTTCCGCAAGCTTTGCAGTGATACAGTCAAGATGCTTAGGAATAATATTCTTAACAAGAATCTCTCCGCCGCAAGCTGTAACCGCTGCCATATAAGTACCTGCCTCTATCTGGTCAGGGATGATTGCATAAGTACCGCCCGGGATGCTCTTGACACCGCGGACCTTGATAACGTCCGTACCTGCGCCTGAGATGTTTGCGCCCATGGAGTTTAAGAAGTTTGCAAGGTCAACAATATGCGGCTCTTTTGCGGCATTTTCGATTATGGTAAGTCCGTCCGCAAGAACAGCGGCAAGGATGGTGTTGATCGTAGCACCTACGGAGACGATGTCGAGATACACATTCGCCGCGCGGAGCCTGCCCACGCTGTCAGCGAAAACATATCCGTTCTGGACATCAACATTTGCACCGAGAATCTTAAATGCTTTGGTGTGCTGATCTATCGGACGGTCTCCGAGATGGCATCCTCCGGGGAGTGCAACCTGAGCCGAACCGAATCGGCCAAGAAGCGCACCGATAAGGTAGTATGACGCACGCATCATACGCGCCATATCGTAATCAGCCTTTGTCGTTCTGATTTTTGATGCGTTAATCTCAACGCAGTTGCGGTTTATAAGACGAACGTCCGCACCGATGTCACGAAGAAGGTCAAGCATAAGGGTAACATCGCGGATTTCAGGGATATTTTCGATTCTGCAAGTGCCGTCAACAAGAAGTGCTGCGGGGATTATTGCAACTGCGGCATTTTTCGCACCACTTATGGTAACCTCGCCGCGAAGCTGATTTCCTCCGTTTATAACATACTTCTCCAAACTCGGCACCTCCCTCTACAAAAATTTAAGTAAAATCGAAAGGCAAAAAACATCGCCCCAAAAATGTATTATTGCACGAAATAAAAGTGATATTCACCAAAATAAATTATATCAGCTTTTTACTCAAATTGCAAAGCTTATTTTGTATCTTATAAAACTTTTTTACAAGAATTATTTCCCGATTATTTTTCCATCGGACATATCGAGGTAAAACACGCCTGCATCCGTTGATATTTCAAGCGTCGGCACCAGGTAAACTCTTCCTCCTGCAGGCGTTCTCGGCGTATATCCGTAGTCGAGGCCCGTAATTTCCACTTTGTCCTTTACGGTCTGCCTGATTTCGTCTGCAAACTCAAGCAAAAGTGCCGAGATTTCCATCGTATCTCCACCGACGCGGACAAGTCTTCCCTTGCCTATGAATTTACCGTTTACAAGAACGTTTCCGGAATTTGAGATGTTGAATTTTATTTCCGCGTCAAAAGCCCTGACACTTCCGAACACTTGCGGAATCTCCACCTCATATCCTCCTGCAGCCGATACCGCGGTTATGTCGGCATCGTTGTATAAGATACGAAGCTTGTCTGCAATGTCTTTCGCAAGAGCTTTTGCTTCTTCTGCGTTTTTAATTTCTTTTCCCGTTTCACTGACAATAGAGAAGGAGTCATTCGAGAACATCATATTCCCGTTCTCCGAGGAATATACCGTGTTCTCCGAGGAAACCGTCTCCTGAACCTCTCCGAGAACAGCAGTTGCAAGGACTGCATTGTCTTCCGGAAGTTTTATTGATGCATGGCGAAGCTCAATCTTCTCATACGGCACATTCTCCTCGGAAACGGAGATTCCCTGCCTTTCAAGCACGCTTATAACCTCGCGCCGAAGCTCAAGTCTGTCGGCTCTGTCGTCACTTTCTTTTTTCATATATGTTCCGAATAGAAAAATGTTAACAGCAAAAAGAAACACTATTAAAATTGTTTTAGCACGCGACCAATTCAATCTTTATGCCTCCTTCTTGTTCTCTCTTTCTATTCCTCCGACGTACCATGCAAAATAAATTTCGCTCTGGTCTGTATCGCGGTATCTGAGGTTTAAGTCTCCCGTCTTTCCTCCGCCGCGGATTGCCGCAGCAGCAAGCCGCTCAGGCATTGGTGTGCTAAGCTTTGAGGTCTTGTCATATCCGCGAAGATTGAATTTTGCCGAGCGAACGCTTTTTCCCTTTATGAGAACGCTTGCGAAATACAAGGTCTCCTTCATATCAACCGGAATACCGTCAACATGGCGGCCGAAGATTATCTCCGTTCCGTTTATTCCCTCGTTCACCGCAGCTATATAAATGCCGCCTTCGCCCGGAAGGCGTGAAGCAAACTGCGCCGCAAGCTTTCGTGCTGCCTCTGTCTTTTCCGCAAGCGTCGGAAGCTCCTCATCGCTCTCTATCGGGATACCGAGGATTTCGTCTGTCTCCTCACGCGTATCCGTATATGTGGCGATTCCTTGAGGTGATATTTTAAGCGTTACACGGTCTGCAATATAAACTTCAGTTCCATCCTGCTCGGCATAGCGCGTCGGTGACGCCGCCGAAAGGCCGAAAACTTCAAGTGCCGCGGCAGACATTTCTGACGGAATATTGACGAGAGGGTTGTATGCAGAAAGAACGGGGAAATCTCTTTGCGCCGCGTGAATCACAGTTTCCTGCATAATGTAGCGAAAATCCTCTTCCTCGCGGTCAAGTGCAAGAAAAACCGGCTCGCCTGCAGTCTTTGAAACTGTGGTCTTAAGCGTTTCTGACGGCAAATCCGTCTGTGCTGTGTATATTCTCCCGTTTTTTTCATTCTTTATATAGATTGTCACATTTCTTTTGGCAGTTGAGAAGAGATAGTATCTTCCGTACGGGCTCTCGCCGTCAAAGGATGAGCCGAGCCACATCCATATTGCAGATACGGGAACATCTGCGCGGTAGTCCATAAAAACGCCGCTTGACGAAAGAGCTTCTTCCCATGCTGTATTATCCGTCTCCGTAAGCTCTCGCGCTTTTCTGACGCACTGAGCAATATCAGGCCGGACTGAGTTGTATATTTCTTCGCTTCCCACACTCGAATACACGGCACCGCGTCTTCCGTCCTTATCGCTCACCGCAATCGAGAGCGGACGTATTCCGAAGCGGTCGAGGTCAGAATTTTCTCCTACTCCAACCTCCTCCTGCACGGAGATATCAAACAGCGAATCAAAACTGAACTCGCCGAACGGGCTGTCGTAAAACCAGACGGCATACGTGAGATAGACCATTCCGACCAGCAGAAGGCCTATCAATACGTTTTTGATTTTTTCTCTTGTCGAGGTCATACGGCATCTCCCTCCGATGTCGCGTCAAGCGGCAGGAATACCGAGACCTTTGTTCCCTTTTCAAACTCACTTTCAAGCTTGATTTCGCCGCCGTAATGCTCGACAATTTCCTTTGCAATAGCAAGTCCGAGACCCGTACCGCCCATTTCACGGCTTCGGGCTTTATCAACACGGTAGAAACGTTCGAATAAGCGCGGAATATCTTTTTCCGGAATACCGATACCGTTGTCTTTTACGGTTATCTTTGCAAAATTATCTTCCGTCTTCTCTGCGGAAAATTCGATTTTTCCATTGTCGGGAGTGTACTTAACCGCATTTGAGAGAAGATTCATAAACACCTGCTCAATTCGCTCGCGGTCGCCATAAAAGCTTGGGAGTGATGTGTCAATCGACATCGTGAGCTTCTGTCCGCGGCGGCGTGCTTCAAGCTCTATCGCGCGGTATGCGTTCTCAACGCTCTTTTTAAGCGAGAAATTCTCATTTTTCCAATCCATCTTCGCAGAATCAAGACGCGAAAGCGCGAGAAGGTCTTTAACTATTCGTGTCATGCGGTCAGTTTCGTTAAGAATAACGCCAAAGAACTGCGCTTTCATCTCATCGGGTGCGTCAGGAGATTCAACAAGAGTCTCAGTATAGCTCTTTACGTTTGTAAGCGGTGTGCGAAGCTCGTGAGATACATTTGCGACAAACTCACGGCGCGATTTTTCAAGCTTCTGCTGTGCAGTAAAGTCGTGGATAATCGCAATGATACCGCGCGTTCCGCCCTCTTCACCGAAATGTGCAAAGCTTATCTTGAGCGTCTTTTCTCCTACCTCAAGATCATATTCGGAGAGCCCCTCCTCGTTTTTGATAAGAGTTTCAAATTCTATTCCGCTCTCTGCAAAAATCTCGCCGTAGGTTTTGGCCTTTTTCTCGTCAAACCCAAGCATTTCCACTGCTGCAGGATTGTAATGGATGAGGTTTCCGTCGTCCGAAAACGCAGTAACGCCGTCCGCCATATAGAGGAATATGGTGTCGAGCTTATTTCTCTCGTCCTCAACCTTTGCAAGCGTTGTATTGAGCGCGGTCGCCATGTCGTTGAACGCTTCCGTAAGCGTTCCTATCTCGTCGTTTGAGTTTACTGCAAGAGATGTGTCAAGCTCACCCATTGAAAGCTTTTTTGCTCCCTTTGTGATGCTCTCGATCGGGGTTGTTATGGTCTTTGCAAAAAGGAAGCTCAGAACAATTGCTATGAGAAGTGCGAACATCATACTTCGGAGGATTATTGAGAACATCGAGGATGTAAGGTTCTGCATATCCTGCTTTGTGTCCTTGATATATACGATATACTTTACCTCGCCATCTACTTCTATCGGGCAGGCGCGGTCAATATATCCGCTTGAAATCTTCTTCTCCTGGCCGATTTTTCCCGAGAGTGCGGAGATTATCGCAGGCGTTCTCTCAACCTCTCCGTCTTTTGAGCCGTAAAGGGTTTTGCCTGTTTTTCCGTCGAGTATGTAATAGTTTCGGTAGCTGCTTATCTTCATCGCAGAGGAATATGCCTTTACCGCGGTATTGACGCGCGCCGCACCGTCATCTGCCTTCGCCTCGTTCTGGAGCATCGCAAATAACTCGGCATTGAAAACCGAGTTCATCTGCTCCGTAAAGTCGTCGAAATAGTAAACCGATACACGGTTGAGCATAAAGGTACCTACTATCGCCATTACGGACACTATGAGAAGTACGAAAACAAGAACGAGCTTAGCCTGCAACGAACGCAACTTCTATCCCTCCAAATAATTCTTTCGTGGACGTCTTAATCTGCGAACATATATCCTGCACCGCGGCGCGTGACAATTCGCACAGGGTTTGCAGGGTCATCCTCAATCTTCTCACGGAGACGGCGGACGGTAACGTCAACCGTGCGAAGGTCGCCGTAGTAGTCATACTGCCAGACCTTTTCCATAAGCTCTTCACGCGAGAAAACCTGATTCGGCTGAGTTGCGAGGAACTTTATAAGGTCAAACTCACGCGGAGTCAGCTCAACGTGCTCGCCGTTTTTCTTTAAATCAAGGCTTTTTAAGTTGATGACTATATTTCCGAAAACAAGCTTGTTCTCATCGCCTGCCGATGCGCTTTCCTCAGAAGGCGCAAAGCCGCGGCGGACGTTTGCTTTTACGCGCGCCATAAGCTCGCGCATGGAAAACGGCTTTGTGATATAGTCATCAGCGCCAAGCTCAAGGCCGAGAACCTTATCGACCTCTTCCTCGCGTGCCGTAACCATGATTATAGGAACGTTTGAAAACTTTCTTACCGACTTGCAGACCTCAAAACCGTCAAGCTTCGGAAGCATAACGTCAAGCAGGATGAGGTCGGGGTTAAGCTCACGTGCCTTGCCGAGACCGTCCTCTCCGTCGTAAGCGCAGGTGACGTTATAGCCTTCCTTTTTGAGGTTGAATTCGAGAATGTCCGCAATCGCCTTTTCGTCTTCAACAACAAGTATTTTCTTTTCCATTTTACATTCCTCCATTATAAGCCGAGTTTTCTCGCGGCTCTCAGAATGAGAATTACTGTTTTTGCATCGGAAATTCTTCCGTCCTCACACATTTCTATTGCTTCTTTTAGATCTACGTAGCTTACTTCGACATACTCGTCCTCATCGGGGTGAGCTTTACCCTCTTTTAACCCTCTTGCGAGATATAAATGTATTCTCTCCGTGAAGCAGCCGGGAGACGGATACGCAAAACCGAGATACTCAAGGCTCTCTGCCGTGTATCCAGTTTCTTCGGAGAGTTCTCGGATTGCACAGTCAAGATGCGCTTCCGAACCGTCAACCTTGCCTGCAGGGGCTTCGGTTATAATCCTTCCGAACGGATAGCGAAACTGCGAGACGAGAACGACCTTACCCTCGTCCGTTATCGGGAGTACCGCGACACCGTCGCAATGCTCGCAAACCTCGCGGCTTGCCCTCTTCCCGTCAGGAAGCTCGATTTCATCGACGCGCGCACTTATTATTCTGCCGCGGAAGTGGTATTCACTTGAGAGCGTTTTTTCTTCCATTATCATATTTTCTGTATCTCCTTGCGAAGAATATCGAAAGCCTCCTGCGCCGCACGCGACTTTGCAAGAGCGCGGCTCATCGGCTGGTAAATCTTCGAGCTTACGGTTTTTCCGCAAAGCGTTACCGCTACATAAACCGTGCCGCCCGGATTTTTATCATCGCCCGAGGAAGGGTCGGCATAGCCCGTTACGCCGATGCCTGCGTCCGTTCCGAACTGCTCACAGGCGGCGCGTGAGAGCGCCTCGGCACATTCCGTGCTTACCGCGCCATAGGTATCAAGGAGTTCAGGCGAGATTCCGAGAAGCTCCGTCTTCATTTCGTTTGTATAGGCGCAGATACCGCCGCGGAAGAATTCGGACGCGCCCGAAATATCTGTTATGAGACTTGCGACAAGTCCGCCCGTGCAGGACTCTGCGGTGGAAAGAGTGAGCTTCTTTTCAAGCAGAAGCTTTGCCGCTGCCTCGTGGAGTGAGTTTACGTCAACGCCGTAAACAACATCTCCGAGAATGTCACACACACGCTCGATGACAGGACGCGTTATTGCGTCCGCCTCGTCTTCGGTTTCTGCCTTGCCCGTGACGCGGAGAAGAACTTCACCGTCCTTTGCGTAAGGCGCAAGAGTCGGGTTTTCCATCTCCTCGGCAAATGAGGCAATTTTACTTTCAACCGAGCTCTCTCCCATACCGTAAATGCGTATGCTGTGGGAGACAAGGTGCGAATCCGAAAGCTTTTTGAGATACGGCACCATTCTGTATTTTACCATCGGCTTGCACTCACGTGGTGGTCCCGGGAGCATAATGAGAATCTTGCCACCGTCCTCTATCGCGCATCCCGGAGCTGTGCCCCAATCGTTGCGGAACACGGTGCATCCCTCGGGGAGATATGCCTGACGGGCGTTGTTTTCCGTCATGGTGCGGCCGAGGTTTTTGAAATAGTTTTTTATCTTCTCAAGCTCTTCTTCATTTAAAACAAGCTCTTTACCGAAAGCACGGGCCGAGACCTGCTTTGTCAGGTCGTCAAACGTAGGTCCGAGACCTCCCGTTGTTATGATGATGTCAGCCCGACTCTTCGCGGTCATTATTACGTCGTAGAGACGGTCGGGATTGTCTCCGACAACCGTCTGGTAGTATGCATTTATACCAAGCTCGGAAAGAGCCTGCGCAACGGTGACGGCATCTGTATTTGTAATCTCGCCGAGCAGAATCTCCGTTCCGACGGCGATTATTTCAGCTGATAAACTCAAGGCTTAAGACTCCTTAAATAATTTCTGTTTTTTCGACTGCTTCTGCAACAAGCTCGTCAAACGGAAGTTTCTCCACTTCCTCGACTATCTGTGAAAGCTTCGGCTTCGTTCTCGGGTGACGCGGTGTAAATACCGTACAGCAGTCCTCATACGGAAGTATTTACGTTTCAAATGTATTTATTCTGCGCGCGATGGAGACGATTTCCTCTTTATCCATACCGATTACGGGACGGAGAACCGGAAGGTCTATTCCGTTTTCGGTAACTCCGAGCGCTTCCATCGTCTGGCTTGCGACCTGACCGAGGCTCTCGCCCGTGATGAGCGAGCCGCAGTCACGCGAGACGGCAATTTTTTCTGCAATCTTCATCATAAAACGGCGCATAATGAGCGTGAAATACTCTTCCTTGCAATGCGCGCGGATTTCTTCCTGAATTTTCGTAAACGGGACCATGGCGATTTTGATATTTCCTGCATACACTCCTACAAGGCGTGCAAGCTCGATAACCTTTTCCTTTGCACGCTCTGAAGTGTAAGGGTATGAGAAAAAGTGGATTCCGAAAAGCTCAACGCCGCGCTTTGCCATCATGTATGCGGCAACGGGGCTATCAATTCCTCCCGAGAGAAGAATTGCGGCACGACCGTTTATGCCCACGGGGAGACCGCCTGCACCGGGCGTCGGGTTTGCGTGGACGAATGCCGCGCGGTCACGAACTTCAACACGGACGCATACCTCGGGATTTCTGACGTCAACCTCTAAATTTTCAAATGCATCGTGAAGCTCGCCGCCAACGGCAATCGCAATCTCGGGGGACTTCATCGGGAAGGATTTATCCGAGCGCTTTGCCTCGACCTTGAAAGTCTTTGCAAGGCTGAGTTCCTCACTTAAATACTCCTTTGCGGTTTTTATGATTGTGTCGATGTCCTTCTCGCACTCTGCCGCACGGGACACGTTTACAACGCCGAAGACCTTGGTCGCCGCCTCAAATGCCGCGTCCATATCGCAGGACTCCGACTGCGGCTCAACGTAAATCGTCGACTGCAGGCAATAGATTTTAAACTCGCCGAAGTTTCTTATTCTCCACGCGAGATTTTTCATAAGTCTTTTTTCAAAATTTCCTCGGTTGAGACCTTTTAAAACAAGCTCACCGAGCTTTAAAAGCATTATTTCTTTCAAGTTATGCTCACCTTTCAAATTCATTATAGCTATACATCGTAATTATACTACATTTGCGAATTTTTAGCAATACTTATACTATAAGTTGATAAATTAAGTTGGGAAAAAGTTTTATTCTTATAAAAAAGAGAGGCCGGAAGGCTTCTCTTTTGTTTGTGCGGTGCGGAGCATTTTAGCATTTCCTGTTTATATGGGATAGGGAAAGCGTTTCGGAATGCGCAAACCGCGCCCGAAGTAGTACTAAAAGTACGTCGAGCGGCGCGGTTTGTGCATAATAAAAAGACCTTCAGATGAAGGTCTTTTTATGTTCCGGGACGCTTTAACATCCCATATTAGATTCTTGCTTTTGCTTCGCAGTATACGCATCTCTCTGCGCCTGATGCGGTCTTCTTGAAGAGGTGCGGAAGCTCCTGCTCCGTTGAGGTGATGCAACGCGGATTTACGCACGTATGCTCGCCGACCGTGAATTTTGAATCGTCAAGGGATGTGTTTCCATCTACCTTTGCTTCCTCTAAAAGCTTTAAGATAAGCGCCATTCGCATATACTTTCCGTTTTCAACCTGCTTGAAATAGCAAGCGCGCGGATCTTTATCGACTGCGACGGAAATTTCGTTTACGCGCGGAAGCGGATGAAGAATGCACATATCCTTCTTTGCATTTGCAAGCTTATCAACCGTGAGAATATAGCTGTCCTTAAGGCGGTTGTATTCCTCGTCAGTTTCAAAGCGCTCTTTCTGGATTCTCGTCATATAGAGAACGTCGAGCTTCGGCATCGCTTCTTCAAGAGAGGTTGTCTCCTCATACTCGAAGTCTACCTCTTTCTTGATATAGCTCGGAACCTTGAGCTCCTCCGGCGAGATGAGGATAACTTTAACGCCGTTATATCTCGCAAGAGCTGAGATAAGCGAATGTACGGTTCTGCCAAACTTAAGGTCGCCGCAGAAACCGATTGTGATGTTATCAAAGCCGCCCTTCTCGCGGTAAATCGTGAGAAGGTCTGCAAGAGTCTGTGTCGGGTGGCAATGTCCGCCGTCGCCGCCATTGATAACGGGTACGGTTGCGCTGCGCGATGCAACAAACGGTGCTCCCTCTTTCGGGTGGCGCATTGCGATGATGTCGCAGTATGCGCTCATAACGCGAGCGGTGTCCGATACGCTCTCGCCCTTTGAAGCGGATGATGAAGCCGCCTCGGAAAAGCCGAGGACACTTCCGCCAAGCTCAAGCATAGCTGCTTCAAAGCTGAGTCTTGTTCTTGTTGACGGCTCAAAAAAGAGCGTTGCAAGCTTCTTTCCGTGGCACATTTCAGAATACTTCCACGGGTTTTCCGTAATATCGCAAGCTGTATGGATAAGCTCTGCAATTTCTTCACAGGTAAGGTCAAGAATATCAATTACACTTCTCATTTTCCCGCTCCTATCCAGCTCTCATCTGACGGGTTGTTTCTGAATTTAATGAGACGCTCAACATCCTCAGGCTTGATATATCCCTCGTCTGCCGCAACGCGAGCAATAACGTCAAAGTTTGTGAGCGAGATGTTCTTTACATCAGCTGCAGCGAGACGGTCAAGGCCTTTCTGCATACCGTAAGTAAAGATTGACACAACGCCAAGCACCTCAGCACCTGCCTCGCGGAGAACGTTTACAACCTCGATAACGCTTCCGCCCGTAGAGATGAGGTCCTCAACAACGACAACCTTCTGTCCCTTCTCAAGACGTCCCTCAATCTGGTTTCCGCGGCCGTGGTCCTTTGCGCCCGAGCGGACGTAGCCCATCGGGAGATCCATAATGTGTCCGCAGATAGCCGCATGTGCGATACCTGCAGTTGATGTACCCATAAGCACCTCTGCCTCGGGGAAGTTCTTCCTGATAAGCTCGACAAGACCGTTCTCAACGTCGTTACGAACCTTCGGTGCAGTAAGAGTGAGGCGGTTGTCGCAGTAAACGGGGCTCTTGATGCCGCTAGCCCATGTAAACGGCTCTTCCGGACGGAAGAAAACTGCCTTTATTGATAACAAATCCTTTGCAATAAGCTTTTCCATTATCTTTATCCTCCTTTTATTTAAGCCTCGCAGAGTTCGCATCCGCAGAGGCGAAAAATTCAAATCAGTTTTTTGCGGGGACACTTCTCCTCGCAAAAAACACTTATCGCTCTGCAAACGTGCGAGTGTAAGCGAGTGCGATGCAGCAGAGCGCAAGCCTGCTCGTCAAAGACCTGTCTTTGACGAAATGATCAATCAACAAATTCGCGAACACAGCGCTCGTATGCCGCAACGGGGTCTTCTGCCGCAGTAATCGGGCGACCGACAACGATGTAGTCAGAGCCGATTTTCTTTGCTTCAGCCGGGGTCATAACACGCTTCTGGTCACCGATGTCGCCGTCAGCAAAGCGGACCCCCGGAGTGACTGTGAGGAAGTTTTTTCCACAACGGTTGTGTACCTTTTCCGCTTCAAGCGGTGAGCAGACAACGCCGTCAAGTCCTGCGTTCTTTGCAGTCTCTGCATAGTGCATAACAACCTCGTCAATCGGCTTTTCGATTAAAAGGTCGCGCTCCATGCTTTCCTGGTCTGTGGATGTGAGCTGAGTTACAGCTATGAGAAGCGGCCGTGTGCCGTCCTCACGGGTAAGTCCCTCAATAGCAGCCTTCATCATTGCGCCTGTTCCTGCCGCGTGAAGATTTGTAATATCAACGTCGAGGTTGCGGAGAACGCTCATCGCCTTTTTTACCGTGTTCGGGATGTCGTGAAGCTTGAGATCGAGGAAAATCTTATGACCGCGCTTCTTTATCTCGCGGACAATTTCGGGGCCCTCTGCATAGAAAAGCTCCATACCGATTTTTACAAACGGCTTTCTGCCTGTGAATTTGTCAAGAAATGCAAATGTATCTTCCTTGCTCTTAAAATCGCATGCTACAATAACGTCTCTTCCCATTATTTTGCCACTCCTATTATTTCTTTCAAATCGCGTATTCCGTATTTTTCCATAACGCGCGGAAGGTCTTCGATTATGTCACGGCAGACCGTCGGATTTATGAGGTTTGCAGCACCCACTTCTACCGCTGTTGCGCCTGCCATCATCATTTCGATTACATCCTCGGCATTTCCGACACCGCCCATTCCGACGACGGGGACTTTAACCGCGTTTGCAACCTGACAGACCATACGTACCGCTACCGGGAAGATTGCACTTCCCGAAAAACCGCCCATCTTGTTTGCGATGACGGGTTTTCTTGTTTTTAAGTTAATTCTCATTCCGAGAAGCGTATTTATAAGGCTGATACCGTCAGCACCTGCCGCTTCACACGCCTTTGCGATTTCCGCAATGTCCGTTACGTTCGGCGAGAGCTTTATGATAATAGGTTTTTTCGTTACCTTTCTGACCGCCGCGGTGACTTCTGCGGCAGCTGACGCGTTTGTGCCGAAGCTCATACCGCCACCGTGGACGTTCGGACAGCTTATGTTTACTTCAAGCCAGCCGATTTCGTCTATCTCCGAAAGTCTCTCGCAGGTGTAGGCATAGTCCTCAACTGAGAAGCCTGAGACATTTGCCATAACGGGCTTGTGAAACACCTTAAAGAGCTTCGGAAGCTCCTCTGAAATTACCTTGTCAACGCCCGGATTCTGAAGACCTACGGCGTTTATCATACCTGCCGTACACTCCGCGATTCGCGGTGTGGGGTTTCCGAATCGTGGGTCACGCGTTGTACCCTTGAACGAGAATGTTCCAAGGCAGTTTATATCGTAAATTTCTGCAAATTCATAGCCAAAGCCAAATGTGCCGCTTGCAGGAATTACGGGGTTTTCAAGCTCTATACCGCAGAGGTTTACGTTTAAGCTTCCCATAAGATTTCCTCCTTCCGAAGCACCGGGCCTTCTTTGCAGATTCTCTTGTATCCCGTGACGGTCTTACAGGAGCATCCCATGCACGCGCCAAAGCCGCAGCCCATTCTCTCTTCAAAGCTGAACTGTGCGCTTGTCTCGGATGCGGAATATACCGCGCGGAGCATTGGCTCAGGACCGCAGGTGTAGATGTATGAATACGAAAGATTCTTCATCGCGTCTGTAACAAAGCCGCGGATGCCTTCCGAGCCGTCAACCGTTGTGACGTAAACCTCGGCGCCAAGAGCTTCAAATTCGCTCTTGTAAAAAATCTCGTCCGCTCTGTTAAATCCGAGAATGACAGAAACTTTCTTGCCTTCCGCGATGAGACGCTTTGCGAGGAGATACATCGGCGGAACGCCGACACCGCCACCGATAAGAAGCGGTTTCTCTCCCGAAAGCGTAAGGTCATAGCCGTTGCCGAGGCCCGTGAGGATGTCAAGCTCCTCACCCGCTTTCATTTCCGAAAGCTGCTCCGTTCCCTTTCCGACTACCTTATAAATAACCGTCAGGACATCGCCGACAATATCGCAGACGGAAATCGGACGGCGGAGAAACTTTCCCGAAAGAGCGATATTTACAAAGCCGCCGCAGACGCAATCCGACGTGTCGCCCGAAAGCTCCATCTTATAGACAGTTGCATTGAGCGGCTTGTTTGATATGATTTTGAAAATTGACTGTTTCATCAAATCACCTATGCATCAATTGTGGAAATTGTAAGCGTTGTTTCTTCGAGAACATCAAGAAGGACGCGAACAGTATCAAGTGCAGTGAAGATTGTAACGTTGTTATCCGTAGCAAGGCGGCGGATTTCAGCACCGTCACTCTCCTGACCTGTTGAGCCGGGGTCACGTGTGTTGATGACGTATGCAATGTGTCCCTGACGGAGAGCGTCGGGAATCTCTTCCGAGCCGTCGCTTATCTTTGCGAGAATATGTGTTCTGATTCCGTTTTCCTTGAGGAACTTCGCCGTTCCCTCGGTTGCCTGAATGTTGAAGCCTAGGTTGTAGAAGCGACGGATAAGTGGAAGCGCTTCTTCCTTATCCTTGTCCGCGATTGTCGCAAATACCGTTCCGTAGTTCTGAAGGTGCATGCCTGATGCCTGAAGTGCCTTGTAAAGAGCACGGTTCAACTTATCGTCGTAGCCGATTGCCTCACCCGTTGACTTCATCTCAGGTGAGAGGTAAGCATCAAGGCCGCGGATTTTGTTGAATGAGAATACCGGAACTTTTACGTACCAACGCTTCTTCTCTTCAGGGTAGATATCGAATATTCCAAGCTCCTTGAGACTTTTTCCGAGGATTACCTCTGTTGCAATGTCTGCAAGCGAGTATCCGGTAGCCTTTGAAAGGAACGGAACTGTTCTTGATGAGCGCGGATTAACCTCGATAATGAATACATTATCGTCCTTGTCAACGATGAACTGGATATTGTAAAGACCGACAATGCCGATACCAAGACCGAGCTTTTTTGCATACTGGAGAATCGTTCCCTTTACCTTGTCGGAAATTGAGAAGGTCGGGTAAACGCTTATGGAGTCACCGCTGTGGACGCCTGTTCTCTCAACAAGCTCCATAATGCCGGGAACGAAAACGTCGCGACCGTCGCAGATAGCATCAATCTCGACTTCCTTGCCCTGAATGTACTTGTCAACAAGAACGGGCTTGTCCTCGTCAATCTCAACCGCTGTGCGGAGATACTGACGGAGCTGTTCCTCGTTGCTTACTATCTGCATTGCACGACCGCCGAGAACAAAGCTCGGGCGGACGAGAACGGGGTAGCCGATTTCGTTTGCTGCGGAAATACCATCCTCAATCTTCGTAACCGCACGACCCTTCGGCTGCGGAATATCAAGAGACTTGAGCACTTTTTCAAAACTGTCACGGTTTTCTGCGCGCTCGATAGCGTCACAGTCAGTTCCGATAATCTTTACACCGTGAGCGCGAAGCGGCTCTGCGAGGTTGATTGCAGTCTGACCGCCGAGAGACGCAACAACGCCCTCCGGCTTTTCAAACTCGATTATGTTCATAACATCCTCTGTCGTAAGCGGCTCGAAGTAAAGCTTGTCGGCAGTTGTGTAGTCTGTGGAAACTGTTTCGGGGTTGTTGTTTATAATGATTGCTTCGTATCCCGACTTCTTGATTGTCGTTACAGCGTGAACGGTTGAGTAGTCAAACTCAACGCCCTGACCGATTCTTATCGGGCCTGCGCCGAGAACAACAATTTTCTTTCTGTCGCCGAGTCTGCTCTGATTCTCGCCCGTATAGGAAGAATAGAAATACGGAATATATGCACCCGTATGGCTCGTATCTACCATCTTGTAAATCGGGAATAGATTGTTCTTCTTTCTGAAGTCAAAGACCTCACGCTCTGTGATGTTCCAAAGCTTTGCGATGTAGCGGTCGCAGAAGCCGAGCTTCTTTGCCTCAATGAGTGTGTCGAGGTCAAACTTATTGCTCTCAATCTTCTTTTCAGCATCTGTAATCTGCTTGAATGCCTCAAGGAAGAACGGAGTGATGCCCGTTACCTTGTGAACCTCGTCAATATTTGCGCCGAGCCAGAACGCCTCTGCAATCGCGAAGAGGTTGTCGTCGTGGAACTCGCTGATATACTCGATAAGAGCTTCCTTCTTCATACCGTCAAACTTCGGGTGGTTGAAGTGGTAAGCACCGTTTTCAAGAGAACGCACACTCTTGAGGAGACACTCGGAGAGGTTTGAGCCGATGCCCATAATCTCGCCCGTTGCCTTCATCTGTGTTCCGAGCATATTTGATGCCTGCGTGAACTTATCAAACGGGAATCTCGGAAGCTTTGCAATTATATAGTCGAGCACCGGTGGCTTTGCTGCCGTTGCTCCTGCAAGCGGAATTTCGTCAAGAGTCATACCAACTGCAATCTTTGCGGTTACGCGTGCAATCGGGTATCCGCTCGCCTTTGAAGCAAGCGCGGATGAACGTGAAACGCGCGGATTGACCTCAATGAGGTAATACTCGCTTGAATTCGGATTGAGCGCAAACTGAACGTTACAGCCACCCTCAATCTTGAGCTCGCGGATGAGCTT
>JAFXJK010000083.1 GCA_017532355.1 Oscillospiraceae bacterium | reverse complement strand
TTTTGTCGCGACAAAAGAAAGCCCGTCCGGCAGGACATACAAAGTAAATGTTTTGGAAAAGTTACCTCGGCAACAAGCCGACGGGAGAGACTACCCCTCAGTCTCGCGATGTTCGCGAGCTCCCCTCAAGGGGAGCCTTATCGCCCGAATCCTCCCACCAAGCTCCGCTTGGTCCCCCCCTCCTTTAGGCAAGGAGGGCTTTCCCGGACTGTCATTCACTACCTCGCCGACATTCGGCTTCGCCTCACTACCTCAAGGGGAAGCTCATGCGGCAGGAGGAGTCCCCTTGCCAACTGCGTGCACTCTTTTATTTAAAAGAAGCAAAAATTACACTTGACTTTAGCGAAGTAAAGTGGTAATATATGAAAGTGAATAAATGCGAAGGAGTGCATATAAAATGGCAGAAATTCGTTCCAAATCGCTCGACAGACTTTTTGAGGTTATTCTCAAGCTCGAAACGGTCGACGAGTGCTATAAATTCTTTGAGGATATCTGTACGATTAAGGAAGTTCAGGATATGGGCCAGCGTTTTGACGTTGCGTGCCTTCTCGATTCGGGAAGAAACTATCAGGACATCTCAAAAGAGGTAAACGTTTCCACTGCGACGATAAGCCGCGTCAGCCGTTGCCTCAACTACGGAAGCGGCGGATATCGCGCGGCGCTCTCTAAATTATCAGCGGAGGAGAAGAAATGAGCGAGATTCTTGGCGTACTTAAAAACGACGAGAGAGTAGTGTTTGCTCTCCGCAAGCTGTACGAAAAATACGGCTATTCAAAATACAAAATGGGCAAGTTCGAGGAGTATGACCTGTATGTCAGAAACAAGGACTTCCTCATTTCCGACAGCGTAATTACCTTCACCGATACGAACGGACGAATGAAGGCATTAAAGCCCGACGTTACGCTTTCTATAATCAAAAACTGCAAGGACGAGTCAGGCTGCGTAGAGAAGCTTTATTATAATGAGAATGTTTACCGTGTTACGAAAGAGGCAGAGGGCTTCCGCGAGATTATGCAGGCAGGCCTCGAGTGCATCGGAGACCTTGATGATTATGCAGTTTTTGAGGTGCTGTCGCTTGCAATGAAGAGCCTTCTTGAGATTTCAGATGATTGCGTGCTTGATATTTCGCATATCGGAATCATTACGGATATTATAGATAAAATGTCGCTTTCAAATGATGAAAGACGCGAGGTCATAAAGTGCATTGGAGAAAAGAACGTCCACGGCATCTCTGCAATCTGCGGTGACAGCAAAGAAGCGGATATGCTTAAAATCCTCGTTTCTTCGTACGGTAGCCCTGAAAAGGTTATGGAGAAGCTCTCAAAAATCGCGGTAGGTGACGAGCATCTCCGCGAACTTCGCTCAGTATGCGATGCATTCAAGGCTTCCGGTCTTGCGGATAAGGTAAGAATAGACTTCTCGGTTGTTGACGATATAAAGTACTACAACGGTATCGTCTTTAAGGGATTTGTAAAAGGAGTTCCTGCAAGCATCCTCTCCGGCGGAAGATACGATAACCTCATGAAGAGGATGGGAAAGAAGTCGGGCGCAATCGGCTTTGCGATATATCTTGATATGCTCAAAAACCTTGAGAGAACAGGCGAGCGTTTTGACGCGGATACGCTTCTTCTTTACGAAGAGGGCGAGAGTGCGACGAACATCAGCCGCGCAGTTGAGCACATTTCAGCTCGCGACGAGAGCGTAAGCGCGCAGAGAAAGATTCCGCCGAAGTTTAAATACAAAAGACTTGTAAAGCTTTCAAACGGAGAGATAACGGAGGTTCTTGACAATGCTTAATGTTGCGCTGCCAAAGGGCAGACTCGGAGAAAAAGTGTATGCGACTTTTGCCGCCGCAGGGTTTCCTTGCCCTGAGCTTTTGGAAGAAAGCCGCAAGCTCATCTTTGAAAATAAAGAAGCAGGCGTCCGTTATTTCTGGGTAAAGCCGTCGGACGTTGCGATATACGTTGAGCGCGGTGCCGCTGATATCGGCGTTGCAGGAAAGGATATTCTCCTCGAATATGCGCCCGATGTCTATGAGCTTTCCGACCTCGGCCTCGGCGTTTGCCGAATGGCTGTTGCCGCACCGAAGGAATGGCGCGACAATACGGACAGAACGCTCCGCGTTGCGACGAAGTTTAGTAATATCGCAGGAAAGTATTACCGCGAAAAGGGACGCGATATTGATATAATTCACTTAAACGGCTCAATCGAGATTGCGCCGATTCTCGGACTTTCCGATGTCATAGTTGACATCGTCGAAACGGGAACAACGCTTAAGGAGAACAACCTTGAGGTATTTGAAACAATCGTTCCGATTTCGGCGCGACTTATTGCGAACAAGTCAAGCTTCAAGTTCAAGTCGGAGCAGATAGAGCGCGTGGTAAGGGAAATCGAGCGCTCCCGGGAGGCAAAGGCATGATAAAGATTTTAAAGGTTTCGGAAACTCCGCGCGAGGAAATTTTTGCCCGAAGCTATACCGAGGCGGACGTCTCGGGGATTGTTTCCGAGATTATTGAAAACGTTAAAACAAACGGCGATGCGGCACTTTTTGAATACTCGCGTCGCTTTGACAAGGCAGAGCTTTCTGCCCTTGAAGTAAACGAGGCGGAATTTGACGAGGCGATGAAGTCGGTTTCTCCGCGCCTTATTGAAGTTCTGAAGACCGCCGCAGAAAACATCAGGAAATTCCACAGCGCGCAGAAGCGCCAGAGCTTTATTATAAACGATACTGACGGCGTGGTTATGGGGCAGAAGATTATTCCCCTCGACCGCGCAGGACTCTACGTTCCGGGCGGCACGGCGGCGTATCCGTCAACCGTGCTTATGGATTCTATCCCTGCTCTCGTTGCAGGATGCCGCGAGGTTGTTATAACAACGCCGCCGTCAGCTGACGGAAAGATAAACCCTGCTATCCTTGCCGCGGCAAAGATTGCAGGAGTAAATAAGATTTTCAAGGTCGGCGGTGCTCAGGCGATTGCCGCACTTGCTTACGGTACGGAGAGCATCCCAAAGGTCGATAAAATCGTCGGTCCGGGAAATGCATTCGTCGCAGAGGCAAAGCGTCAGGTTTTCGGTCGCGTTGCGATTGATATGATTGCAGGCCCGTCGGAAATCCTTGTAATCTCTGACGGCAAGTCGGATCCGCGCCATATCGCGGCAGACCTTCTTTCGCAGGCAGAGCATGACAAGCTCGCAAGCGCGGTGCTTATCACCGACTCTGATGCGTTTGCAAAGGAAGTCGCAGAGGAGATTGAAGTTCAGCTCAAAGAACTTCCGAGGTATGAGATTGCGCGCGAGTCGATAGATAAAAACGGAAAGATTCTTATAACCGATGACCTCGCAGGCGCGATTGAGCTTTCAAACGAGCTTGCCCCCGAGCATCTCGAGCTCTGCGTTGACAATCCGTTTGATTTGCTCGATAAGGTTCGCCACGCAGGCTCAATCTTCATGGGAAGAAACTGTCCCGAGGCTTTA
This sequence comes from Oscillospiraceae bacterium, assembly GCA_017532355.1. The sequence continues at coordinate 7,626 of JAFXJK010000083.1, read as the reverse complement.
GGAGATTACCTTGCAGGCCCGAACCACACGCTTCCGACAAGCGGTACGGCGAGATTTTCAAGTCCGCTCTCGGTGGATGACTTTATAAAGAAGTCACAATATACGTACTTCACTCGCGACGCACTTTCGCGCGTTGCCGAGGACGTGGCATTCTTTGCCGAGACCGAGGGGCTTTCCGCACACGCAAGAAGCGCAACAATTCGTTTTGAGGATAAAAAATAATGAGCAGATTTTTCAGTGATAAATACAAAAAGCTTACTCCATATACTCCGGGTGAACAGCCGCAGGATATGAAGTACATAAAACTCAATACAAACGAATCACCCTTTCCGCCGTCAAAGCGCGCGATAAAGGGAGCACTGCGCGAGGCGAAACGTCTCCGGCTCTATTCTGACCCCGAGTGTGCATCGCTTACAAAGAAGCTTGCTTCTCTCTACGGTGTAGCTGAGGATGAGGTGATTTTCACTAACGGCTCGGACGATATTTTAAACTTCGCGTTTATGGCGTTCTGCGATGAGAGGACGGGTGCCGCGTTCTGCGACATCACGTACGGCTTTTATCCCGTTTTCGCAACGGTAAACAACATCGCCTATGAGGAGATTCCTCTTCTCGAGGACTACACGGTCGACAAGGAGAAGTTTTTCGGCATCGGCAAGACGATTTTTATTGCAAACCCCAACGCACCGACAGGTATTGCGCTGCCCCTCTCTGACATCGAGGAGATTGTCGCGAAAAATCCTGATAACGTCGTAGTTATTGACGAGGCGTATGTTGATTTCGGCGCAGAGAGCGCAGTTGCGCTCGTTCCCAAATACAAAAACCTGCTTGTCACGCAGACCTTCTCAAAGTCGCGCTCGATGGCAGGAGGCAGACTCGGTTTTGCGATAGGAAACCGCGAGCTGATATGCGACCTCAACACCCTCCGTTTCTCGACAAATCCGTACAACATAAACCGTATGACGATGGCGGCAGGCATCGGGGTTATCGAGGACGAGGCATACACAAGACGCAACTGCAAAAAGATTGAAGAAAACCGCGAATATACCGTGGAAGAGCTTAAAAAGCTCGGCTTCTTGGTTCTTCCGTCAAAGGCGAACTTCGTGTTTGCCGCACCACCGTCGAAGAACGGGGGCGAGCTTTATCGCGAGCTCAAACGCCGCGGAATCCTCGTTCGCTACTTTGACAAACCGCGTCTTTCCGAGTTTGTCAGAATAACAATCGGAAGCAGAAAACAGATGGAAACACTTATCAAAACTCTTAAGGAGATGACGATATGAGAAAAGCAGAGATAGAGAGAAATACTGCGGAAACAAAAATTAAGCTTGCGCTCAATCTTGACGGTACGGGAAAAAGCGAAATTTCAAGCGGAAGTGCGTTTCTTGACCACATGCTTACGCTCTTTTCGCGCCACGCGGCGTACGACCTCACGGTTGACTGCAAGGGCGATATAGAGGTCGACTGCCACCACACCGCAGAGGATATCGGCATCGCTCTCGGTTCTGCTTTCGCTGATGCAATCGGCGACAAGCGGGGTATCTGCCGCTACGGTGACATAACTCTCCCGATGGACGAGGCGCTCATCCTTTCTGCAGTCGATATTTCGGGCCGCGGAACGCTCGTTTGCGACCTTTCAATCCCGTCGGAGAAGGTTGGAGATTTTGACACGGAGCTCTGCGAGGAGTTCTGGCTTGCGTTTGTCCGCGAGGCAAAGGTAACGCTCCACATCCGTCAGCTTGCAGGAAAGAATTCTCACCACATAATCGAAGGAGTGTTCAAGGCTTGCGGCCGTGCGCTTCGCAAGGCGACGGCAATAGATAAGGACTTCGCAAACGAAATCCCCTCAACGAAGGGAGTTCTTTAAGTGGTAGCAATAGTTGATTACGGTGTCGGAAACCTCTTTTCCCTCAAGGCATCTTTTGCAAAGATAGGGAAAGAGGCGCATGTAACTTCAGACGCCGAGGTAATAAGGTCGGCATCTCACGTCCTTCTCCCCGGAGTCGGAGCGTTTTCCGATGCAGCAAAGAAGCTGTTCGCGTCAGGCCTTGGCGACGTTGTGTGCGATGAGGCGGCAAAGGGCAAGCCTGTTCTCGGTATATGTCTCGGTATGCAGCTCCTTTTTGAAAAAAGCTACGAGTACGGCGAGCATGACGGACTCGGCCTCATACCCGGAGAGGTTCGCCCGATTGCGGACGTTATCCCGAAAGACCTCAAAATTCCGCACATCGGCTGGAACGCGCTTGATATAACAAACGACACGCCTATTTTTAAAAACATCAAGAACGGCGACTACGTCTATTTCGTCCATTCGTTCTACGCAAAAACGGATGACGCGTGGGTGAGTGCCGTGAGCGAATACGGCGCACCGCTTACCGCGGCGGTCAGGCGCGGCAACATCTACGGTTGCCAGTTCCACCCCGAAAAGAGCGGTGAGGTCGGTCTTTCAATACTTTCTGCATTCTGTGAAACGGAGGGAGAAAAATGCTGATTTTTCCGGCGATAGATTTATATGAAAAAAAGGCAGTGCGTCTCCTTCGCGGAGATTATGCAAAAATGACGGTGTATAGCGAAGAACCGTGGCTTGTCGCACGCGACTTCAAGGCTGCCGGCGCGACCTGGGTGCACCTTGTGGATTTAGAGGGCGCGAAGAGCGGCGAAACCCCGAACTTTGACGTTGTCGCGCGCATAAAGAGCGAAACGGGTCTTTCCTGCGAGATCGGCGGCGGCATCCGTTCAATGGAAGTCTGCCGAAAGTATATCGATGCAGGCATCGACCGAATAATTCTCGGCACAGCCGCAGTAAAGGACGAAGCGTTTGTACGTGCGGCGGTTGCGGAGTTTGGCGAGAAGATTGCCGTCGGAGTTGATATAAAGGACGGCTTTGCTGCAATCCGCGGCTGGACGGAAAAAAGCGACATCACGGCGGATGAGCTCTGCCGGAAGATGCAGGATATCGGCGTAAAAACGCTTATCTGCACCGACATCTCAAAAGACGGTGCGATGCAGGGTACAAACCGCGAGCTTTATCGCGATTTGCAGAAAAAGTTTGATATGAATATCGTCGCTTCGGGCGGTGTCTCGACGATTGACGATATACGCGCGCTCTCCGCTCTCTCGCTGTACGGCGCGATTGTCGGAAAGGCTTACTACACGGGCGCGATAGATTTAAAGGAAGCGATTGAGGTGGCACGATGATAACAAAAAGAATTATCCCGTGTCTTGACGTCAAGGACGGCCGTGTCGTAAAAGGCGTGAACTTCAAGGACTTAAATGACGTTTCCTCGCCGATAGAGCTTGCGAAGTTCTACAGCTCAAACGGCGCGGACGAGCTTGTGTTCTATGACATCACGGCATCTGCCGAGGGGCGTCGCCTCTTTACCGACATCCTTACCGAAACGGCAAAGAGCGTTTTCATCCCCCTCACGGTGGGCGGCGGCATAAACACGACGGACGATTTTGACCGCGTCTTAAAATGCGGCGCGGACAAGGTAAGCGTAAACTCGGGAGCCATAAGAAACCCGAGCCTCATATTTGAGGCGGCAAAGCTGTATGGCGACCAGTGCGTTGTCATCTCGGCAGACGTCAAGCGCGTTAACGGAGTTTTTAAAGTTTTCGCAAAGGGCGGACGTGAAGAAACCGAGCTTGAAGCGGTTTCGTGGATAAAGCGCTGCGTTGACCTCGGCGCAGGTGAGGTCTGCCTTAACTCAATCGATACGGACGGTGTCCGCGGCGGTTTTGACCTTGAGATGCTCGAGGCTGTCTCAAACGCGGTAAATGTTCCTGTCATCGCCTCGGGCGGCGCAGGAAAAATCGAAGATTTCATAACGCTGTTTAAAACTCTGCCGAAGGTGGATGCAGGTCTTGCGGCATCGATTTTCCACTTCGGCGACGTAAAAATTTCCGACCTCAAGGCGGAAATGGCAAAATCGGGCATCCCGACGAGAATATGAAAGGAAGAGAGAAAATGTTTGATATAGAAAGCTTAAAGTTTGACGAGCGCGGTCTTATCCCTGCAATCGTTGTTGACGCAGAGACGAAGCGCGTTCTCACTCTTGCATATATGAACCGCGAGAGCCTTAAAATCTCAATGGAAAAGGAGCTCACCTGCTTCTGGAGTCGCTCAAGAGAAGAGCTCTGGCTTAAAGGAGAGACGAGCGGCAACTACCAGCACATCGTCTCCATTACTGCCGACTGCGACCGCGACGCGCTCGTAGTCATGGTCGAGCCTGACGGCCCTGCCTGCCATAAGGGAACGTTCTCGTGCTTCGAGGAGAAGATTTTCGAAAGCGAAGAGCGCCACGAATTTTCCCTCGAGGGACTTATCAACCTCATCAAGGGCAGAAAGGAAGAGAAGACCGAGGGCTCATATACCACATATCTCTTCGAAAAGGGGCTTGACAAAATTCTCAAGAAGGTCGGCGAGGAGAGCACGGAAGTCATCATCGCCGCAAAGGCAGAGGACAAGGCAGAGACGATTTATGAGATTGCGGACCTCGCGTACCACGTTATGGTGCTTATGATTGAGGCAGGCATCGACCTCTCGGATATCCACCGCGAGCTCGCTTCACGCCACGTTATCGACCATAAGGTAAAGCAGGAAAAAATGACGAAATAAAAATTCTCAAAAAAATTTTAAAACTTTTTCAATTTTTCACTTTACAATGATAAAGTGATGTGATATAATAAGGTCACGCTAAAAAAAGATATGACATTCAGGAGGAAAAAACAATGAAAAAAATTCTTGCACTTATTCTCGCAGCAATGATGCTCACATGCCTTTTCGCAGGCTGTGACAATGCAGAGGAAAACAACGACGTCCTTTCCGACGGTGGCGATGCTACAGCTACAAGCGATGCAGACTACATCATGGAAAAAGGCGAAATGGTCATCGGTATCACTCTCTTTGCTCCGATGAACTACTACGAAGGCGAAAAGCTTATCGGTTTTGAAACAGAGTTTGCAGAAGCTGTCTGCGAAAAGATCGGCGTTACCCCGAAGTTCCAGGAAATTAACTGGGATGCAAAGGAAATCGAGCTCAACGCTAAGAACATCGACTGCATCTGGAACGGTATGACAATTACCGACGAAAGAAAAGCAAACATGGAAATCTCCAACCCCTACATGGCTAACAAGCAGGTTATGGTTGTAAAGAAGGACAACGCTGCAAAGTATGCAGAGGGCATCCTCGGTGCTTCTGTTGTTGCAGAGGCAGGCAGCGCAGGTGAAGAAATCGCAACTTCTGAAGAATTCTTCAAGGATGCTGCTTTCACACCGGTTGACTCTATGGCAAAGGCTCTTCTCGACGTCGCATCAGGCACAGCAGACGTTGCAATCGTTGACTACGTTGCATCTATCGGTTCCATCGGCGAGGGCACAGACTTTGCAGACCTCGTAGTTGTTGCTGAGCGTGAGTTCTCTCCGGAAGAGTACGGTATCGCATTCCGCAAGGGATCTGATATGGCAACAGTTGCAAACAACACAATCGCAGAGCTCATCGCTGACGGCACACTCGACACAATCGCAGCAAAGTATAAGCTCGCAGACCTTCTTATCAAAGAATAAAAGGAAGATTTAATTCATGGCAAATTTTGAAGCAGTAATCACCTCGCTGCTGAAAGGCTTCGGGCAAAACGGAATTATCTTTGCCGTAACGCTTGTCGCGGCAATTCCGCTCGGACTTATCATCTCTTTCGGTTCGATGTCGAAGCTTCGCCCCTTTGCCTTCTGGGCGAGAAGTAAAAATGCAATACTGCGGTTTATTTCAAAATTTGCTCCGATACGTTTAATCAGTCGCACATTTGTTTGGATCATCAGGGGTACGCCCCTGATGCTCCAAATTTTTGTCGTTTTGTACGCACCGGGGCTTCTTTGGAATATTCCCATGCGCGAGAGAATGGTAGCCGCGCTTATTGCGTTCGTCATAAACTACGCGGCATACTTTTCCGAGATATACCGCGGTGGAATAGAGGGCATCTCCAAGGGCCAGTACGAAGCTTGTCAGGTGCTCGGTATGACGAAGTCGCAGGCGTTCTTCAAGGTCGTTCTTCCGCAGGTGGTAAAGAGAATCATTCCGCCTATGGGCAATGAAATCATTACGCTTGTAAAGGATACGTCTCTTGCGAGAGTTATCGCGGTCTCTGAAATCATCATGTGTGCAGAGCGCTTTACGAAGCAGGGCCTTATCTGGCCGCTCTTCTCAACGGGTCTTTTCTTCCTCGCGTTTAACGGCATCCTCACGCTTCTTTTCGGATACATAGAAAAGAAACTCAACTATTACAGAGGTTAAGGTATATGGCAATATTAGAAGTTAAAAATCTCTATAAAAGCTTCGGCAAGGTAGAAGTTTTAAAGGGAATCGACTTTTCGATGGAAGAGGGCGAGATTGTTTCGATAATCGGCTCTTCCGGAAGCGGAAAGACGACACTTTTGCGTTGCCTTAATGCGCTGGAAGTTCCGACTCGCGGCAAGATTGCAATCGGCGGTGAGGTAGTTTTTGATAAAAACAACGTGGCGAAGATAAGCCGTGAGGAAATGCGCCGTTGGCAGCTTTCCTGCGGTCTTGTTTTCCAGTCGTTCAATCTCTTTCCGCAGTACACCGCGCTTGATAACGTAAGCCTTGCGCCAAAGCTCCTCGCAAAGGAGAGGAAGGATTACCGCGCGAATAAAAAGCAGATTCTCGCTGAGATTGAGGAAGAGGCAAAGTCGCTCCTCGAGAGGGTAGGCCTCGGTGATAAGATGGGTAACTACCCCTGCGAGCTTTCGGGCGGCCAGCAGCAGAGAGTTGCTATCGCGCGTGCGCTTGCGCTAAGTCCGAAGGTGCTCTTCTTTGACGAGCCGACGTCGGCACTCGACCCCCAGCTCACGCAGGAAGTTCTCCGCGTTATCCGCGAGCTTGCGGAAACGAATATGACGATGGTTATCGTCACCCACGAAATGAAGTTTGCCCATTCCGTTTCCGACCGCGTAATATTTATGGCGGACGGCGTAATTGAAGAGGACGGCAAACCCGACGACGTTTTCGAAAACCCCAAAAGTGAAAAACTCCGCGCCTTTCTCGGCGATATGGAAGCATAACAAAAGACCTGTGGCCTATCCACAGGTCTTTTTAGTTTAAAATGGAAAATTGAAAGATGAAAATGTAGGGGAGGGGTGTCCTCCTTTTGCAAGCCTCCACTGTGTAAGGGGAGGTGTCACGAAGTGACGGAGGGGTTGTCGCTGCACAAACAATCCTCCCGTCAGCCTGCGGCTGCCACCCTCCTTTACACAAGGAGGGCTTTCCTGCAGTTCTTTTACTATTTTTATTCCTTTCCTGTATGGGAGAATGTCGGTAATGAGGAGAGTTCATCCGCATTTGCAGTCCGCACCTTTTTCGGCGAGACACCGACTATCTTTTTGAAGAGACGGTGGAAGAAGCTTGCGTTGCTGTATCCGACCTCATATATAATCTGTGAAACGGGGAGAGTGGTGTTGCGAAGAAGGAAGCACGCACGAGAAATTCTCTTTTCGTGAACGAGGTCGAGATACGTTTTCCCCGTTCTCCGGCGTATCTCGTAAGAGAGTGAGGTCATGTTGTAATTCAAAGTCTTTGCAAGCTCTGCGAGAGAGCCGTCGATGTAGTTTTTTTCAACA
>JAFXJK010000082.1 GCA_017532355.1 Oscillospiraceae bacterium | reverse complement strand
AATCATCCTCTCTCCGTCGGGCGCATATTATGCAAGCGGCCTTGCACCGGTCGGAATCTGGATTGAAGACGATTATGTCCGCGCTGTAAAGGGCGGTATGGGCTTTGCAAAGACAGGCGGCAACTATGCAGCTTCTCTCGCGGCTCAGGTAAAGGCACACGATGAAGGCTATTCACAGGTTCTCTGGCTCGACGGTGTTGAGAGGAAATATATCGAAGAAGTCGGCGCAATGAACATCTTCTTCAAGATTGACGGCAAGATCGTCACTCCGATGCTCAACGGAAGCATTCTCCCAGGTATCACAAGAAACTCCGTAATTGAGGTCTGCAAGTCCTGGGGATACACTGTTGAAGAGAGAAAGATATCTGTTGAAGAGCTTATCGAGGCTCAGAAGTCGGGCAAGCTTGAGGAGTGCTTCGGAACAGGAACGGCTGCTGTCATCTCCCCGGTCGGAAAGCTCCGCTATAAGGACGATGTTATGCTCATCAACAATAACACAATCGGCGAAGTCAGCCAGAAGCTCTATGATACCATCACAGGTATTCAGTGGGGCAAGTGCGAGGATAAATTCAATTGGACAATAACGCTTTAAATAAAAGAGTAACTCTTTTCTGCGGGCACTACGGAAGCGGAAAGACAAATATCGCAGTTAATTTTGCACTTCATCTGCGAAAGGTGGGTCACCCCGTCGCAATCGCGGATATAGATGTTGTAAACCCGTATTTCAGAACGAAGGACAGTCAGCGTGAGCTTGAAGCGGCAGGTGTTGAAGTAATAGCGCTTCCGTTTGCAAACACAAGCGTTGATTTGCCGTCACTTCCGCAGGAGATATACGGTCTTGTCCAACGTCGCGATAAAAAGGTTGTTATGGATATCGGCGGCGATGACAGAGGGGCATATGCCCTCGGTCGCTATCGCCCGTATATCCTTGAGGAGAATGATTTTGACAATCTCTTCGTCGTAAACTTCTTTCGCCCGCTGACAAGAACTGCAGAGGAAGCCTATGAGGTGTTCCGCGAGGTAGAAGCCGCGGCAGGAATTCCGTTTACCGGGATCGTTAACAACTCCAACATTGGTCCGGAAACGAAAATATCCGATATTATAAACACAAAAGCGCTTGCAGAAGAGCTCGCCTCTCTTTGTGGTGTTCCCGTTGTTATGACAACAGCGGAAAAATCGCTTTGCGAGGAAGCCAATATAGATAGCTTCTTCAAGCTTAAACTACAGGAAAAACTATTTTAATTCTATAAAAAGGGGTGCTATTATGGCTAAAGTAACCTTCGACACAGATATATGTAAGGGTTGCGGACTCTGTGTCACAGCATGCCCGAAGGGCATCATCCGTCTTGCAAAAGACAAAATCAATAAGAAAGGTCATTCTCCTGCTGAGATAACAGATCAGGAGAAATGTATCGCTTGCGCATTCTGTGCAACAATGTGCCCGGATTGCGTCATAACGGTAGAAAAGTGAGGTGTGCGGAAAATGGCAGAAAAAGTTTTGATGAAAGGTAACGAAGCTATTGCGGAAGCCGCTATCCGTGCGGGTTGCCGTCACTACTTCGGATATCCGATAACACCGCAGACAGAGGTTGCGGCGTACATGGCAAAGAGAATGCCGAAAATCGGAGGAACATTCCTTCAGGCAGAGAGCGAAATCTCCGCTATCAATATGGTATACGGCGTTGCGGGAACAGGTAAGAGAGTTATGACATCCTCTTCAAGCCCCGGTATCTCGCTCAAGCAGGAGGGTATCTCTTATATCGCAGGTGCAGACCTTCCGGCACTTATCATAAATGTTCAGCGCGGAGGCCCCGGTCTCGGCGGCATTCAGCCTTCTCAGTCCGACTACTTCCAGTCGGTAAAGGGCGGCGGCCACGGTGACTACCGTATGATTGTTCTCACTCCCGAATCCGTTCAGGAAATGGCTGATATGACAGCTCTCGCATTCGAGCTTGCGGAAAAATACCGTATGCCCGCAATGCTTCTTTCCGACGGTACACTCGGTCAGATGATGGAGCCGGTTGAGCTTCCCGAGGAAAGCTCGGCAACAATCGAAAAGCCGTGGGCAGTAACGGGAACAGAGGGCAAGCGTGAGCACAACATCATCAACTCTCTCTATTTGAAGCCCGAGATTCTCGAAGAGAAGAACATCGAGCGTTATGAGAGATATAAGCTCATTGAAGAGAATGAAGTAAGATATGAAAGCTTTATGATGGATGATGCGGAATACTGCGTTGTCGCATTCGGCATTGCAGCGCGTGTTGCAAAGAATGCAGTTGTTGAGGCTCGCAAAGAAGGCGTCAAGGTCGGTATGATACGTCCGATCACGGTATGGCCCTTCCCGAAAAAGCCGCTTGCAGAGGCAGCAGATAAAGTAAAGGCATTTATCAGCGTTGAGCTTTCAATGGGACAGATGATAGAGGATATCAAGCTTGCAACAGAGTGCAAGAAGCCTGTATACCTCTGTAACCGTGTCGGTGGTATGATTCCGGCACCGGAAGAAGTTCTCGCAAAGATTATGGAAGTTAAGGGAGGTTGCAAATAATGGCAGTAGTATTTCAAAAACCCAAGGCATTGACGGATGCACCGCTTCACTATTGCCCGGGTTGCACCCACGGTATAATCCACCGTCTTGTCGCTGAAGCAATTGATGCGCTCGGCGTCGAGGGCAAGGCAATCGGTGTTGCACCGGTCGGTTGCTCTGTTATGGCATATGATTATTTCTCCTGCGATATGGTTGAGGCGGCTCACGGCCGTGCTCCGGCTGTTGCAACAGGTCTCAAACGCGCATTCCCCGAGAATATTATCTTTACATATCAGGGAGACGGCGACCTTGCATCAATCGGTATGGCAGAAACTGTCCATGCCGCAGCAAGAAACGAGAATATAACAGTTATCTTCGTAAACAACGCAATCTACGGTATGACAGGCGGTCAGATGGCTCCGACATCGCTTCCGGGTCAGGTAACTCAGACTTCACCCTATGGCCGTGATGTAACAACGGCAGGCTATCCGATCAAGGTAAGCGAAATGCTCGCAACTCTTGACGGACCTGAGTATATCGAGCGCGTTGCAGTAAACAGCGTTAAGAATGTCAAGGCTGCCGGAAAAGCAATCCTCAAGGCATTCAAGAATCAGGTTGAAGGCAAGGGCTTCTCTCTCATCGAGGTTGTTTCCACCTGCCCGACAAACTGGGGTATGACTCCGAATGATGCTCTCAAGTGGGTAGATGAGAATATGATTCCCTATTATCCGCTCGGAGTTTATAAAGACAAGAGCGCACAGAAGGAGGAGAAATAAGCTATGACAACACAGATACTTTTAGCAGGATTTGGCGGTCAGGGCATCCTCTTTGCAGGAAAATTCCTTGCATACAAGGGACTTTTAGAGGGAAAACAGCTCAGCTGGCTT
>JAFXJK010000081.1 GCA_017532355.1 Oscillospiraceae bacterium | reverse complement strand
AGCAGATGTTGATAATCTTGCCGTGACCCTTCTTGATCATAGACGGGATAACAGCCTTTGAAACGATGAACGGAGCGTTGAGGTCAACATCGACAACCTTACGGAAATCTTCTGCGCTCATCTCGCACATCGGGATACGCTTGATGATACCTGCGTTGTTAACGAGGATGTCGATAACGCCGACTTCCTTCTCAATCTTTGCAACGAGCTCATTAACTGCAGCTTCGTTTGTAACGTCGCAAACATAGCCCTTTGCATCAATACCGTCAGCCTTGTAAGATGCGAGGCCACGATCTACAAGCTCCTGGTTGATGTCGTTAAAAACGATCTTTGCGCCTGCTCCTGCAAAACCCTTTGCAATAGCATAGCCGATACCGTAGGAAGCACCTGTAACGAGTGCAACCTTACCTGTGAGGTCAAAACTTACTTTACTCATTTTAGAACAACTCCTTCATTCCGACATGGTCCATGTCTGTAAATTCCTGATTTTCGCCGCACATTGCCCATATAAAGGAATATGCGCGAGTACCAACACCTGAGTGGATAGACCAGCTCGGGCTGATAACAGCTTCTTCATTTCTCATAACGATGTGGCGTGTCTCGTTCGGCTCGCCCATCATATGGAATACGACGTCATCCTCCTGCATATCGAGGTAGAGATAAACTTCCATACGACGGTCATGAGTATGGCAGGGCATTGTGTTCCAGCTTGAACCGGGCTCGAGGTTTGTGAGGCCCATTGAAAGCTGGCAGCTCTGCATAACTTCCGGATGGATGTACTGGTTGATAACGCGCTTGTTGCACTCTTCAGTTGAGCCGCACGGAACCTTCTTAGCCTTTGTGATATCAATCTTGACTGTCGGGTATTCCTTGTGAGCCGGGCAGGAAGATATGTAGAACTTCGGCGGATTCTCTGAATCTACGCACTTGAAAACAATGTCCTTGTTTCCGCGGCCGATGTAGATACCGTCACGCGGATTCATCTCGTATTCCTTACCGTCGATTTCGATGATACCGGGGCCACCGATGTTGATGCAGCCCATCTCACGGCGCTCGAGGAAGTAATCTGCTGCGAGTTCCTTACCTGCTGAGAGCTTGAGTGACTGATAAACAGGCATAGCTCCTGCCGTAATGATTCTGTCAATATGGCTGTAAACCATACGGATGTTGTCCTTTGTAAAGAGCTTTGAAATGTGGAACTCTTCACGAAGGCGCTCAGTTGTGTAGTGCTTCATGTCGCGCGGGTTTGATGCGTTTCTGATTTCCATTTTACTTAAGTCCTCCTTAATATATTTTCCGTAAACTTCGATTTCCGAGAGAGCCGCCCATGAAAGCGGATAGGAAACCTGCTTAAAGTTTGTGAGTTTGATTTTCTTCGTTGTAACAGGCTCGGGGAGAACAAGCTCCTGACCTTCACCCGTCATATCGAACTCTGCGGTAGCACGGCTGCCGTCAGAGAACTCAACATCAATGTTCTTCCAGTATGTATCGTGCGGGAAGTCTGCACGGAGGTAGAAAACAACCTTTTCAACCTCAACGGGTGCGCCGAAATCGAGAACATACTCAAGGTCCTCTCTTGCGCCGCCTGCCCACGAATGGTACGGATACGGACCGTGACCTGCCGTTTCGTGGACACCGTCAATCGCGTTGCGCTCAAAGAATGAGGGGTCGTCACGCGTAACGAAGTTTGCGCTTGCGTGTGGGAAGTATTTCTTCTGCCAACGCATATCATACGGGTTGAGAGCTATGTTTCTCACACCGTACGCTTCCTCGTCAGTGGCCTCGCGGACCTTTATAGCGTGTTTTTCGCCTGCAAAAGTTTCCTTTGAATACATTATTGAAAAAGCTTTTGACGGGATTTCGTATTCAAACTTACCCTGTGGGTTGAATACCGTCACTTCTCCGAGAACATCGTCGAGAGAAATGGTAAGAAACTCGCAAAGAGTCGATGAAACGACTATCTTATCCCCTTCGGAGAATTCACCGTTGTACACGGTGTCAATTTCTCTGGCGGAATGGGAGAAGAGTTCTTCGCCGTCCTTGTTAAGTATTTTTAAATCCATGGCCGCCTCCTTGTTCTGGTAAACCATATATTGCTATTTTATATTATAACACCTTATTTTTAAAAAATCTACTGCAATTTTATTTATTTTTACAGAATTATACAGTGATTTTCAAGCACATACAAAAGAAGCTTTTCTGCTGACTCGACATCTTCCATATCTGCAACCTCACACGGTGTATGCATATATCTTACAGCTACGCTTATTCCGCCCGTCGGAACTCCGCCGCGAGTGAGATTTATACTTCCGCCGTCAGTTCCTCCGACGGTTATAACGTCGCGCTGATACGCGATATTTGCTTTTTCTGCCGCAGACTCAAGCGCCGACGTAACGGCAGGATGTGCAACGAACGCGCGGTCCATAATCTTTATTGCCGCCCCTCCTGACATTTTCGTCTCGCCGTGCCCCTTATGCTCGGGAGTATCAAGCGAGTCAGTAACGTCAAGCACGATTGCAAAGTCAGCATCAATCCCGTATGCCGCCACCTTTGCGCCGCGAAGCCCGACCTCTTCCTGCGCCGCAAACACTCCCCAGACGTCATACTCGCATTTTTTAAGCGAGAGAAGCGTATGAAGGAGAATTGCACATCCGAGACGGTTATCAAGATACGGTGCCATTATTCTTCCTCCCGAAAGCTCGCGCACATTGCCTGAAAATACGGCCGCATCGCCCGGGAGAACAAGTGCTCTCGCCGAAGTCTCATCCTTTGCCCCGATATCGATATAAAGCGAGGAAATTTTTCTCTTTGAAAGCTCGCATTTTTCCTCATAGAAAATCCTGCCGCGAGTTCCGTTTAAAAACTCAACTTCGGCATTCTGAATGTCTGCCGCCGAGAGACCTCCGAGAGCATCAAAGCGGACATAACCGTTCTCGTCAATATACGTCGCCATAACGCCCGTAGTATCCAAGTGCGCATCGAGTATGCACTTCTTGCCCGCTCCCCTTCTGTGAACAAGGAGATTTCCGAGTGCATCACGGTGGCATTCAAGCCCTGCGTCAGCTGCTATTTCAGAGATAACCTCTGCCATCGCAGTTTCATAACCCGACGGAGATTTCACCGCATAGAGCTTGTCCAGAATCTTTTTTAAACTAATCATTGAAAATTTCCTCCCCGGAATTTACAAATTTACGCGCAAGTTTGAGCACTGCCGTCATATCCCTTACATCACCCACACATGACGGTGAATGGATGTATCTTGTCGGCAGAGAGAGCGAGGTTGTCCGAACGCCGCTTCTTGAAACGTGAATTCTGCCTGCGTCCGTTCCTCCTGCGATACGGGATTTTATCTGCCAGGGTATTTCCTCTTTTTCTGCAATGTCGCGCAATGCGGCAAAAAGCTTTTTGTCGTATATCGTACCGCGGTCTGCACATCCGATAACGGCACCGTTTCCGAGCGAGCATACCCTTGATGCTCCCTCACACAACGGAATATCTGATGCCGTCGTTGCCTCAATAACAAGCGCATAATCCGGTGCTACCGAATATGCCGCCGTCGTCGCTCCGCGAAGCCCTGCCTCTTCCTGGACGGTGAATGCGAAATACGTGTCATACAAAAGCTCTTCCGCCATAAGCTTCATCATTACCGCACAACCAAAACGGTCATCAAGCGCACGTGCCTTGACCCGGTTTTCCGAAAGCTTCACAAACGGGCTTTCAAAAACCGCAGTATCACCGCGCGATACAAGCTTTTCAGCTGCGGCTTTCTTATCGCAGCCGATGTCTATACAAAGGTCACCTATCTTCGGTGCTTTCTTCCTCTCCTCGGGAGTCGTGAGGTGAACAGCCTTGAAGCCGATTATTCCCGGAATCTCGCGTTTACCGACAAGAACTCTCTTTCCTATAACGACGCGCGTATCAACTCCGCCTACAAAATCAAACTTAAGGTACCCGTCATCCGTTATGTCGGTTATAATAAGCCCGACCTCGTCCATGTGAGCGCAAACCATAAGCTTCTTCTCGCGACGCTTCTTTCCCTTTTTAAATACTATGAGGTTTCCCATAACATCCTCACGTATTTCATCAGCATACGTCTTTGCGTAGTTCTTTATATATTCGCGCACCTTTCCCTCGTTACTCGAAGGACCGTTGAGTTCACAAAGCGTTTTTAAAAGTTCAATCAAAGCTTGACACCTCCCGAGGAAAGCTCCTGCGCAAATTCTGAAATCAGTTTCGCCACAGCTTCAATATCTTTTTCCTTTACGGTTTCAACAGGCGTGTGCATATACTTGAGAGGTATAGAGAGAAGACCCGTTGCGATACCCTCACGGAGCACCTGAACGGTATATGCATTCGTTCCCGAATGCCCCGGACTTATCTCGACGGTATGCGGAATCTTCTTATCCTTCGCAACTGCGATGAGCGCGTCGGAAATCTTTCTTGTCATATTCGGTCCGACGCCTATTGCAGCACCGCTTCCGGCTGTGAAGCTCAACGACTTGTCAACACCCGGTGTTGTCGCGTGTGTAACGTCCACAACTATTGCAACATCAGGGTTTACAGTATATCCTGCGACCGATGCTCCGCGGCATCCGAGCTCTTCCTGACAGCTCGCAACAACAACGATATCTATTCCGAGCTTCTTACCTTTAAGGAGCTCTGTCGCACGAAGTATCGCCGCAAGACTCGCCCTGTCATCAAGCGCACGGGAAGAAATATTCTTTCCCGAAAGCACCGAAAATCCCGAGTCAAATACGACAGGAGTCCCGACCGGGATTCCTGACTCACCTTCTGCTCCGACGTCTATATATAGGCTGTCCAAAGGAACTGTTTTATCGCTTTCCTCAGCCGACTGGAGATGTGGCGGAGCCGATGTGATAACCCCGCTTCTCGGGGGATCTGAAAGCACGGTCACACACGTTGCAGGCAGAATTCGCGGATCAACTCCTCCGATGTTGGAGAATGTAAGAAAGCCGTCCTTTTCCCCCGTTACGATGAGCCCGATTTCGTCAAGGTGAGCATCGAGAAGGAGACACTTTGCCTTTTTCTTTCCGCACCTGCGGATGCCGATTACATTACCGATGGAATCTACGGATACATCGTCGACATATCTTTCCATAATCGCAGCTATGCGCTTCGCGGCATTATGCTCAAAGCCCGTCGGCGACGGATGTTCTGAAATTTTCTTTATGAGTTCCTGTATGTTCAAAATCTCACATCCTTTTCATTTGTGTCTATTGTACCATATTTTCCCCGATTTATGAAGATGCTTTTTGATTTATTTTTCCAAGCTCTACTCCCGTATAATAGCTTTTCAGAATTTCCTCGTAATTTTTGCCTGAAAGCGCCATAGAGCGTGCTCCGTACTGGCTCATTCCCACACCGTGTCCATATCCGCGCGTTCTGAATTTCATCTTTCCGTTATCATACAGAAGTGTAAAATTCGTTGACTTCAGTCCAAAGAGCGCTCGCATATCACTTCCCTTTACGGAAACGCCGCCGACAGAAAGCGTTTTAATGCCGCCTGCATCCGAACGGGCAATATTCGTAACCCAGTTTTCGGGATTTACGTCAAAGACGGCCTGCGTGTATTTTTCCGCAAAAATCTTCTTGAATTCATCAGGTGTAAATTCCTTCTCCTCTTCAAAGTGAGGAGAGTCTTCCTCTCCCTCGCTCTTAACGCTCACAAGATAAGGTGCATCTCCGCCCCATACATCACGCGCGTTCTCTGTAACCCCCGACGAAGTCGAGTGAAAAACTGCGCTTATCGGTTCTCCGTCATAAAGAAGAATCTCGCCGTCAGTCTCACTCACCGCACGCCGTATCTTCGCCGTATATTCTTCGCTTTTATCGCTCCAGCTCGCAGCAACAGCGCTGACAGGCTGATAGGCTTTACAGTGAGACGGGTTATCGCACAAAGCCGCACCGTTATGCGATTTATCGGCGGTTGATATCAGTTTTTTCATTGTGTATGTACGTGCCGCCACAGCCTGTGCCTTGAGAGCTTCTTCAGGAAAAAGCGCAGGCATTTCAGCCGCAACTACCCCTTCGAGATAGTCTGAAAGAGTGAGGGTTTCAATCTCTCCGCCTCGATTTAATGTCACCATTACCGATGAATCCGTCTCTCCTCCGCCGCCTATCCCTTCCGATGGTATCGGTAGAGGAGGTATATCTTTTTCCTTCTTCGGCACTCCGATGAGAGGAATCAAAAACACAGAAAGCCATACCGCAAAACACACTGCCAAAAACCTTTTCACTTATGACACTCCTTTCTTCTCCGACAAAAAAAGCATTGACTATTCATCCTAAATAATATACAATTATCTATTATATTGTATTTATACTACTATTTCTTTAGCAGGAGGACCTGACATGTCCAATACTCTTTCTCACGAAAGTGAAAAATTCATTAACAGAATATGCGGCGACTGGAGCGAAAAGAACTCTATAAGCGCCGATCAATTTGATAATCAGCACATCAAGCGCGGACTCCGTAACCAGGACGGAACAGGTGTTATGGCCGGTGTCACAAGGCTTGGTAACGTCCGCGGTTATACCGTTATCGACGGTGAGCGCTTCCCGATCGAGGGTATTCTCACATACCGTGGCATAAACGTTGCTGACATCATCAACGGCATAACAGCTGAGGACCGCTTTGGTTTTGAAGAGGTTGTTTATCTTCTCCTCGTCGGAAAGCTTCCGACGAAGGATGAGCTCAACGAGTTCAACGAGGTTCTCACTCACCACAGAGCTCTTCCGCGCAACTTTACGGAGGATATGATTATCAAGGCTCCGAGCCCGAACATCATGAATAAGCTCGCAAGAAGTGTTCTCACGCTTTACTCCTTTGATGACAACCCCGATGATACTTCTCTCGAAAATATGTTCCGTCAGTCTCTTGACATCATAGCACGTCTGCCAATTCTCGCAGCTCAGGCATATCAGGTAAGACGCCACTATTACGAAAACAAGAGCATGCATCTCCACGTTCCGCCGAACGATTTGTCCGCGGCAGAAATGCTTCTCTACTGCATGCGCTCCGACCGCGCATATACCGACGAAGAGGCAAAGCTTCTCGATAAGTGCCTCATTCTCCACGCAGAGCACGGTGGTGGTAATAACTCCACCTTTACAACGCGCGTCCTCTCTTCATCTGGTACGGATACCTACTCTGCAATAGCTTCGGCTCTCTGCTCGCTCAAGGGTCCGCTTCACGGCGGTGCAAACAAGCAGGTTGCAGAGATGCTCCGCGATATTGAAGCAAACGTCAAAAACTGGAAGAGTGATGACGAGGTTTCTTCTTATCTTGCAAAAATCCTCAACAAGGAAGCAGGCGATAAGAGCGGTAAAATTTACGGTATGGGCCACGCGATTTATACAATTTCCGACCCACGTGCCGTTATGCTTAAAGCTCACGCAAAGAGCCTTGCCGAGAAGAACGGCTTCCTCGACCGCTTTGAGCTTATCGAATCAGTCGAACGTCTCACTCCCGAGGTTTTCAGAACCGTCAAGGGTTCTACAAAGCCGCTCTGCGCAAACGTTGATATGTATTCAGGTCTTGTTTATGAGATGCTCGGTATTCCCGAGGTTCTTTACACTCCGATTTTTGCCATCGCACGTGCGGCAGGCTTCTGTGCACACCGTATTGAAGAAGCAATGACAGGCGGAAGAATCATCCGTCCTGCTTACAAGTGGCTCAAGCAGACAGGCGAATATATCCCAATGTCTGAAAGATAAATCTGGCGGTGATTATATTATGAAGAGCAAACTGAAGTTTCTCCCCATTCTTTTTCTTCTTCCGCTCACAGCAGGCATCTGCGGAGCAAGCCTTCGCGCAACACAGCTTGACTCCCCGTCATCTTACGGGCTTGTCATTATTTGTGTAGTAGCGCTTGTTTTGGCAGCTATCGCCTCCTTTCTTCTCAAAAACGGAATTAAGTATTCCTCCGTTTTCCTTGCAAAAGCACTTCCGATAGTTTCCTTTGTGGGTGCGGCGTGCATCCTTGCATACGCAGGAACTCTCGTCGTTTCACTCGCGGACAATTTCAGCGCACTTACTCTTATTCTTGTCCTTCTTTCCGTTTATGCGTGCGTTTCATTTATCGCGCTTGGAAAACACGGACTCGCAGAGCGCGAAGACACGGCATACTGCATCTTCTCCGCGGTTCCCGTTTTCTGGACAGCTTTTGTTCTCATCGTCACATTCCGCGAAAAAATCACGGACCCCGTAATTTCAAACTACGTTTTTCTGATTCTCTCATACATCTCAATTCTCGTATTCGGATATGCAACGTGTGCGCACGTGCTCGGTAAGAACAGAAAAAACATCGCGGTTTTCTCCTGCTTTGTCGGCATATTCTTTATACTGACAGAACTTCTTGTTCCACTGTTTAATGACACGGTAGCATTTGAGATAAGCGAGCTTCTCCCGCTCATTGCATTTCTTGTGATTATGCCTTTCTACACAGCTGAAATTATAAGGAAGAAAGATTAAAAGAATAAAAAAGCCGTAAACGATTTTGCCAAATCGTTTACGGCTTTTTTGTTATGCCTATTCTGAAAGATTGCGTCTGCATACTGCACAAACGCTCTTTCCCTTGTACTCCGAAAGATCCTTATTGCTTCCGCAGAAGATGCACTCAGTTTCGTGCTTTTTCAGAATAACTTTATCCCCATCAACATAGATTTCAATAGCATCGTGTTGACCGATGCCCATCTTCTTGCGAAGCTCTATAGGGAGAACAATTCTTCCAAGATCGTCAATCTTTCGGATTATTCCCGTTGTCTTCATTTTCTCTCCTCCAATTCCAAGCAACATATAGGATACCAAAATTGTCTTTTTTTGTCAAGAGTAAATTGCGTTTTTTGTCATTTTTTCTTGGAGGTTGTCACATTATGATGGGAAAAATATGGGTATTTATGATTTTTATATCACTTATCAGTGCCGCAGTAAATGGCAATATTCCCGAGCTTTCCGCGTCCGTCACAGAGGGGGCAGGGGCAGGTATAGACCTCATTCTCTCCATCGGCGGAATGATAATTCTATGGAGTTCGCTTCTTGAGGTTATGAAGAGAAGCGGTCTTCTCGGAAAGCTCACACAGCTTCTTCGTCCCATACTGCGAAGACTTTTCCCTTCTGCGAAAAACTCCCCCAAAGTGCTTGAGGATATATCGGCAAACGTCTCCGCAAATCTCCTCGGGCTCGGAAACGCCGCAACTCCTGCAGGCATCTCTGCCGCACGCGGACTTTACGGTCTTACGGGAAACTCGTATGTATCGGACGATTTGTGTATGCTTGTTGTCATAAACACAGCGTCGCTTCAGCTTATTCCTACGACAGTTGCGGCAATTCGCGCCTCTCTCGGTGCAGAAAACCCGTTCGACATTCTTCCTGCCGTATGGATTGCAACCGCCGTCTCACAGGTGTTCGGCATAGGAGCAGCAAAGCTCTGCGCAAAGCTTTATAAGAAACGGAGAAATAAATGAACACTCTCACCTCTCTTATCATTCCCACAATCCTTCTTCTTGTCGGCGGATATGCTCTTTTCAAAAAGTGCGATGTGTATGACGCCCTCGTAGTCGGCGCAGGAAACGGGATGCATACTCTTGCAAAAATGCTTCCGAGTGTTACGGCACTGTTTGCGGCAATATATATGCTCAGAGCCTCGGGCGCGCTTGATATAATCTGCCGCCTGCTCTCCCCCTTTACCGATTTTTTCAGAATCCCGCGCGAATGTGCACCGCTTCTTCTCCTGCGTCCACTCTCGGGAAGCGCGGCGCTCGCTTTCGGAAGCGATATTATTCGTACCTGCGGCGTAAATTCTCTCGCAGGCCGTACCGCCGCCGTTATGCTCGGAGCATCAGAAACAACGTTCTACACTCTTGCCGTATATTTCGGCTCCATAGGCGCAAAAGATACGCGTTATACCGTCTTTGCGGCACTCGCGGCAGAAGTCGCCGGTTTTATTGCCGCGGCAACTTGTACAAGACTCTTATTTTAATTTCTCCATCCAATGAAAAAATACTTGACTTTTAGGTCGTTTTATACTAAAATGTTAGAAAGTGCAAATATTAATGAAAGGATTGTCTTAAATGGCTAAAAAACCTACAGATTTCAGATACAACACAGGCGAAACCCGAGTACCGTGGGCGGCTGTCGGTGAAAACTACAACGCAGAGGACACTCTTGCTGTTATCAAATTCCTTATGCAGGGTGAAGGCGCAGAATACGACGCTATCTACTCACGCATAAAGGACGAGATTTACAAACTCTCCGAGATTTCAACTCCTCCCGGAAAGCTCTCCCTCGGCTCTCAGGTTGAAAAGGCAGAAGCTATGGTTGATGAATACCTCGGAACGAAGGGCAGTGCCTTCGTAGCAAACTGCACAGCAGGCTTTGAGATTGCTTACAAGTACGCAAACCTCGGCCCCGGAGATGAAGTTATCGTTCCGGCTATCACCTTCGTCGCTACCATGGCATATCCCCTCTCGGTCGGCGCGAAGCTCGTCTTTGCTGACATTGACCCGAGAACAATCAATATGGACCCGAAGGATGTCGAGAAAAAGATTACCGACAAGACAAAGATGATTGTTCCTGTACATATCGGCGGATACCCTGTTGATATGGACCCGATTATGGAAATCGCAAGAAAGCATAACATCCTCGTTCTCGAAGATGCGGCTCACGCTTTCGGCGCAATCTACAAGGGCCGCAGAATCGGTACAATCGGTGACTTTGCAGGCTTCTCTCTCCACGAGGTAAAGAACATCACCTCATTTGGCGAGGGCGGTATCCTCACCACAACAATCCCGGGATTTTCCGACGATATGAAGCGCGCTCGTTTCCTCGGTCTTGACTTCTCACAGAAGATTGACCACTGGCTCTATGACATTACCTCAATCAAGGGCAAATACAAGAACTTCGTTGCAGGCAACAGCTCCACAACCGAAATTCAGGCTCTCGGTCTCCAGCGTCAGCTTGAGCGCAACGACAAGATTATCGCAGAGCGTCGCGCTGCTGCAGAGTACCTCACACGCCGCTTTGCGGAGAATGATGCTATTATTCCGCAGATTCTTGATACTGACGATATCAAGCCGACATACCACATGTATCTTCTCCAGATTGACCCTGCAAAGGCAGGCGGAGACATCCAGACACTCAAGGAAAAGCTCACCGAAAAGGGTGTTACAAACATTCCGCACTTTGGTCCGCTTTACCGCTTTGACGTTATCCGTGAAAACGGCTACGACCGCGATTCCATTGCAAAGACCTGCCCGGTGTGCGAAGAAGTCTTCTACAAGCGCTTCACACACCTTCCGCTCTACGGTCTCTCCGAAGAGCAGCTCATCTTCATGGCAGATGCAGTTCTTGAGGCAGTTGCAGAGATGCAGGCAGGAAAGTAATAAAATATCAAACAGAGCAGTGAATTTTCACTGCTCTGTTTTGTTGTCGTAAAAACAATCTTTTTCCCACTTTGCAACATTTGTGTCAATGTATGCCCATATCTTTTTATAATCTTCTTCCCCTCGAATTATATGGTCGTGGAAAGAACGTTGCCATATTCTATCAGCGTTTTCATTATGAAATTTCTTCGACACATTCATTTTCAAAAAACCTACCATTTTATCAATGACAGAACGGCGACATTGTAGGGGCGATTCACGAATCGCCCGTTTTTCATTATCGTCGTAGATTTCTACAATCAGATGAATGTGATTTGGCATAATAACATATTTAGGAATCGACACATTAAACCTGCAAGGTAGCATTTCTATAATCTGCTTCACAAATGCTCCATATTGTGTTAATTTATTTTCGGGCAATTCGTGAATTGCCCCTACAATATTTGAAAGCAAACATTTTTTATTATGCGTACAAATCGTTATAAAATACGCGCCCGGGGTTGAATAATCATATCCCGAAAATCTTGTCGGTTTTCGTTTCGGTAGTTCCATAACAGACACCTATTTTATTTCCTGTTCGAGATTATCAAATAAACTCGATTTAAAAAAGTCCTGAATTGAAATATCAAGTCCGTCACAAATCTTTTTTATTGTTGATACAGTAGCACTGTTATTTCTTCCGCCAATAATATTACTTAATGTTGACTGTGTTATTCCACTTAATGTCGCAAGCTTGTTCACTGTTATTTCTTTTCTTTCACAAAGCTCAATAATTCTTAACTTCGTCGCTTCGCCAATGTTCATAATTATCACCCCAAAATCATTTTAACTATTTTGAGTTGAAATAATTACCTCTTTTGAGTTGACTTTTGTCTTTATCTGTGTTACTATTATCAACCGTAGAGCTCCGTTTGTCGCCAAATTGTTGCGATACATAAAAAGCAGAAACGAATTCAATCGTTTCTGCTTTTTCTTTAATCTTCTGCGGTAATAACTTCGCAAAGGGCGCGCTTTATGTCGTCACTGACGTTTGCATTGCATACCTCGCGGAGCATCTCGGTTTTCCCCTTGCATCCCATAAGCTTTTCGTACAAAGCGTCTTTTGTTGCAAACTCGATTTCTGCGATGTGGAGAATTCTGCAGATATCCGCGTTCACATCATTTTTCTTAAGCTCGACAGACTTTGCGAACGAAACGGTAAGAGCATCGGAAACATTTTCAACACACACGGTAAATACACCGTCATTGACGTTTTCGGTAAATGTCTTTTCCTTTCCACCCTCGGAAACCGATACGGCAGTTTCAGCAACTCCGATAAACTCTATCTCATAATTTCTCTTCGCGACAGTTGCCGACTTCTCGCCCGAAGGCTTTCCTATCGTGAAGGTCGGCTTATCGCTCCATTTAAGCTCCATCTTTGTGACGGCATACTTTCCGTTTTCATATTCATAGCTTACACCGTCATCTTCATAAAGCTCAAAGACGTTATCCGCACCTGCGAAGACCTTTATCTTCATATTCTCGGGGTTTTCGACGTCGTTCACGTGGGTAAGCTTTGCCATCGGGACAATACCGCCTGCTTTGACGAAAACAGGCATGTCATACATTTCGCGGTAAGCCGTAAATGTCTTTCCTCCGTCGTATCTTCTGTTTGTGAAGAAGTCATACCACACACCATCGGGGAGATATGTATCGGCACTTCCGCACATCGTATCACTGTCGTGCGGTTTTGTAATCGGAGAAACGAGCATTTCCGTACCGAACGTAAACTCATTTTTATACTCATGTGACATCAAGTTGTCCCAAGTATAGTAAAGCGGCATTACGATCGGCTCGCCAAGTGTATGAGCGCGAAAGTTCATCGAGTAAATATACGGAATGAGCTCATGGCGAAGACGCAAGAACTTCTTCATTGTAATTTCCGAAATCTTGTCAAAGTTCCACGGTTCTTTGCCGAAAAACGGGCTCGGAGAACTGTGGAGACGGTTAATCGGAGAGAATACGCCAAGCTGTATCCAACGGCTGACGAGCTCGCAATCGCGTTTTCCGAGCATGTGACCGCCAATGTCATGGCTCCACCAGCCGTAGCCGATATTTGAGGCAGTCGCCGTAAAATACGGCTGGAACTCAAGCGACGGCCACGTACTTACCGTATCTCCCGAAAAACCTACGGGATAGCGATGAGAGCCGGGGCCTGCGTAACGGGAGAGGATAAGCGGACGTTTTCCGTTTCTTGCGTTGTCGAGCGTGTGAAAGTGGTTGAGCATCCAAAGCGGATCAAGCCCCGGAACAGATGTGACGCTTCCCTGCTGCCAGTCAACCCACCAGAATGTTACGCCGTCTTCCTCATACGGGTGGTGAAGAATGTTAAAGTAATTCTCAAGGAACTTCGGGTTTTCAATTTCAAAAAGCACCTTTTCTTCGGTCGTCGGGTCTTTGCCCATAGCCTTTGCCATTTCCGTGTACATAGACTCGTGCGCCGCAACTCCCTCTGCAGGGTGAACGTTGAGTGTTACTTCCATTCCCTCGGAGTGGAGATGTGAAAGAAGCCCCTTATAGTCAGGAATAAGCTCCGTATTCCACGTATAGCCCGTCCAACCGCTTCCGTACTTCGGGTCAATCTTTATGTAGTGCCAGTCGATATCAATTACGGAAACTGCAAACGGAACACCCTCAGCTTTGAAGCGTGCCATAAGAGAAGTGTATTCGTCCTGCGTGTAGGCGTGGTATCTGCTCCACCAGTTACCGAGCGAAAACCTCGGAAGAAGCGGAGTTGCGCCCGTAAGCATATAGAACTCGCGCAGAGCAAGCTTATAGTTGTAGTTATCAGGCATACAGCCGTAGCAGAAGAGGTAGCAATCAGTGTATTTCTCCTCTCGCGGTGAAGCCCAGCCGTCATCATTTATAACGAGCGAATCGCTGTCATCAAAGAGAACAGGCGTTGCGTTCCTGCTCATAATGCCGTTCTCAAGCGGGCACGCTCCTTCGACACGGTCAAGCGTGCGGCAGGTTCCCTTTAAGTTTGTTGCGCTTTCCACGTCATATTTCCAGATATTTATCATAGCGCCGTCGGCATAGGTATTGACGGTGAGCGAATACTTTGAGAAAGGCTTTTTCTTGTATATGAGCTCGACAAACTCCGTTCTGATTGTGAGGACATCTCCCTCGTCCGTGGCCGAATACTTTGGAACTTCAAAGTCTCGGTTTGTGACAACCTGCGTTGCGCGGTCTTCAAAGTATCCGCTTTCGTTATATTCCATTCGGATAAGCCGCGGCGTAAGCACCGTAAAGCGGTAGTTGTCACCGCGGACAATAGCCCCCTCACGGCTTTTCGGAGTTTTCTTGCAGTTATAAATCTCGTTTAATTTCATAAAAATCACTCCTTTTTAAAAAGTATAGCATTTTAACACAAAGTATGATATATTATAATTGCTTCAAAATATCAAATTTTTGTCGAGGGAGAATTATGAAGAAAGCTTTTGAGGAGAAAATTTCCAGAAGAAACAACGCAGAAACATCTGTTTTCTGCATAGAAATGGAGCGCGGCGGTGAAATCCCCGGACTCACCCCACACTATCACAATTATATCGAAATTTTGTACGCAGAAGACTGCTCGCTTTCTGTCTGGATAAACGATGAGGAGCTTTCTTTCTCCACAGGAGAACTTATCATCATAAACTCTCGCGAGGCTCACGAGGTCTATGCAAAGGAGAAAAACCGAGGAAAATACCTCGTTATAAAATTCTCGCCCGAGATACTGCGTTTTAGCGGAGACACTTCATACGACACAAAATTTCTTCTTCCTCTTTTCCGTGACGACCTTTCGGAAATCCGAAAGCTCTCCGCAGATGATGTTTTCTGTTTTGGAATAAAGAACACCATCGATGATATTTTTTCAGAATGGAAGCGTGACGATTTTGGCTGTGAGCTTGCGCTTCGCGGCGAAATACTTTCACTTTTTTCAAAAATCGCCCGTGTCTGGAAAAAGAACGACGGAGAAAAGCTTTTTTCAACTCTCGACGAAACGGCGAAGATAATTTACGCCGCTTGCGAATACTGCACCGAGAATTTCGCTTCCGTTTGCGAGGAGGCTGTCGCCGAGCGCTTTGCAATGAGCTACAGCTATTTCTCCCGCTCGTTCAAGCGCGTTATGAAAAAAAGCTTTACTTCATACATAAACGACTTGAAAATCGACTTTGCGCGAAATCTTCTCCTCACGACAAATCTCTCCGTTACCGATATTGCACAGGACGCAGGATTTTCTACAGCCAGCCACTTCATCGCAAGCTTCAGAAACCGAACAGGTTTCTCCCCTCTCGCTTATCGGAAGAAGTACGTTTTTGAAAAGCAGAGAACGTGATTCTCTATTGAATTCCGACACAAAAGCGGTTATAATAAAAGTACATATTATCCTTTTCGGAGGTGTTTTAAGTGGACGCTAACAACGTTGGAAATTACACAATCCCTTTAAAAGAAATGGAAAGAGAATTCTCTCTTGAGGTTATATACGGCCCCGAGGGTTATGAGAATATCGAAATCAGCTCAACGGACATCAACCGTCCGGGGCTTCAGCTCTCAGGCTTCTATGAGTTTTTTGACCATACCCGTGCGGCGGTTATGGGGCGCGTTGAGACGATGTATCTCACTACTCTCTCTTCCGATGAAAGACGCAACCGTTTTGACGTTCTTTTTGAAAAGGGCGTTCCATTCGTTGTATTTACAAGAAACCTTGAGGTTTATCCCGAAGTAATCGAGGTTGCAAAAAAATACAGCACGCCGATTTTCAGAACCCCCGAGGTTACATCAAACTTCATGGCGGCGCTCATCTCATATCTCAACGTTCAGCTCGCTCCGCGCATTACGCGCCACGGCGTTCTCGTTGAGGTTTACGGTGAAGGCGTTCTCCTTCTCGGCGAGAGCGGTGTCGGTAAGAGCGAAACTGCAATCGAGCTTGTAAAGCGCGGACATCGCCTTATTGCAGACGATGCAGTTGAGCTTAAAAAGGTTTCTGCAAAGAGCATCGTCGGCTCTGCTCCCGAAATCATCCGCCACTTTATCGAGCTTCGCGGCATCGGCGTCGTTGACGTCCGCCGTATCTTCGGTATGGGTTCTGTCAAGCTCACGGAAAAGATTGACCTTGTCATCAATCTCGAAATCTGGAAAGATGGCAAACAGTATGACCGTTTCGGCGCAGAGACAAACTACACGAACATTCTCGGTATAGACATTCCGTGTCTCACCGTTCCGGTAAAGCCCGGTCGTAACCTCGCGGTTATAATTGAGGTTGCAGCTATGAACAACCGTCACAAGAAGATGGGATATAACGCGGCAGAAGAGCTTTCCGCCCGTCTCTCAAACAGTTTCCCGGAATAAATTGGAGGTATAACTTTGAAAATAGGTATTGATCTCGGTGGTACAAATATAGCAGGCGGCCTCGTCTCCGATGACGGACGCCTGCTATACAAGACAAGCACTCCCACAATCTGTGACAAAGGTGAAGAGGGTCTCCTTCTTGAAATCCTAAAGGTCATAAACTCTCTTCTCGCGCACGAGGCGGCCAAGAACGTCACGTCAATCGGCATCGGTGTTCCCGGCCACGTTGATGACAGGGAGGGACTCGTTGTTATCTGCAACAACATCCCCTTTGTAAACACTCCGCTTGCAAGCTTCATAACAGAAAAGACAGGTCTTCCCTGCTATCTCGGAAACGACGCAAACGCCGCGGCTCTTGCCGAAGTCCGTGCAGGCTGTGCAAAGGACTATAACGATGCGGTCATGATTACTCTCGGCACGGGTGTCGGCTCGGGACTTATATTTAACAAGAAGATTTTCACGGGCTGCAACGGCGCGGCAGGAGAGATAGGACACATCTCCCTTTTCCCCGACGGAATTGAGTGTAACTGCGGACGTCGCGGATGCTTCGAGCTTTACGCATCGGCTACCGCTCTTAAAAATCAGACTCGTGAAGCAATGAAGAGAAACCCTGAAAGTAAGCTCTGGGAAGTGGCAAAAACACTTGAAGACGTAAACGGAAAAACTGCTTTTGATGCAATGCGCGCAGGCGATAACGTCGGCAGCGCAGTTGTTTCGCAGTATATCCGTTATCTCTCAATCGGCGTTCTTGACATCATAAATCTTCTCTTCCCCGAAGCGATTATTTTTGGCGGCGGAATTTCAAAAGAGGGTGAAAACCTTCTCACTCCGCTTCGCGAAATCATCGACCGCGAATGCTATTCTACCTACGGCAGAAAGCCTGCTCTCCTCATCGCAGAGCTCGGCAACGACGCCGGTATCATCGGCGCAGCTTTCTTTGGAGTGTAAACTATGCTTTCTAACTATTCAAAGGAGAGCTTTCTCGCTCTCCGTCGCGCTCACATTGAGCGCAGATTCAACTTTTTAAATGATATGCAAAAAAAGGCGGTCTTCAAAACTGAAGGTCCGCTCCTTTTGCTTGCAGGCGCAGGAAGCGGAAAAACCACGGTTATAGTCAACCGTATTGCGAATATAATAAAATTCGGCAACGCCTATGAATCAGACTATATTCCCGAAAACATCGGCGATACTGATTACGAAATTTTAAAGGCGTATCTCGATAGCGGCGACGAATTTTTGAAAGAGAGCGCAGATGCAATCTGTGCCGTACGACCTGCCGCGCCGTGGTCGGTTCTTGCAATCACCTTTACCAACAAGGCGGCAAACGAGATGAAAGAGCGACTTCTCCGCGTTATCGGCGAGGGTGCAGAGGATATATGGGCGCAGACCTTCCATTCGGCATGTGTCCGGATCCTTCGCCGCGACATTGACCGTCTCGGCTACTCTTCATCGTTCACGATTTACGACGCTCAGGACTCCGAGCGCGTTATTAAGGACGTTTGCGCTGAACTAAATATCGACACAAAGGCACTTCCGCCAAAGGCTGTGCAGAACATCATCAGCCGAGCAAAGGACTCTATGCTCTCTCCCGAAAAGTTTTCAGAAAACGCCACGGGAAACTTCAAGGAAGAGAAGATAGCAGAAATTTATAAAAAATATCAGGCACGTCTCAAAGGCGCAAATGCGCTCGATTTTGACGACATCATCATGCTTGCGGTAAATCTCCTCTCCGAAAATCCCGATGCTCTCTCTTACTATCACAAAAAGTTCAGATACGTTCTCGTTGATGAGTATCAGGATACAAACCATGCGCAATATCTCCTCACTGCACTCCTCGCCGGAGGAAGCGGAAACGTCTGCGTTGTCGGTGATGACGATCAGAGCATTTACAGCTTCCGCGGCGCAACGATTGAAAACATCTTAAGCTTTGAAGAGCAGTTTTCTGGATGCACGGCAATCCGCCTTGAGCAGAATTACCGCTCGACCACGAAAATTCTCGACATTGCAAATACCGTTATCAAAAATAACGAGGGCAGAAAGGGCAAGAATCTCTGGACCGCCGAGGGCGAAGGCGAGCCTCCGATTGTGTATAACGCATCAGACGAGCGCGATGAGGCAGAATATATCGCAGAGCAGATTCTTTCTCTCAAATCGGAAGGCAAAACGTTTTCTGACTGCTCGATTCTCTACCGCACAAATGCACAGTCGATGCAGCTTGAACGCTCGCTTCAGCGCGCAGGTATAGCATACCGCATCTTCGGCGGCATGCGCTTCTTTGACCGCGCGGAAATCAAAGACATTCTCGCATATCTCTGTATTATCGCAAATCCGACGGACACTCTCCGCTTAAAGCGAATTATAAACGTTCCGTCCCGAAAAATCGGTGACAAGACGGTCACGGTTCTCGAGGCTGTTGCAGAACGCGAGCATACATATCCGTTTGACATTGCACGCCGTGCAAAGTCTTTTCCCGAGTTTTCTTCTGCCGCTGCAAGTGCGCTTGAGACTTTTGCCGGTTTTATTTCCGAGCTTACAAAGAAATCAAGCGAGATTCCGATGACCGAGCTCTATGACCTTCTCCTTGAGGGAAGCGGATATACCGCAGAGCTTATTGCAAAGAACGACGTCGAATCACGCGGACGCCTTGAGAACATAATGGAGCTTAAGTCCTCGCTTGCAGAGTTTGAGAAGCAGGACGGCGCTACACTCTCGGGATTTTTGGAGGAAATCTCGCTCTATACCGACCTTGACAAATACAACGCTGACGACGACTCGGTAACGCTTATGACTATCCACAGCGCAAAGGGACTTGAATTCCCCGTTGTTTTCGTCTGCGGTCTTGAAGAGGGTCTCTTCCCGAGCATGCGCTCGCTTGATGCGAACGAAATCGAAGAGGAGCGCCGACTTTTCTACGTTGCCGTTACGCGTGCAAAGCGTCTTCTCTATATGACACACGCAAAGCTTCGCACGATGTACGGACAGACAAAGTACGGCAGGCTCTCGCGCTTTATCTCGGAAATTCCGGACTCGCTCTGTGAGAAAAAGGCATCCCCTGAAATCGACACAGGCTTTTCCTCAGACTTCTTCGGTGGTGGCTATGCAAAGCGAGAAGAACGCTCATACACCTCTTACTTTGCCGAAAGCGAAGCACCAAAGAAGAAATCAGCCCCGTCTGCAAGTTCGTTTTCTTCATCCATTGCGGCCGCGGCAAAGCCTGCAGCTTCAGCTCCTGCGATGTCTTTCTCTGTCGGTGACCGTGTGCATCACAAGGCATTCAAGGACGGTCTTGTCACGGCAACAAGCCCTGTCGGCAACGATGTCCTTCTCGAAATTGCGTTTGACGGAGTTGGCACAAAACGCCTTCTTCTCAAAACAGCGGCAAAATTTTTATCAAAAATCTGATTTTTAAAGTATAAGGAAATTTGTAGTTTCCTTATACTTTTCTCTTGATATGCGCAAGCTATGGATATATAATAGATACAGACACCAACAAAGGAGAACACAGCATGAACAACATTCCATCTGCATGGGACGGCTTTGATACCGGAACATGGGTAAAAGAAATAGATGTGAGAAGCTTTATCCGCCACAACTACACTCCGTATGACGGCAATGAAGATTTTCTCGAAGCTCCGACAGAGGACACTATTGCTCTCTGGGATAAAGCACTCGAGCTTCTTAAGGCAGAGCGCGAAGCCGGCGGCGTTCTCGATATGGACACGAAGATTATTTCTTCAATCGTCTCTCACGGTCCGGGATATCTCGACCGTGATAAAGAAAAAATCGTAGGTTTCCAGACGGATAAGCCCTTAAAGCGTGCGCTTATGCCCTACGGCGGTATCCGTATGGCTGAAAAAGCGTGTCGCGACAACGGCTATGAGCTTGACCCGTCAGTGAAAGAATTCTTCACTCTCCACAGAAAAACGCATAATGCAGGTGTTTTTGATGCATATACCCCCGAAATGCGCGCTTGCCGCTCAAGCCATATCATAACCGGTCTTCCCGACGCTTACGGCAGAGGTCGCATAATCGGTGACTACCGTCGTGTCGCCCTTTACGGTGTTGACCGCCTTATCGAAGACAAGCAGGCACAGAAGATTACCACCCGTTCGGCTATGTATTCTTACGTCATTCGCGACCGCGAGGAGCTCTCAGAGCAGATTCGCGCACTCGAAGACTTGAAGAAAATGGCAGAGATTTACGGCTTTGATATTTCAGGCCCTGCTCGCGACACGAAAGAAGCCATCCAGTGGCTGTACTTTGGCTATCTCGCAGCAGTAAAGGAGCAGAACGGCGCGGCAATGTCACTCGGAAGAACCTCAACCTTCCTTGACATTTACGCCGAGCGCGACATAAAGTCAGGAAAGTACACCGAGCGCGAGATTCAGGAAATGGTTGACCATTTCATAATGAAGCTCCGTATGATTAAGTTTGCGAGAACCCCCGAATACAACGCTCTTTTCTCGGGCGATCCGCAGTGGGTCACAGAGTCAATCGGCGGTATTCTGATTGACGGACGTCACCTCGTCACAAAAATGTCCTACCGCTATCTCCACACGCTCACAAACCTCGGTCCTGCTCCCGAGCCAAACCTCACTGTTCTCTGGTCAACAAGACTTCCCGATAACTTCAAGAGATATTGCGCAAAAATTTCCATCGAGACCTCGTCCGTCCAGTACGAAAACGATGACCTTATGCGCGTTACACACGGTGACGACTATGCTATCGCCTGCTGTGTTTCTTCGATGCGCGTAGGCAAGGAGATGCAGTTCTTCGGAGCCCGCGCAAACCTCGCAAAGTGTCTTCTTTATGCTATCAACGGCGGTGTTGACGAAATCTCGGGCAAACAGATTGCACCCGAATACCGCCCGATAACGAGCGAATATCTTGATTATGACGACGTTATGGCAAAATACGACGAGATGATGAAGTGGCTTGCAGGCGTATATGTCAACACGCTCAACATCATCCACTATATGCACGACAAATACTGCTACGAGAAAATCCAGATGGCTCTTCACGACAAGAAGGTCACACGCTGGTTTGCAACGGGCATTGCCGGTCTTTCCGTCGTTGCCGACTCCCTTTCCGCAATCAAGTACGCAAAGGTACGCGTTATAAGAAACGAAGCAGGTCTTGCAGTTGATTACGAAGTTGAGGGCGATTTCCCGAAATACGGAAACGACGATGACCGCGTTGACTCTATTGCGTACGACATCGTCCACAGATTTATGGGACACATCAAGAAAAACCACACCTACCGCGACAGTATCCCGACAACGTCGATTCTTACCATCACCTCAAACGTCGTTTACGGTAAGAACACAGGCTCAACGCCTGACGGCAGAAAAGCAGGCGAACCGTTTGCTCCGGGCGCAAACCCGATGCACCGCCGTGATACACACGGTGCTGTTGCATCCCTTGCATCTGTTGCAAAGCTTCCGTTCCGCGATGCAAGAGACGGTATTTCAAACACCTTCTCCATCATCCCCGGTGCACTCGGAAAGGATGACGAAATCTTCGTCGGCGATATTGATGTTGACCTTGAATGCGAGGGCGGTGCGTGCTTTGCTCCGACTCTTTTCGAAGGTCTTGACACAGACGAAATCTAACCAAACGGAGGAAAAATTATGGCTGCAAACAAAGCTCAGATAGATAACCTTGTCGCCCTTCTTGACAGCTACGTTCAAAAGGGCGGACACCACTTAAACGTCAATGTTTTCACAAAAGAAACTCTCCTCGATGCACAGAAACATCCCGAGAAATACCCTCAGCTTACAGTTCGCGTGAGCGGATATGCCGTAAATTTCATCAACCTTACACGTGAGCAGCAGGACGAGGTTATTTCACGAACCTTCCACGAAAAGTTCTGATTTTCAAATGGCTACGGGCTACATCCATTCAACAGAGAGTTTCGGCACACTTGACGGCCCCGGCATCCGATATGTCGTTTTTATGCAGGGTTGCCCCCTGCGTTGTAAATACTGCCACAATCCCGACACATGGGAGATTGGCCGCGGAAGCTCTGCAACCGTCGGCGAGCTTCTTGCGGAATTTGAGAAAAATCGTGCCTTTTACAGTAGCGGAGGCATCACCGTAACGGGTGGCGAGCCGCTCATGCAGCTCGATTTTGTGACAGAGCTTTTTTCTGAGGCAAAAAAGAGAGGAATCCACACCTGTCTTGATACTTCGGGCATAACTTATAGCGAAAAAAACGCAAAAAGCTATGTTAAGCTACTTAGCTTCACAGACCTCGCAATGCTTGATATCAAGCACATTCGCGACGATGCACACCGCGGACTTACCGGAAGAGGCAACGCAAACATACTTTCCTTTGCAAAGCTCGTTTCGGAACAAAATATTCCCCTCTGGATACGAACTGTTATTGTAAAAGGCGTTACGGATAACGAGGATGACCTCTTAAAGCTCGGTGAATTCATAGGAGAACTTAAGACATTGAAAGCTCTTGACGTTCTCCCGTATCACACAATGGGAATAGCAAAATACAAAGAGCTTGATATCCCATATCCTCTCGACGGCGTACCGCCGCTTTCAAAAGAAGACGCAATAGCCGCAAAGAATATTATTCTTAAAGGAATAAGAAATACAAGAAAAAGCTGAAGCGAAAATTCGCTTCAGCTTTTTGCTCGCCCAGTTGTTTTCTGACAAGCTACAATGAAATGCCTCATTATTTTTCTTCAAAAATGTTTATAATTATTTTTTGCTTCTTCAGCGCATACTCATAAGCAATTTTTGTACCACTTTTTCTTTTGTAATTACTCAACTCGCTCTTTGCTTGCGTTTTGGTTGTTGGCATATAGTTCTTATCAAAATACATTATACAGAATTTGCTTTTATCTATCATTTCACAATTTCTCTCAACATACGCAGCCTTGCCTGCCTTGATCATATTGGGTGGAAAATAAGTTTCTTCATAACTCTGAAGCAAATACGCTTCGTAATCGTCACTCACATTTGGAAATTCCGCTCTTACATAAACTCTTTTTATTTGTGGATAATGTGCCTTTAATTCAGTGGTAATTTGATAACACAAGCTACCAAACTGACTTTTACTGCCAAAAAGAAATATACTGGTATTTTCTTTCGTAATCAAATTTTCAATGTCATTACGCAAACTCCTTCTCAATTCATCCGTTACCTCAATTTTTCTGTGTCCTAAAAAACAACAGGTATTCTCTCTCACTGCTCTTTCCCTCTCAACTAAAATCACATTTTAACCATTATACAATATTATTTACTCAAAGTAAATAATATTGTAATTTAAATCAATTATATTTTACCTCTTTTGTTGATAGAATATAAACGTGACAAAGGAGGAGAGCGTATGAAAACTGAATTTCCCGACCGATATATAACTTTAGGTCTGAAAATCGCTTATTACAGAAAAAAGTCTGGATATACACAGGAAGCCTTTGCTGAACTTATTGGTAAGAGCGTTAACTTTGTCGCACAAGTCGAAGGCACCGGCACTATTCGCGGCGTATCTTTGGAAACGCTGTTTAAAATTGCCGAGGTCTTGAAAATTTCCCCCTCAAAATTTTTAGAGGACGACTAAACATGATACCTTAACAAAAACAATCAACCTATACACAAAAAAGCTGAAGCATACGGCGGTGCTTCTTAGGGAGAATACGGTTTTGGCTTGCTGTTTTCCGCTTATAGTGCACAAAAAAATGTGGACATACGTCAGTATGCCCGCATTTTTTAATTTCTCTAAGACGAAAAACACCTTACCCAAAACTGCTTCGCACCCTGAAATCATAAGTTTGAGT
>JAFXJK010000080.1 GCA_017532355.1 Oscillospiraceae bacterium | reverse complement strand
CTCTTTTCCGGCTTAACGTTGCTTAATACCTGATAATCGGTAACGGTCATATTACGTCTCGACGGAGTCGTCGGTTTAAACGTTTTTACAGCCATTGAAACTTTTCCTCCTTTATGGTATTGGGTGTAACATTCTGCTTAGAACGCAGCTATTACACCATGCCCTCAAAGAACTCAATCGTCTTGCTGTCAGCTTTAAGAGTTACGATTGCTTTCTTGAAATCGGGGCGGAAGCCTGTGTGGACTCCCATTCTCTTTTCCTTACCGAGAACGTTGATTGTATTAACCTTAGCAACCTTTACACCGAAAATTTCTTCGATTGCCTGGCGGATTTCAATCTTGTTCGCAGTCTTTTCAACCTCAAAGACATAAACCTTATCGGCGACGCGCTCCATCGACTGCTCGGTGATTATCGGGCGCTTAATGATATCATAAGGTGACTTCATTATGCGAACACCTCCTGAATCTTTTCTACTGCTGCTTTGTCAACAATGAACTTGTCATGGTTGAGGATGTCGTATACATTAATAATAGTAGCTGTTGTTGTCTTGACACCGGGGATGTTACGAGCGCTCTTTACAACGTTCTCACAAACCTCAGGTGTAACAACGAGTGCCTTGTTTGCCTCAACAGCGCCGAGGAACGCAACCATCGACTTTGTCTTAATCTCAGAGAGATTGAGGTTATCGACTACTACGATCTCGCCTGCAGCCGCTTTAGCGGAGAGTGCGCTCTTAAGAGCAAGACGGCGATACTTCTTATTAAGACGGTAGGAATAGTCACGCGGCTTCGGGCCGAGTGCGATTCCGCCGTGTGTCCACTGCGGAGAACGGATGGAACCCTGACGGGCACGGCCTGTTCCCTTCTGGCGCCACGGCTTCTTGCCGCCACCGCGAACCTCAGCACGAGTGAGAGTACTCTGCGTGCCCTGTCTGCAGTTGGCGAGGTGGTTCTTAACCGCTTCGAACATAGCGACCTTATCAGGCTCAATACCGAATACTGCTTCAGAAAGTTCGAACTCTCCAACAGCCTTACCGGTCATATCATAAACTGTTGCCTTAGGCATAGCTTTCTAACTCCTTTCGCTTAGACGTTCTTGACAGCGTCGCGAATGAACACAAATCCACCACGGGGACCGGGGATTGCGCCACGGACTGCAATCATATTTGTTTCGGCATCAACCTTGACAACGTCGAGGTTCTGCACTGTTACCTGTTCTGCACCCATGCGGCCCGGGAGCTTTGTGCCCGGCATAACTCTTGACGGGTCAGTATTAGCACCCATGGAACCTGCGCTACGGTGAACAGGACCAACACCGTGTGTGTGGTTCTGCATGTGCTGGCCAAAACGCTTGACCGTACCTGCAGTACCCTTACCCTTGCTTACGCCTGTGACGTCAACAACGTCGCCCTCAGCGAAAACATCTGCACGGATAACATCGCCTACGTTGAGTTCTGTGCCCTCGAGCTTGAACTCTTTAAGTATGCGCTTTGCGGAAACGCCAGCCTTCTTCATGTGGCCGGCTTCCGGCTTTGTGAGCTTCTTCTCAGCAATGTCCTCGTAGCCGAGCTGTACAGCGTCATAACCGTCTTTTTCAACAGTCTTCTTCTGAACAACGGCACACGGACCTGCTTCGATGACTGTGACAGGAACAACCCTGCCTGCATCGTCGAAAATCTGAGTCATACCGACTTTTCTTCCGATGATTGCCTTCTGCATATATTTTCCTCCTTTAAGGTTATTGGTTGGCTCTTCGCCAACATGACCCGCTCTTTACTCTGCCTGCGCCCCGTCCGCCGCACATTCAAGAGCTATGGTACATTTCTTTTTTAAAGCTTGATTTCGATTTCAACGCCGGCCGGAAGGTCGAGAGACATAAGAGCCTTGACAGCTTCGTTAGACGGCTTGAGAATGTCAATCAAACGCTTGTGTGTGCGGCGCTCGAACTGCTCACGGCTGTCCTTATATTTGTGCACCGCGCGAAGAATAGTGATGACTTCCTTTGAAGTCGGGAGCGGAATCGGACCTGAAACCTTAGCGCCGCTGCGCTTTGCTGTTTCAACGATACGCTCTGCCGCCTGGTCGATGAGCTGATGGTCATAAGCCTTGAGGCGGACACGAATCATTTCCTTGCTAATTGTTGCCATTGTTTTTTCCTCCTTAAACGCACGTAGTTTTCTGCGTGCGGCGGAATTCCTGCACAACTCATCCGCGTGTTTCATCTGCGGACATTATAAAAACCGGATTGGTAACAGGGGTTTTCACCAATTCCGGCAGTCGCTTTTGCGCATAGCACAAGCCTTTGCACAGTTCTTCCTGCCGCCCGATTGTCGGACATACTCCACAGAAGTTACCTGCCTTCAGGCAGCAATCTCCTGTTTCATCGCATAGTGCGCCCATACAGACGCTCTTATATTTTACATTATAGAACTGTCAATGTCAAGCATTTTTTTGCAATTTTTTCAAAAATTTTCAACCGCCGAAAAGCTCAGTTTTCGGCGGTTTTTCAAATTATTTAATATACTCAAATTCCATCGTGTAGATTATTATCGTGTCGCCCTCTTTTGCGCCCCTCTGCTCAAGAGCATCGTACACGCCGTACTTGCGAAGGAGACGCTCAAAGTATATGCGTGATTCATAATCCTCAAAGTTTACCGAGCCCATCGCACGCTTTATCCAGTTACCCTCAACCATATAGACATCACCGTCAAGGCGGCTGATTGTAAACTCGTGATTCGAAAAGTCCTCTTCCTCGCGAACGAAGGTCGGAGTGTATGTTTCAATCGGCGGAAGCTTTGAGAGAACCTCTGCGACCTTTCTCATAAGGTCTGAGACACCAACGTTTGTCGCCGCTGACATCTCAAAGTATTCAAAGCCGAGATTTCTGATATAGGCCTTGAACTTGTCCGCCACTTCCCTGTCGTAGATAAGGTCACTCTTGTTCGCCGCAACAATCTGCGGACGGCGCGCAAGCTCAGGGTTATAACGTGCAAGCTCTTCGTTTATTGCTTCAAAGTCAGCTATCGGGTCTCTGCCCTCGCTGCCGGAAACATCAACAATATGAACTATAAGGCGGCATCTGTCGATGTGGCGAAGGAAGCGGTGGCCAAGACCTGCGCCCTCACTCGCACCCTCGATAATACCCGGGATGTCTGCCATAACATACGAGAAGTTTTCATCAACTCGCACCACGCCGAGATTCGGAACGATGGTGGTGAAATGGTAGTTTGCTATCTTCGGGCGTGCCGCACTCACAACAGAAAGGAGAGTTGACTTTCCGACATTCGGAAATCCTGCAAGCCCGACGTCTGCAAGAAGCTTAAGCTCAAGGCGCACCTCAAGCTCTTCTCCGTCAAGACCCGGGCGCGCAAAACGCGGAGCCTGGCGAGTCGGTGTCGCAAAGTGCTGGTTGCCCCAGCCGCCACGTCCGCCTTTACATATGATAAACGGTTCATCGTCCGACATATCCTTGACCAGAGCGCCGCTTGCTACATCATAAACAAGCGTTCCTCTCGGAACTCTTACGATTATATCCTTACCGCGCTTTCCCGAGCAACGCTTTCCGCTTCCGTTGAAGCCGTTTTCAGCCTTATACTTTTTCTTATACTGAAACTCAACGAGCGTTGACATATTGTCATCAACCTTGAGAACAACGTTTCCGCCGTCGCCGCCGTCGCCGCCGTCAGGACCGCCTGCCGCGATATACTTTTCTCTATGGAACGCAACTGCACCGTCGCCACCGCGACCTGCTATAAATTTTGCACTTGCTACATCAACGAACATCGTCTTTCACCTCTACTTAGGTATTATATATAATATATGTAAATATACGTAATTTTCAAAATTAAATAATACGGGCAGGTCGCAAAACAACCTGCCCGTACAACTTTGTTTTTTACTGAGCAACCGGATAAATGGAAACTTTCTTGTTATCCTTACCAAGGCGCTCGAAACGTACTACACCGTCTGCAGTTGCAAACAATGTGTCATCAGAGCCACGCTTTACGTTTGTACCCGGATGGATCTTTGTTCCACGCTGACGGACGAGGATGTTACCTGCGAGAACGAACTGACCGTCCGCACGCTTAACACCAAGACGCTTTGACTCAGAGTCACGGCCGTTCTTTGTGGAGCCTACGCCCTTTTTATGTGCAAAAAACTGAATACTGATCTTAAGCATTTAACTGCACCTCCAAAACTTTAATGTACTTCGGATACTCCTCCGCAAGAGCCGTCACATGACGCTCAAAACCGGAGAGCACCGGAACGCATTCATCACGCTTCCCCAAAACAAGGAGCGCAACTCTTGCATCTTCGGGTTCTACAGTTACCTCCGCCTCTGCCTTTATCGAATCGTTGATAACCGTTTCGGCAAGACCTACGGCACTCGAGACTGCGGCGCAGATTATATCACTGCCCTCTTCCGCATAACCGGAATGTCCCGATACGTCAAACCCTGTGATAATTTCGCCTTTTTTTAAAAGCTTAACCGTAATCATAAATTAGACGCTGATCTTTTCGATAGAAAGCTTAGTGTACGGCTGACGATGGCCCTGGCGACGACGGTAGTTCTTCTTCGCCTTGAACTTGAAGACCATGATCTTCTTTGACTTGCCGTTCTTGATAAGCTTTGCAGTAACCTTAGCACCTGCAACGTTAGGTGTACCTACGTTGACAGCGTCGCCGTCGATTGTCATAAGAACATTGTCAAACTCTACTGTTTCGCCCTCAAAATCGAGCTTCTCAACGAAGATGACATCGCCCTCAGAAACCTTGTACTGCTTTCCGCCTGTAACGAAAATTGCCTGCATGTTGTTGCACCTCTCTCTCATTTTTTAGAGTCTCGCTCTTGTAGGTATCGCTTGCGCAATTTATAAACCCACTCAATGCGGCTTTGCTATTATATCACTTAAAATATACGTTGTCAAGTTTTTCTTTGAAAATTATCGGAATACCGCGAGTTTTTCCGTCAGAACGTTCTTTCTCGTAAACTCGGCAAAGTCGGGGGTAAGCTCGGGGAGATATTTCTCGATGGCGCGTATGAGGTATTCGGGGTTTAAAGACGTATTTCCTGCGGCGAGGATAGCGGAGAGTACCGCCTTATCCCCTTCACCTGAAATCTTCGTCTTTCTTATCATCGGAGCGATGTTTGTTTCCGTCTCTCCGCGCTTACTTTTCTTTACTACTATAATTTCATCTTTATAGAAAAGCTCTGAAAGCTTTTTCACTCCGTCGTCCGTGATGCCGTTATCGTACTCAAGCGAGATTTCGTACTCAGAATACGCGATTTCGCGTACGGGGCTACCGCCCTCGTAGGCTACAAGAGCCTCTATTCCCTCAGGAAGCGCCGAGTTGAGGCGTGAGACAATTTCCTCGCACGGCATATCGTCAAGCACTACCATATCAAGAAATTCGCACTCGCCCATATATCCGAGAGAAAGCGGAAGCGCGATTGAGATATACGGGTGTGGATTAAAGCCCTCTGTATGCTTGACGTCCACACCTGCGCGCTTTAATGAGCGCTGGAATGTGCGCATAATGTCAAGATGAAAGATATAGACTGCACGTCCGAGCTTTTTATACATTAATCTTATCTTACGCATCGCACTTACCTCCGCAAAGAAGCTTCGACGCTCCGCATCCAAGACACTTCTCACGGCAATTCGGAGAAGCTTCGGAGCGGTATGCCTTTTCCCGCTCGCACGCAAGGAAGTTCTTTGTCACGCCCGTTGAGATATGGTCCCACGGGAGGATTTCGTCGTGACCGCGAGCGCGTGTAGCATGGAACGCAGGGTCGATTCCGCATTCACGGAAAGCATCAAGCCACAAGTCGAGCGAGAAATGCTCTGCCCAACCGTCAAGGCGAGCACCTTTTTTCCATGCGGTTTCAATGACGCGACCGAGACGGCGGTCGCCTCTTGCAAATGCCGCTTCAAGGAAGCTGACGTCAGGCTCGTGCCAGTTATATGTGATTGTCTTTGCGGTAATCGCCTCGCGAAGGAGAGCTGCTTTGCGAGCAAACTCTTCTCTCGTGTTCTGCGCTTCCCACTGGAAGGGCGTATGCGGCTTCGGGACGAAGCACGCCGCGCTGACCGTTATCTTTACACCGCGTTTTTTATTTGTCGCGTGAGTTTTCCAGAGCCAAAGAATCTTCTGCGCAAGAGACGCGATTCCCTTTATATCTTCGTCAGTTTCGGTCGGAAGACCTATCATGAAGTAGAGCTTTACCGTACTTCTGCCGTTTTCAAACGCTATACGGCAGGCGTTCATTATCTCTTCTTCGGTGAGGTTCTTGTTTATCGCATCACGAAGCCTTGCACTTCCCGCTTCCGGTGCAAAGGTAAGACCGCCGGAGCGGACCTTCTGAATCCTCTGCATAAGCTCGACGGAGAAATTGTCCGCACGAAGCGACGGAAGCTGGAGGCTTATATTTCTCGGTTCGCACCAGTCGAGAAGCCCGTCAGCAAGAGCAGGAAGCTCTTTATAGTCACTCGTTGAGAGCGATGCAAGCGAGATTTCCTCATAGCCTGACTCCTCGCACATAACCTTGCCGTGTTCGATAAGCGTTTCGGCGTGTTTCGCGCGAACGGGGCGGTACGCATAGCCTGCCTGACAGAAACGGCAACCGCGGATACAGCCGCGGAAGACCTCAAGTGACACGCGGTCGTGAACTATCTCGGTCGATGGAACGATGACTTTCTTCGGAACGTAAACCTTGTCAAAATCTTCTATAATTCTCTTTACGACAACATCCGGCGCGCCGTCTTTTGCCGTAACGGAGGCAATCGTGCCGTCGTCATTATATTCTACATCATACAAGGACGGGATATAAAGGCCTTTTATATTTACCGCCTCACGGAGGAACTCTTTTTTGCTCTTGCCCTCTGCCTTGCACTTCTTATAAAGGTCGCAAAGCTCTAAAATCTGCTCCTCACCCTCGCCGATATTGAAAATATCTATAAAGTCTGCAAGCGGCTCGGGGTTGTAGGTGCAAGGACCGCCTGCCACGACGAGAGGCTCATCCTCACCGCGCTCCTCACGGCGAACGGTAATTCCGCCCAGGTCAAGCATATTGAGAACTGCAGAATAAGACATCTCGTACTGCAGAGTAAACCCGACTATGTCAAAGTCGCAGAGAGGGTCACCGCTCTCAAGCGCAAAGAGCTTTGAACCGTTCTTGCGGAGAGCTTCTTCCATATCAGTCCACGGTGCGAAAACGCGCTCACACCAGATATCCTCACGCTCATTCATTACTCCGTAGAGTATGCGAAGTCCGAGGTGGGACATACCTATTTCGTAAATATCCGGAAAACAGAACGCGAAGCGCAGAGCAACACTCTCTTTATTTTTCACAACTGCATTGTTTTCTCCGCCGGTGTATCTCGCCGGCTTCTGAACAGATGCAAGTATTCTCTTGTTAATCTTATTCATACATAATTCCTCTCAAGCGATGAATGTTACCATTATTGTACCACGAAACGACATAAAAAGGCAATAAAAAAAGACCTTCGGATGAAGGTCTTTTTTCACATTATTACTGATTGTCTTCCTGGCGCATCTTTGCAAAGCAATCGCTGCAGTAAACAGGACGGTCAGTCTTCGGCTCGAACGGAACCTTTGCCTCTCCGCCGCAAGCTGCGCATGTAGCGGTGAAGTATTCTCTCGGACCGCGGCTAGCAGCCTTACGAGCGTCGCGGCAAGCCTTGCAACGCTGCGGCTCATTCATAAAGCCACGCTCTGCATAGAACTCCTGCTCGCCTGCTGTGAATACGAATTCTGCTCCGCATTCTTTGCACTTTAATGTCTTGTCTTCGTACATTTTGTTACCCTCTCTTTGACTTAAGACTTGCCCCAGGACGGACTTTCACCGACACCTCATATTGCGCTCTGAATGATTTAAGCTACTTGGGCATTTGATAATATATTGCTACACGGGAAATCCCGATGTCGCCTGATTTGATTGAGACAAAGCAGAAAGCTTTTTTCGGATACGCTGTACTGCATTATCTACTGATTTTTCGGGTTTTGACACCCTTTCGGAAATCTCCGAATACGAAAGACCCTCAAGGTACAAATCAAAAACCGTTTTCTCAAACTTTGACAAAAGCTCCTTGACGCGTGCACGAAGCTCGTCATACGCTTCCCTGTTTATAACGCCCTCGGCAGGGTCTGGAGAGACCGCCGAAATCTGCGCATCTGACGGAAGCAAGGTTTCGAGAGAAATGTAGTTATTGAGCGGTAAGTTCTTCATCCTCTGGGAATTTCGGATTACGGAATAAATCCTGTTCTTTATGCAGGATGCCGCAAATGTCCGGAATGAAGCGTGGCGCGATGCGTCAAACTGCGAAATCGCTTTGACAACGCCTATCATACCTTCCTGGATGATATCTTCAAAATCCCCACCTGCTAAAAAGTAGGACCTTGAAAAGCTACGGACATACGACATATATCGAAGAATCAGCGCCTCTTCAGCACCGTCCTCACCGTTTCTTATACGGGAGATCAATTCTTCATCGCTCGTGCAATCGAAATTACTCAAGACGAAACCACCTTGACTCAGTATCTCCTTGTATTATATCTAAGTTCGCTTCAAATGTCAAGCAATAATTACATTATTTTTGAATTTCCCTCTGTTTTAGAGGATTTCTTCGCCATTTTTCCAACTTTTTCGCCACATTTTTTAAAGCTCAAGT
This sequence comes from Oscillospiraceae bacterium, assembly GCA_017532355.1. The sequence continues at coordinate 16,545 of JAFXJK010000080.1, read as the reverse complement.
TGGCCCTCAAAAGGTATGCCGAGATGGTCATAAGCTTTTTTCGTTGCGCATCTTCCGCGCGGAGTTCGGCTCAGGAAACCAAACTGCATAAGATATGGCTCTACGACGTCTTCAATCGTAATTGCTTCCTCACCAATCGTCGCGGCGAGCGTATCAAGTCCGACGGGACCTCCCCCGAAATTGTAGATGATGCTTTCAAGAACCCGGCGGTCAGTCATATCAAGACCGATTTCGTCAATCTCAAGTGCCGAGAGCGCCATATCCGCAACCGCACGGTCTATCTTACCGTCTGCGCGGACTTCTGCAAAGTCACGGACACGCTTTAAGATTCGGTTTGCGATACGCGGTGTGCCGCGGCTTCGCTTTGCAATTTCAGCCGCGCCCGAATCGTCTGTTCGTATGCCGAGAATGTCTGCACTGCGCCTTACGATATCCTTGAGCTCATCAGGAGAATAAAGCTCAAGGCGCATAATTACGCCGAAGCGGTCACGAAGCGGTGACGTGAGCTGGCCTGCCCGTGTCGTCGCGCCGATGAGCGTGAACTTATGGAGCCCAAGGCGAACACTTCGCGCTGACGGACCCTTGCCGATGATTATATCGAGCGCATAGTCCTCCATCGCAGGATAGAGAATTTCCTCTATGCTTCGGTTGAGTCTGTGAATCTCGTCTATAAAGAGAATGTCGTTTTCGTTAAGGCTCGTGAGAAGTGCGGCAAGGTCGCCCGGCTTCTCAATCGCAGGGCCTGATGTCGTCCTTATATTTACGCCCATCTCATTTGCGATGATAGTCGCAAGCGTGGTTTTACCAAGCCCCGGAGGACCGTAAAGGAGAACGTGGTCAAGAGACTCTCCTCTTCCGCGTGCCGCCTCGATATATACGGCAAGCATATCTTTGACCTTTTCCTGACCCATATATTCATCAAGCGTTTTCGGGCGAAGCGCGTTTTCATTTTCGTCGCGGTTTGTGAGCATGGAGGAAACCATACGTTCCTCTTCCGCAAACTCCGCAGGTGTCGGATTGTTAAACTCAATGCTCATCGCAAATCACCCCTTATCTCATAAGCCTTGCAAGAGCAAGCTTGATAATATCTTCCGTGCTCATTTCGGATACATCTGCACCGCGGAGAGCACTTGAAATTTCGTCTTTTCCGTATCCAAGCGAAACGAGAGCTTCCATAGCCTCGCTCTGTGCAGCAGAAGTACTTGCCATAGCAACAGGCGCAACACCGATATCTTTCACGTTGATTGAAGCTTTTGCAACCTTGTCGCGAAGCTCGAGGATTATTCTGCCGGCAAGCTTCTTGCCAACTCCGTTTGCGGCGAGAATCGGCTTATCGTCACCCGTGGTAAGCGCGAGCACAAGCTGGGACGGAGTTACCGCCGAGAGGATAGAGAGAGCCACCTTCGGGCCTACTCCGGAAATAGATATAAGCAGACGGAACATCTCAAGCTCATCACGGTCGTAAAAGCCAAAAAGCTCGAGAGCATCCTCGCGGACGTTCAGATAAGTATAAAGCTTTGCAACACTTCCAACCTCAACTCTTGAGAGAGTCTGAATTGACGCGTTGCAGGAAAAGCCTACACCGCCGACATCTACCGTGACGGTTCCGTTTCCTATCTCTGCAATTTTTCCGTTTAAGTAACTGAACATTAACCTATCCTCCGGGTGCTATAAATTCATAAGCAGGTTTCCTATGCTGTTTGCGTGGCAAAGGGCGATTGCAAGAGCATCCGCCGCGTCGTCGGGTTTTGGGATTTTCGCGAGCCCCAAAAGCCGTTTTGTCATATCCTGAACCTGCAGCTTCTCCGCTCTGCCGTATCCTACAACAGACATCTTTACCTGAAGCGGTGTATATTCATATAGCTTTACACCACTTTTGACACAGGCAAGAACTATAACGCCTCTCGCCTGGCTTACGTTTATGGCTGTTTTTTCGTTTGTATTGAAATAAAGCTTTTCTATCGCTACGTGATCGGGACGAAAAAGCTTAAGAAGTTCGCACATATTGTCGTAAATCTCCGCGAGCCTTTCCTCAATGGGAATGTTCGCCTCTGTTCTGATTACGCCGTAGCCTTCGGGCTTCATTGTCTTTGTATCAACAACTCCGTAGCCTACAATCGCATATCCGGGGTCTATTCCAAGAATCCGCATCAGCGTTTCCCCTTTTTCTTTGGTCTTCTTCCCTCATACGGCCGTGCCGCATCGGGAGCTTTTTTTCTGACAGTCTGCCCCTTATCAGGTCTTATGAGACAGCGCTTAGCATTTCCGATAAGGTCTTCCCTGCCTGCTTTTATGAGAGCCTCCTTGACGAGCGCGCGACACTCAGGACGGCGCCACTGAAGAAGAGCTCTCTGCATTGCTTTATCCTTCGGGTCACGCGGAACGTACACGCTCTCGCCTGTCATCGGGTCAATCCCTGTATAGTACATACACGTTGCAACCGTGCCCGGTGTCGGATAAAAGTCCTGCACCTGCTCCGGCATATGACCGATGCTGTTTAAATATTCCGCAAGCCTTACCGCGTCGGAAAGCTTACAACCGGGATGCGACGAGATGAAATAAGGAACCAGAAACTGATTCTTCTTATACTGCGCATCAAGCTCAAAGAACTTTTTATAGAAACGGCGGTAAACGTCAAAATGAGGTTTACCCATATATTTGAGAACGCTGTCGCACGAGTGCTCAGGCGCTACTTTCAACTGACCGCTTACGTGGTACTTTACAAGCTCGCGGAAGAACTCGTCCGATTTATCCGCCATAACGTAGTCAAAACGGACGCCCGAACGGATAAACACTCGCTTTATCTTCGGAATTTCACGAAGCCTACGAAGAAGCTCTATATAGTCGTCATGAGACACATTTAAGTTCTTGCACGGAGTTGGTGCAAGGCAGTTGCGCTTACACATTCCGCGCTTTTTCTGTTCCTCACACGATGTATGCCTGAAGTTTGCCGTAGGTCCTCCAACGTCGTGGATGTATCCCTTGAAATCGGGCATTTCGGTAAGCTTTCTCGCTTCCGCGACAACGGAATCATGGCTACGGGTGCTTATCATTCTTCCCTGATGAAAAGCGAGAGAGCAGAAGTTACAACCACCAAAGCAACCGCGATTGTGGATAATTGAAAACTTAACTTCTTCTATCGCCTTGACGCCGCCGAATTTCTCATACGAAGGATGATAATCTCTCATATACGGAAGCTCATAAACATGGTCAAAACGTTCGGTGGAAATCGGAATTGGAGGCGGTGTCTGTACGACATACACGTCACCGTGCTTCTGCACAACAGCCTTTCCACGGATTGCATCCTGCTCCTCTTGCTCGATTTTTGCGGCAAGAGCATATTTTTTCTTGTCCTTTGACACCTCGTCATACGACGGCACGGTGACAAACGGATAGATGCAATCATCGAGAGTTTTAGATTTATAAACCGTACCCCTGATGTTCTTTATTTCCGAAGCAGGAGTCCCCTGCGCAAGGCTTTCTGCAAGCTGGACTATGGTATCCTCGCCCATGCCGAACATAAGGATATCCGCACCCGACTCAATAAGCTCGGAGCGACGTACGGTATCGTCCCAGTAATCGTAATGTGCGAAGCGACGAAGCGAGGCTTCAAGACCGCCTGCGGCAATCGGAACATCGGGATAAACTCTCCGGACCGCCTTGCAGTACGCGCTCAGGGCGCGGTCAGGACGCTTGCCTGCCACTCCGCTCGGCGTATAATCATCACGGTGGCGGCGGTTTTTCGCGACTGTGTAGTTTGCAACCATAGAGTCGATATTTCCGCCCGTTACAAGAACGCCGAGGCGCGGTTTACCAAACTCACAAAACGCTTTCGGATTTTTGATATCGGGTTGCGAGAGAATACAGACACGGTATCCCTCATCCTCAAGTACACGCGATATTACAGCAACGCCAAAGCTCGGGTGGTCAACGTATGCATCCCCCGTGATATAGAGGAAATCATACCAATCCCATCCGCGCTTTTCCATATCGCTTTTACTTACAGGAAGAAAACCGTTCTGCATAAAGTTCTTTACATATCCTCTCTGCGCATTTTCATTTCGCGCCATTCGTCGCGCGTTATAAGAATCTTTCTCGGCTTTGAGCCTTCAAACTCGCCGACTATTCCGCGTTCTTCCATCTGGTCGATGATTCGAGCGGCACGCGAATAGCCGAGTTTGAGTCTTCTCTGAAGCATTGATGTCGATGCCTGACCCGATTCTACTACGATATCGATAGCCGCTGTGAGCATATCGTCTGCATCCTCGTCGTCAGCAAAAGCATCTCCGCTGTTTCCCTCATTTTTCTCGACCTGCTTTTCAATCTGGTCGATAACATCCTGCGAGTACTCGGCACTGCTTCCCTGTTTTACAAAGTCAACTACAGCCTCAACCTCGTCAGAGGAGATGAAGCAGCCCTGGACACGGGTCGGCTTTGACGCACCCATCGGCTCGTAGAGCATATCACCGCGGCCGATAAGCTTTTCTGCGCCCATGCTTCCGAGAATGATATTCGACTCGATCTTTGACGCTACCGCAAATGCGATACGCGACGGAATATTTGACTTGATAACACCCGTTATAACGTCAACGGACGGGCGCTGCGTCGCGATTATAAGATGCATGCCTGCCGCACGCGCCATCTGGCTGAGTCGCATAATCGAGTCTTCTACGTCTTTTCTTGCAACAACCATAAGGTCAGCAAGCTCGTCGATAACGATGACGATGCTCGGCATCGGCTCGCCCTCACCGCTCTTCGCAACTGCCTTGTTGTATGACTTCATATCGCGGACACCGCACTCTGAGAATAGCTTATATCTCTTCATCATCTCAAATACCGCCCACTGAAGTGCGCCTGCCGCCTTTTTCGGGTCGGTAACAACAGGAACAAGAAGGTGCGGAATGCCGTTATAAACGCCAAGCTCAACCATCTTCGGGTCAATCATAATAAGACGAACCTGCTCGGGAGTTGAACGGTAGAGGATACTTATGATAATCGAGTTTATACATACGGACTTACCTGAACCCGTAGTACCTGCGATTAGCATGTGCGGAAGGCGCGCAATATCACACGCAATACAGTTGCCTGAAATGTCCTTACCGAGAGCGAACGCAACGTCGCTTTCGTTCTTTGTGAACTCCTCGGATGCAATAACCTCGGAGATATTTACCACCTGAACACTCTTGTTCGGAATTTCAATACCGATAAGTGCTTTGTTCGGTACAGGTGCTATAAATACGCCCGATGCACCGAGAGCGAGAGCAATATCATCGGCAAGGGATGTAATCTTTGCAAGCTTTACACCTGCATCAGGCTGAACCTCAAAGCGAGTTACAGACGGGCCTCGGACGATGTTTACAACCTTAATGTCAACTCCGAAGCTTCTGACCGTTTCGCGAAGCTTTATGCCGATTGACTGAAGCTCGGCAGATGCAGACGCAACATTTGAAACCTCGGGAGCTTTGAGAAGCGATACGGGAGGATAGGAATAGATCGCCTTATTCTCCTCTTCCTTTATCGGCTCACCCATGTTTTCTGCTGCTTCGGTGAGATTTCTCGCCTTCTCTGCTTCAGCTTTCTCACTTTCCTCGATAGCTTCGAGAATATCTTTTGTGAAGTTTTCCTCGTTAATTCTTATCTCTTCAGCCTCTTCGGGAGAGATTTCTTCTGCTTCCGGCTTTTCCTCTCCGAGAATCACCTCGGCAGGAGTTTTTACGTTTGCCGGTGGGAAGATAGCCGGTTCTTCTTCAGGCTCTTCCATAGCTTCAGGCTCGGGAACTTTTTCTCCGTCAAGCGGAATGTCGATAATGGGACGCTTGCGGCGAGAGGGCTTTGGCAATTCCTTTTTGGGAGTTTCTTCTTTCTCTTCCGGTTCTTCCTCTTCTTCATACTCAACCTCGTAGTGAAGATTCCCGAAGAAACCTCGTACGCCGTCATAAACACCCATAATTGTAAGATTAAAAGCGAAAAGTATATCGAACAAAGCCGCTACAACAAAGAGAATCACCGTTGCAATCGGGCTTATCCACGAAACGAGAAGTGCTGCAGGATATCCGGCAAGAACACCGCCGCCGATATATGAGTTCTCAGCATTGACTATAGCTGAAAAGGAGAGCTCCTCCGTTCCGACAAGCGAATGGGCAACCGCAGCAACAAAATACGGAATGAGTAAGGTTGCGATAACACGTCCCTTTATCGGTTTTCCGCGACTTATTATGAGAAGCACACCAACCATAACAAGTGCAAACGGCAATACGATAAAGCCCGTGCCGATAGCGCCACGGAAGACATTTCCTATTAAATTAACAAACCCTGCATCCACACGGAAAAGAGCAAGGAAAGTGAGAAGTGCAAAGAAGAACGAGACAAAAGCCCAAATCTGGTTGAGCTGAGCGCGCTTCTTCTGCGTTATGCGCTTTGGAGAAGATGTCCTCTTTCCCCTGCTTGTCCTCTTTCTTGCAGTAGCCTGCGATGTTGTTTTTCTTTTCTTTTTGGTAGCCATATATGTAACACCTCAAAAGTAAAATAACATTAGTATATATTTTTACTTATATAGTATATCACAGATTAAATAAAAATTCCAGTATTATTAAATGCAAAAATACCGCGGAATTTCCGCGGTATTTTTATGTGTTTCTTTACTTTCTTACAACTATCATTCTCTCGAGATAAAGCGCATTTTCATCTGTCTCTTTTCCGCCGAAAACCTCACCCGTAACCTTCATTGAAACGTAAACGTCACACGCATCCATCGGGAATGTTACGGCAAGCCCCGTAAGGTTTACCGCGCCGCCTGCACCCGGCAGAGAAATTCTTACATCGTAAGAGGATGCGATATTCTCAAAGCTTCCGAGCTTGTAGAGGTGATATCCCCCCTGAACGAAATCCTCGCGGTAAAGCTCGCTTTTTCCCACGACCTCGCCGTTCTGGTTCATTCTGAAGTAGATCGGATTTTTCTTCTCGGCATTCTTCGAAGTCGGCACTCTCATATAGGCTATGTGGAGTCCTTTTGCCGCATCGTTTGAAAGCTTAAGAACCTTATTTGCAGAGCTTTCTGGATCTTTCACCTCTGACTGGCCGTTTGTTTCGACCTCGTAGCGATGCATATACTTCGGCATATTTGTAAGCGAGAACTGATAGATATCCTCGGGGTTGTTTCCCCGGATTTCCTCGGGGATATCAAAAACCTCTTTCTCTTCGGGAATGTTTGTGAAGAATTTAGTCTCCTGCTCTATATTGAGCGCGACCTGGAACGGTTCTGCGCGGTTTAAGTTCTTGCACTCCGCAATACCCTTCGGAGTGTTTGCATAATCGGAAAGTGCCGCAAGCACGCGCGCTTTGAGCTCCTTAATATCAAAGTCAAAGCTCTCTCCACGGTCTTTTGCCTGACGGCGTAGCTCGAAGAAGTTATAAATCATCGTGCCGTAAAGCGCCTTTGCAAGCCAGTTTACGCGGCGCTCGAAGGTTACCTCTCCCTTGACGGCAGCTCTTGCCTTTTCAAAAACCTTTTCTGCCGCAATCGCAAGAGTTGAATCCACGAAGTTAAAGCGGCTGTCCTCACCTACGCAGTAAGCGCCCATGCAATTTCTTTCCATTGCCTCGCGGAGGAGTTCAAAATACTCACGGACAAACTCTCCTGCGCGGCCGTAGTAGCGGTTTGTGAAGTCGCAAATAAGCCAATCCACATCCGCATTCGGGTCTTCGAGGAGATGGAGAAGGACATACTTATTGAGCTCAATGCAGTCTGCAAAGGAGTTCTGCGTTTCGACAAACATACCCTTTACGCCGTTTTTGTAATATGTCTGCACCATATCCTTCATACGGAAGAAAACCGGGAACGGGTAGCTGTAACGGATCGTGTAGATGTAATCGTAGATATAAAAGTCCGAGCCTGCCCTCTTGCAGATATCTCCCCATCTTTCAATAAGCTCGAGCGCGTATTTATTCGTATGTGAATGCGGTCCGCGGAGCATATCGCTGAAGAGGTTTGCAAGGCGGCAGATTACGTTGCTCTCAGGGAGAGTTCCGTCCTTCGGCGGATTTACGAAGTTTGAATAGATAAGAATCTCAAGCTTTACAAACGGGTAAACCTTTTTAACCTCGCGAGCGATACGGTTTACAAACTTCATTGTATATCCCGTATCTCCCGCTTCTTCCCTAACCTTTGAACACTCGGGACACTGACAGAAGAAGTCCGCACTTATGTCATCAAGTGAGAGTGAATAGAAACACGGCACCTCTGCACCCGTCTTCTCGGAAAGCTCGATATCCTCCTTGATTATCTCAAGAAGCCTGCCGAGGAGAGCGTTGAAAAATCCTTCGTTTGAGAAGCAATAGCTTCCCGACTTCATGTGTTTTCCCTGAACATTGTTCCAAGCCCACCATTCGGGATGCTCGTCGAAATACTTGTCCGCAGGGAAATATTTTCCGAGAACGTGGACGTGGTGCGGACGCCCCGACTGCATAGCTCCACCGTAGCGGAGAACACGCTCATCGTATATACCCTCAGGGATATTATCATCAAGAGGAGAGACAACGTTTGTCCTCGTCTTTGCCATAAAGTGGAAAGCATCAGCTCCCTCCTGCGGCTCCATGTGCGGTTTGCGGTAATGGAAAGCAGGAGTGCCTTCGCGATATAAATCATCAGGAAGAGAAAGCGAGTCAAGAGAAAGGATGTCCTCTTCATACGGGTTCCACCATCGAACACCGAGATGATCTTCGATAAAGTGGTATGCGGCATAGATAACACCTCTATACTCGCCACCTGTAATGACAAGATTTCCGTCCTTCATTGCAATTATCCAGTTTTCAAGCGACTTTCCGATAAAGCCAAACTTCTTTGCATACTCCGTCGTTCCGACGTAGATGCACTTGCCATCCGCGATCCCTTCACAGATTATCGGAAGCTTGATACCAAGGGCCTTTTCTATATATTTTGAGAGCTCTTCTGCCGCAGTTTTTTCGACAGTATGAGCATCTTTCGGCAAAACAATTTTGCAGTCACAAATTCCTTTTTCCAAAAGAAACATAACTTTCTTCCCCTTAAAGTTTTTTCTTAATTTTAGCACAGAAATTTTTATAATGCAATATTTCTTTAAGCGATAAAAAAATGTCACAACCGATGGTTGTGACATTTTTCACTAATTTCTTACAATTATCATTCGCTCAAAGTAAATTGCGTTTTCATCGCCCGGTTTTCCTCCGTAAACCTCGCCGGTACACTTCATTGAGACATATACATCGCAAGCATCCATCGGGAAGTTTACCGCAATTCCGCCGAGAGTTATCTCCATCAGGCCACCGGGAAGTGCAAGGCGCACATTTGTCGCAGACCCGATTTCCGAAACACTTCCGACCTTATAGAGGTGATAACCTCCCTGAACGAGGTCTTCCTTGAAGAGTTTTGTCAAGCTCTCCTCTTTATCCCTCTGAGCTTTGAAGATAAGCGGGCTTTTTACCTCTGCGTTCTTGGATGTGGGAGCAAGTGTATAGGTTTTGTAATTTCCCGTTGCCGTATCAAACGAAATCTTCATAACCTTTTTGGCAGAAGAATCACAATCTTCGACTTCCGAATATCCGTCAGCCTTCATCATATATTTCTGAACGTGTCTCGGCATATGGTAAAGCGTGAATTGGTAAATATCCTCTGTCGGAATGCCCGAAAGCTCATTCGGAATATTGAAAACGCATTCCTCTTCGGGGATATTCTCAAAGAACTCCTGCTCTGCCGCGACGCTTCCTGTCATCCGCTTGCCCATCGGTGTTTCGAGATGCCCGGAAAGTGCCGCAATTATGCGAGCCTTTACTTCCTTGATGTCAAAATCAAACTTCTCTCCTCTTGCCTCTGCCACACGCTTGAAATCGAAGAAGTTAAACGCGATTACGGCATCAAGCGTCTTTCGAAGCCAACTTACTCTGTGTTCAAACGGAGAGATGCCCGAAACCTCACGCTCTGCCTTTTGGAGAATCTCCGTACCCTTTATGACCGTATCAAGGTCTATGTAGTTGAAGCGGCTATCCTCTCTGCAACAGAGAATCTTTATTATGTTGCGCGAAAGCCCCTCTCGCAAAAGAAGCGCGTACTCTTTTATGAAACCTCCCGCTTTTCCGTAATAGCGATTTATCGCATCATCGATAAGTGCATCTGCATCCGCTTCGGGGTCTTCGAGAAGATGGGTAAGGACGAATCTGTTGATTTCCCAGAAATCGGAGTTTGAACTCTGCGCCTCGACAAATATGCCTCCGACGCCGTATTCCTTAAACGCCATTACCGTTTCCTTTAGTCTGTAAAAAATCGGGAGCGGGTAGTTCGTTCTGATGTTATAAAGATAATCGTAAATGTAGAGCTCGCTGCCTGCCTTTCTGCAGACCGCCGACCATTCTTTCAGCAAGCGGAGATAGTATTTATTTGTCGGAGCATAAATACTTCTGCCCATATCATTTAAGCCTTCAGCAAGCTGAATGATAACATTCTTCTCGGGTAGAGTTCCGTCCTTCGGGGCCTCGATGAAGTTCTGATATGCAAGAAATTCTACCTTTACCCACGGATATACCTTTGCAACTTCCCTTGCAACGCGGTTTACAAACTTAAGCGCATATCCCCCGAATCCCGCTTCTTCAATCGTCTTTTCGCACTCCGGACACTGGCAGAACAAAGTCTCATCGACATCGTTAATCGAGAGAGAGTAGTAACACGGAAGCTCAACGCCCGTTTTCTCCGCGAGGAGGACGTCCTCTTTTATTATCGCGAGAAGCTTATCTGAAAGCGCATTGAAGAAAGCTTCATTTGAGAAGCAGTAGCTTCCGTTCTCAATATGCTTATTGTATCGCTTATTCCACGCAAACCACTCGGGGTGCTTGTCGAAATATTCGTCACGCGGGAAGTATTTTCCCATTGTATGGACGTGGTGCGGTCTGCCTGCCCATCTTGCGCCGCCGTATTTGCGGACTGTCTCATCATAGACGGAATCGGGAATATTCTCATCAAGCGGAGAAATGGAATTTGTGCGCGTTCTCGCAAGGTACGGAAATCCCTCAACGCCGCAGCCCGAAATCAGATACGGCTTGCGGTAGTGGAAGCAAGGTGTTCCCTCACGGTACAAATCATCTGAAAGCGAAAGACTTTCAAGCGAGAGAATGTCTTCCTCGTACGGGTTCCACCATCTGACACCGAGAAAATCCTCGATGAAGTGATAGACAGCATAGATAACGCCGCGATACTCGCCGCCCGTGAGGACGAGATTTCCGCCGCGCATCGCGATTATCCAGTTTTCAGGCGACTTTCCGACAAAACCGTTTACCTTTGCATACTCTGTTCTGCCGATGTAGATACACTTGCCATCTGCCTTATCCTCCGAAACTGTCGGAAGTGAAACTGAAAGCGAAAGTTCTATATACTTTGAAAGCTCCTCTGCCGCTGTTTTTTCAACAATGTCGGCATTTCGGGGAATGACTATCCTGCAGCTCTGTACGCCTTTTTCGAGAAAAACCTTATCCATCTCACTCTCTCCTTATGACCTTCTTTTGTCATTTTAGCATACCGCATTTTTCAATGCAATAGTGCCCTCTGCATTTAAAATGCGTTTTCTATAATTCTTCAGAAAACGAAAAATGTCACAGCCGCACGACTGTGACATTTTCGTTATCTTCTTACAATTATCATTCGCTCAAAGTACATTGCATTTTCATCTTTCGGGTTTCCGCCGTAGAGCTCACCGGTGCACTTCATTGAGACGTACACATCGCAGGCATCCATCGGGAAGCTCAAAGCGATAGCCTTGAGGTTAATTGAACCTATACCGCCGGGAAGCTTCGCGCGTACGTTTGTCGATTCCCTGATATTGCTGATGGTTCCAATCTTGTAGAGATGATAGCCTCCCTGAACAATATCATCCTTATAAACCTCGAGGGCTGTGACATTCTTTGCCTCCTGCTGCAGTCCGAAATACAGCGAGCTCTTCTTCTCGGCATTGCGGAGCGTCGGATACCAGGCGGTAAGCTTGTGGATACCTTTTGCCTCGTCAAACGAAAGCTTAATGACTTCAGAACAAGCAGAATCCTCATCCTTTACGACAGAGTAGCCAAATGCTACTTTCATGTACTCCTGGACGTATTTCGGCATATTGCAAAGAGAGAACTGGAAGATATCATCGGAATTCTCGTTTGCAAGCTCCTTCGGGATATCAAAGGTCATCGGCTCTTCGGGAAGACCGAGGAGATATTCCTTTGCAGCTTTAAAGCCCGGCGATGTACTGTGCTCGTCATACGCGGCAGCAATTCGGCTCTTAATCTCCTTGATATCGAAACTAAACGGAGTTCCCTCGCGCTCGGCCTGAGCCTTGAACTCGAAGAAGCGCATAAGGATAGCCGCATCAAGAGCGCGTCTTAACCAGTTTACGCGCGGCTCAAATTTCTTATCACCACGCACCGCTCCCTTCGCGCGGTCAAGAAGCCCGGAGCCCTTGATAGCGCTATTTAAATCGACGTAGTTAAATCGGCTGTCCTCGGCACAGCAGAAGACCTTTATCTCGTTTTTCTCAAGTGTCGAGCGCATAAGCTCAAGATACTCTTTTACATATCCTGCCGCAGGGCCGAAGTAGCGTTTTATTGCATCATCAATGAGGTTAACCTCGTCAATCGACGGATCTTCGAGGAGATGCGTAAGGACGTATTTGTTGATGTCCCAGCAGTCTGCATCGCTGTTCTGAGCCTCGATAAAGAAGCCCTTTACACCGTATTCGCAGTATGTATTTACCATATCCTTTATACGATAGAAAAGCGGAAGGGCATAGTTTAAGCGGATGTTGTAGAGGTAGTCATAGACATAAAGCTCGCTGCCGGCCTTCTTGCAGGCACCGGACCAGTCTCCCATAAGACGGAGATAGTTTGCGTTTGTTCTTGCGTGGATTCCGCGTCCCATATCGCTGACGAGGTCCGCAAGACGGATGACAACATTCTTCTCCGGAAGAGTTCCGTCCTTCGGAAGTTCAATATAGTTCAGATATACGAGGAATTCAAGCTTTGCCTGCGGATATTGCTTTGCTACCTCACGTGCAAGGCGGTTTACGAAATCAAGCCCGTATCCGCTATACCCCTTCTCTGCAATCTTCTTTTTGCACTCGTCGCACTGACAGAAGAACTCGGTGCCGTAATCACCGATTGAAATCGAGTAGTAACTCGGGAACGCAACATTCTCGCGCTCTGAGACCTCGACATCCTCTTTTACGTAAGCAAGGATTTTTTCGAGAAACGCATCAAAAAATTCTTTATTAGAGAAGCAGAAATTTCCCTCTCCGATGTGCTTATTCTGAACCTCGTTCCATGCAAACCACTCGGGATGAGCCGCATAGGTTTCTTTCGGTGGGAAGTATTTTTCTATTGTGTGAACATGGTGCGGTCTTCCTGCCCATTTTGCACCGCCAAACTTCTTGACGGTTTCATCACAAACGCCGTCAGGAATATCGTCATCATACGGAGAGATAGCGTTTATCCTCGACTTTACAAGGTAATGGAAGCCCTCAGGTCCTGCCTTTTGCAGATATACGCCGCGGTGGCAGAAATGCGGAGTTCCCTCGCGATATAAATCTTCAGGAAGAGAAAGGTCTGAAAGCTCGAGGATGTCCTCTTCATACGGACTCCACCATCTTACGCCGAGGAAATCTTCGATAAAGTGATATGCTGCATAGATAATTCCGCGGTACTCGCCGCCTGTAATAATAAGGCTCTCGCCCTGCATTTTAATTATCCAGTTTTCGACCTCTTTCCCCACGACGTTTGATGCCTTTGCAAAATCCGTCGTTCCTACGTAGATGCACTTACCCGAAGCTTCACACTCGCAGATTATGGGGAGTTTTACCGAAAGCGCTTTTTCTATATATTTTGAAAGCTCTTCTGCCGCAGTTTTTTCGACAGTATGAGCGTTTTTCGGCAAAACAATTTTGCAGTCACAAACCCCTCTTTTGAGAAATCCCTTTTCCATCGCTTTTTCTCCTTAAAATATCATAATCGCAACAATTTCCTTGTCATTTTAGCACACTGTCCTTTTCAATGCAATACTCTTTTCTGCAATTAACATACACTATTCTATAACTTTTGTAACAGTTTATATTATTTTCTTACAAATATCAGACGGTCGAAGTAAATTGCGTTTTCGTCACCGGGATTTCCTCCGTAAACCTCGCCGGTACACTTCATTGAAACGTACACATCGCAGGACTTCATCGGGAAGGTTACTGCGATACCGCCGATGTTTATCGAGCCGCAACCTCCAAGAAGGTTAAAGCGCGTATTGTACGCCTTATCAATTCCTGAAACACTTCCTATCTTGTAGAGGTGATAACCGTTCTGGATGAGGTCTTCCTTGTAGTATTCGCGAGTTGCGATATTCTCGTTGTCCTGATTAATTTTAAACACAATAGGACGTTTTGTCTCTGCCTCCTTTGATGTCGGTGCCATCATATATGTGACGTGGACGCCCTTTGCCGTATCGTACGAGAGCTTTAAGACCTTTGAAAGCGGAGAATCTGCATCCTCAACCTCGGAATAGCCGTAAACAACCTTAATCCTGTTTGATGCATATTTCGGCATATTAAGAAGCGAAACCTGATAGATATCGTTGGGATTCTCGCCCCGAAGCTCTTCGGGAATATCGAAGGTCGGAGCGACTTCCGGAAGCGCCTCAAAATATTCAATCTCATTTTCGATACTTGCTGGAGTCCTGCTTCCCTGCGGAGTTTTTGCGTGTCGTCGGAGAGCTGCTATAACACTTTCCTTTACCTTTTTAACATCAAATGCAAACTCTTCGCCGGCAGCTTCCGCTGCGCCCTTTAGTTCGAAAAACTTGAACGCGATAACAGCGTCAAGCTGTTTTCTGAGCCAGCTTACGCGGTATGCAAATGCGCTGTCTTTATCGACCGCCGCCCATGCCTTGTCGAGAAGCTCTGAGCCGAGGCGCGCAACCTTTACGTCAATATAGTTAAAGCGGCTGTCCTCTCCACAGCAGAGAACATTCATGCAATTTCTCTCCATCGCATCACGTAGAAGTGCAAAGTATTCTTTTACGTGAACCGAAGCCGCGCCGAAGTAGCGGTTTATCATATCGTCGATGAGCGCATCGACATCAATATCGGGATTTTCAAGGAGATGTGTGAGGACATACTTGTTAAGCTCCCAGCAGTCCGAGAAGCTCGGCTGTGCCTCGACGAAGATACCCTTTACGCCCATATCGCGGTATGTGGTAATGGTATCCTTGAGGCGGTAGAAAATCGGAAGCGGATAGTTTGTGCGGTTATTGGAAAGGTAATCGTAGATATAAAGCTCACTGCCTGCCTTCTTGCAAACCTTAGACCAATCCTTGAGAAGCCGGAGATAGTTTTTGTTTGTCGGAGAGTTGATTCCGCGGCCCATATCGCTGAACAGGTCGGCAAGCTGAACGATAACGTTCTTCTCGGGGAGAGTTCCGTTCTTCGGGACTTCGATAAAGTTTGCGTAAGCAAGGATTTCGACCTTTGCCCACGGATAGACCTTTGCAACCTCGCGTGCAACCTTATTAACAAACTTGAGCGCATAACCCGTATAGCCTGCCTCTTTGATTGTCTTTGCGCACTCGGGACACTGGCAGAAGAAAGCCTCGTTGACGTCGTCGATAGAGAGCGAATAGAAGCACGGAAGCTCTACTCCCGTCTTCTCCGCGAGCTCTACGTCTTCCTTTATATACGCAAGAAGCTTATCAACAAGCGCGCGGAAGAATTCCTCGTTTGCAAAGCAGTAGCTTCCTGTTCTGAGGTGCTTGCCCTGAACGTCATTCCAGGCCCACCACTCGGGATGCTCATCAAAATACTCGTCGGCCGGGAAATACTTGCCCATTGTATGAACGTGGTGGGGTCTGCCTGCCCATCTTGCACCGCCGTATTTGCGGACGGTTTCATCATAAACGGAATCAGGTATATCCTCGTCAAGCGGAGAGATTGCGTTTGTGCGCGTTTTTGCAAGGTAGTGGAAAGCCGAAGGACCGCACATCGAGCTCAGATACGGCTTGCGGTAAACAAACTCGGGAGTGCTCTCCATATATAAGCTTTCATCAAGAGAGAGCGAATCAAGAGAAAGAACATCCTCCTCATACTGACTCCAGAAGCGGATACCGACTATATCCTCAAGGAAGTGATAAACAGAATAGATAACGCCGCGTTTGTACTTTTCAACACCGCCCGTGAGAACGAGATTGCCATCAACCATCTTGATTATCCAGTTCTCAACAGATGTACCGAGAACACCTTTTTTCCTTGCATACACGGTATCACCGACATAGATACACTTGCCCTCGTCACTTCCCTCGCACACTATCGGAAGCCTTACGGACAATGACTTTTCTATATAATCCGAAAGCTCCTCTGCCGCTGTTTTTTCGACAATATCAGCATCTTTCGGAATCACTATCTTACAGTCGCATACACCTTTTCTGAGAAATTCCTTTTCCATCTTCATTCTCTCCTTAAAATCAAGAAATGCGGATGTGAGTTTTCTGCTCACATCCGCATTTTAGCACAT
>JAFXJK010000013.1 GCA_017532355.1 Oscillospiraceae bacterium | reverse complement strand
TTATGAAAATCCAAAAGCCATTACCGGGGATGACTCCCGAAGAAACCGAAAGACAGCTCTACTATATGAACGCTGTCATTATGTTCAAGATGATGCACTTCCGTGGTATTAGCAACGAAAAAGAACTGCATTTATGCAAAGAGGAGATGCTGAAAAAGTACAAACCTCCCCTTGATCCGTACAAAGATGAGGAGTAAAACAGCTCAAAAAGTACGTTTGCACCCCCTCGGGTCAAAAAACAGCTATTTTGCACCCTCGAACCCCAAAAATCAAGCAAAATGCACCCCCTCCTGATTTTTGTATCAAAATTAGGCGGTATCTTCAAAAAAGACATCCGAAAGGATGTCTTTTTTGTGTCCGAATATGGAAGGGCTCGGCCGGTAAAATGTTTCTTGAAATATATTTTCGGATAGTGTATAATTTTTATGACAATAATGAAGTTGATAATAAGAGAAATTGTCCGAAGTCCAACAAAAAGTAGTAGGCTGAGGTGAAAGGTAATGTTGATTTTTCTTGGCATTGTAGCTTTTTTAATATTGCTTCTTGTCGTTATATTGATGTTGCCTGTGGAAGTTATCTTAAAGACGGCAAACGACGGCAAGTTGATTTTCAGAGTTAAGTTTTTGAATAAATTATATGGCGAGAAGCCTTCGGACAGAGAACAGACGAAGAAACGCAAAAAGGTTTCTGATGCCGGAAAAGAAGGCGTTCTTGAAAAACTCAAAGCTTACGTTGCTGCAACAACTCTCAGCGAGAAGCTTTCTATAATTGCTTCGATTTTGAAGAGAGTTTTTAAACTGCTCGGTCACTTTAAGGTCAGAACGCTGAAGCTTCGAGTAGTATGTGCAGAGGGAGATGCGGCAAAAACTGCGATAAGCTACGGTAAATGCAACGCGATTATCTGGCCTGTTATAAACCTTTTACATTCCGGAATGAAAGTCGACGAAAACAACGAAGACATAAGCATTGTTTGCGACTATTCAAAAGAAAAAGGCTCAATAGAATTTGAAACTGCGCTTTCTGTCCGGGTTTTCAGAATTCTTTCTGCGGCAATTATGATTATTTTCGATGAGCTTCGAAGAGCTCGTCAAAAAAAGTGAAATGACGATCGACAGAAAGTACTGTTTTTTGATGCGTAGTAAATATATAAATAACCTTTTTTTGCTTTTTGCGGAAATGGTTATTTTATTTTTGTGCGGAGGTTAGTGAATGAAAAAAAGAGTTTTTTATACAGAGCTTGCCTATCTCATTGGCCTTTGCGCTATTGCGTTTGGCACGGTTCTTATGGTTGCGGCAGATTTCGGTGTTTCGATGATTGTCGCGCCTGCATACATTTTATATGAGTGGTTAAATCCGTACTGGAGCTTTTTTACCTTCGGAATGGCGGAGTATTGCTTCCAGGGATTGCTTATTCTGATAACTGCGCTCGTTATGCGCAGATTCAAGCTCGGCTATCTCTTCTCGTTTGTGACTGCGGTTTTATACAGCCTCGCTCTGGATGGGTTTATGCTCCTGTCAAGCTTCATCCCGGTGGATTTCTTCTGGCAGAGAGCAATCTGGTATGCCGTCGGGCTTATATTTGCGACAGCAGGCGTTTCACTTATGTTCAGTACATATATCTCGCCTGAGGCATACGAGCTTTTGGTAAAGGAGCTTTCGGGGTATTTCAATGTCGATATACATAAATTCAAGATAGGATATGACCTTTCAAGCTGTCTTTTGGGAATAATTATGAGCTTTGTGTTCTTCGGTTTTGGAAACTTCGTCGGAGTAAGATGGGGAACAATCTTGACCGCGTTCCTTAACGGCTATGTCATAAGCCTGTTCTCAAGGCTGTTTGCTCGTTTCTTTGAGTTCCGCGATGCGTTTGCATTCCGTTCGTTTTTTGAAGGCAGAAAATAATAGAAAACACACCTTGCGTTTGCAAGGTGTGTTTTTGTTAGATCTTAGTATATGCCTTCTGCGAGCATTGCCTCTGCAACTTTCTTAAAGCCTGCGATGTTAGCGCCTGCGATAAGGTCATAACCGAGGCCGACTTCCTCTGCAGCAGCTGCGGAGTTGTCGTGGATGTTCTTCATAATGGAGCGGAGCTTTGCATCAACCTCTGCCGGCTCCCAGTTGTATCTCATCGAGTTCTGAGCCATTTCAAGTGCGCTTGTTGCAACGCCACCTGCGTTAACTGCCTTTGACGGAGCAACAATCTTTACATTCTCCTTAAGGTATGCAATAGCCTCGTTGGTTGTCGGCATATTTGCAACCTCGATGTAATACTGAACGCCGTTTGCAACAATCTGACGAGCCTCTTCCATACCGATTTCGTTCTGGTATGCACACGGCATTGCGATATCAACCTTCTCGCCCCATACTTTCTTTCCGGGAACGAACTTGCAACCGAACTTGTCAGCATAATCCTCGGCACGGTCGCGGCCTGATGCGCGCATCTCGAGGAGATAGTCAATCTTTTCCTTTGTTACAACGCCGTCGGGGTCGTAGCAGTAACCGTCAGGGCCGGAGATTGTGACAACCTTGCCGCCGAGCTCCGCAACCTTTTCGCAGACGCCCCAAGCGACGTTACCGAAGCCTGAAACTGCGACCGTCTTGCCCTTAAGCGTATCGCCAAAGTGCTTGAGGACTTCTTCAAGGTAGTATGTAGCGCCGTAACCTGTAGCCTCGGGGCGGAAGTATGAGCCGCCGAAGGAGAGACCCTTACCCGTGAGAACGCCGTTTTCCCAGCAAGCCTTGATGCGCTTATACTGACCGAAGAGGTAGCCGACTTCGCGTGCGCCAACGCCGATGTCGCCTGCCGGAACGTCAACGTCCGGACCAATGTGGCGATAGAGCTCCGTCATAAAGCTCTGGCAGAAACGCATAATCTCGGAATCGGACTTGCCGCGCGGGTCAAAGTCAGAACCGCCCTTTGCGCCACCGATCGGAAGACCTGTGAGGCTGTTTTTGAAGGTCTGCTCGAAAGCAAGGAACTTCATAGTGTCGATAGTAACGGACGGATGGAAACGAAGACCGCCCTTATACGGACCGATAGCGCCGTTGAACTGAACGCGGTATCCGCGGTTCGTGTGGATCTTGCCCTCGTCATCCTCCCAGGTAACGCGGAAGGAAATCTGACGGTCAGGCTCGGTGAGTCTTTCGAGAAGACCGACCTTTTCGTATTCAGGATGCATAGCAACGATGGGCTCGATGCTTGCAAAAACCTCTTCAACTGTCTGAATGAACAGGGTTTCTCCCTTGTTTCTTTCCTTGACCGAGTCAAGGACTCTTTGCATATAAGGTGTCATAAAAAGAACCTCCGAAAAAAATAAAATATGGTAAACATTATAGCACTTTTCGAACAAATGTCAATAACTGAAAGATCGAAAAGTGGATATTTATTGTAAAAAACTGAGTAAAAAGTCGATGCCGTCATCTGATGGGTTGACTATATGACCGCCGTCCCATACCGAGAAGCGGAAATTGCTTCCAAAACCGTGTGATATGTAATGCTTTTGAGCCTTGCTTGCCTCAAGCTTTGCATCAGCGACGGGGAAGATATCGTCACGGGCTCCGACCTCGACAAAAACCGGACGAGGAGCGCAAAGTTCGCAGAGTTCGGAGTCGGAATATGTTTTGTAAGGCTCACGAAACGCCCATTCGGGCCAGCGCGTGTCAAGGCTTCCGTTGAAGCAGGACATAAAGTAGCCTGCAGAAACCTTATCGCAGACTGCCATCGTGCGAAGCGTCAGAAACGCGCCGTACGACATTCCGCAAACGCCAATGCGCGACATATCAAGGAAGCGGAGATTGGAAAGAGAGGAAAACGCGCGGATGAGAAAGAAAACCTCAAGCGAGGTCATACTGCCGCCGAGCTCTTTGAGAGCACGGTCGATTTTTATTCTGTCATACTTTGTCGCGTAGCACGGCTTTGCAGGGCTTCGTCCACAGTTCCAGAGGAGAAATTGCGGAGAGAGAACGCAGACACCCTTTCTGAGAAGTCGCGCTATAAGATCTGAATATCCGTTCTTGCCGTGGATACCGTACATGAGCTCGGGTGTGCCGAGAAGACCGTGCGCGGCAACAACGAGCGGAGACGGAGCCTTTATACCGTGCGGTATAAAGAGAAGCGCAAAAAACGGAGTTTTCGGAAGAGGAGAGAAGCGGAGACGGTAAATCTCGCACGTCTCATCACGTCAGACATATTCCTGCGATACAGGGCAGGGAAGAGAAATTTCGCGGTCAAGAGGTGCACCGAGAGCTTGCAAAAGGGGAGACGGGGCATCAAGAAAAGGAAGGTCACCAAAGCCACGCTCGCAAAGCGCGAGGATGCCGTCGAGATATTCGCGTCTTACGCTCTCACTTATTTCGGGAGCTTCTGTGTAAAGTTTAGTCATTTTTAATATCTTCAAGCTCCTTCTTAAGGCGTGCTATTTCAACTCGCATTGCACAGAGCTCCTGCGCAATCGGGTCTGGAATGTGAATCTGGTCAAGCTCTGCGTTCTTCGGTTTTACGCCGCCCTGACGCGCAACACGGGCAGGAACACCGACGGCCGTGGAATCAGGAGGAACGGTATCAAGAACCACGGCATTTGCGGCGATTTTTGAGTTGTCGCCGACGGTAAACGGGCCGAGAACCTTTGCACCTGCGCCGACCATAACGTTGTTTCCGAGTGTCGGATGACGCTTGCCGACATCCTTACCCGTACCGCCGAGCGTCGCACCCTGATAAATCGTGCAATTTGCACCGATTTCGGTAGTTTCGCCGATGACGATACCCGTACCGTGGTCGATAAAGAAGCCGGGGCCTATTTTTGCTGCAGGATGAATTTCAACGCCTGTCAGGAATTTGTTGTACTGCGAAACCATACGCGCAAGGAAGAGGAGACCGTGTCTGTAATAAAAGTGAGCGATGCGGTGGCGGCAGATAGCGTGGAAGCCTGAGTAGAGAAGAAAAACCTCAAGGTTGCTTCTTGCGGCAGGGTCACGCTCGCGCGCGGCGCGAAGGTCAGCCTTCATATTTTTAAACATATCTTATCCCCCTTAAAAAGGTTATTCTATAAAGCCACCGCCGATTACACGGTCGCCGTCGTAAAGTACAAGCGACTGTCCCGGCGACACTCCACGTTGCGGAGAGGAAAAGTGCGCTGTTATGCGGTCACCTGAAACCTCAACGTCACACTCGCAGGGACGGGCGTTGTATCTGATTTTCCCCATACACGAAAACGATGCTTTCGGAGCCCTGTCACTTATCCAGGAGAGATTTGTCGCCGAGACCTCGCTTTTTGACTGCGAGCCCTCAAGACCGAGTACAACCTCGTTTTTTTTCACATCAAGGCGAGATACGAAGATGCGCTCGGAGTATGCAATTCCGAGTCCTCGGCGCTGACCGACGGTGTAGCGGATAAGCCCTTGATGCTCGCCGAGGTCCTCGCCGCGAGGACCGACAAAACGACCGGGCTTTGCTTTGCCGAAGCGGTCTTCAATATACGTTGCATAGTCGCCGTCGGGGATAAAGCAGATATCCTGGCTGTCGCTCTTGTCCGCTACGTTGAGCCCGATTTCGCGCGCAATGGCTCGGACTTCATCCTTCGAAAGCTCGCCGAGAGGAAAAAGAGAGCGCGAAAGCTTTTTCTGCGAGAGGCGATAAAGCGCATAGGTCTGATCTTTTTCTCCGTATGCCGCACGGGTGGGGAAAAGCTCTCCTTCATATTCCGCGAGTCGGGAATAGTGGCCCGTTGCAATCATATCTGCACCAAGCTCGTCTGCAAGGGTGAGCATGGTGCCGAACTTTATATGTTCGTTGCAGAGAACACACGGATTCGGAGTTCTTGCGGCGAGGTATTCGCTTGTGAAATTGTCGATAACATACCGCTTGAAGTCATTCTCCGCGTTGTAGGAGACGTGTTCTATCGAGAGCTTGCGGCAGACCTCGCGCGCATCAGAGTCGTCATTTCCGTGGAGAAGAAGAGTGACTCCGATGACTTCATATTCTTTTTTGAGGAGAGCGGCGGCGACGGAAGAGTCAACTCCTCCGCTCATGCCGACAAGAACTTTCTTTTTCATAAAAAACCTCTAAAAGTCAATGTTTCTCTTGTACGGCGCGTGAGTGAGAAGCTCAGAGCCGTCCTTTGTGACAACAACCGAGTCTTCAATTCGGACACCGCCAAGCCCCTCAATGTAGAGGCCGGGCTCGATTGTCACTATCATATTTTCACGAAGTATTTCTTCAGAACGCCTTGAGAGCGTGGGTGCTTCGTGAACTGCAAGGCCGACACCGTGACCGAGAGAGTGGGTGAAGTACTTTTCCATACCCTCTTTTGCAAAAAGCTCGCGTGCAAGAGCGTCGATTTCGCGGCAGGAGATGCCCGGCTTTACGGACTTAAGGCACTTTTGCTGAACGTCAAAAACAAGCTCCCAAAGGTCGGAAAGCTCTTTTTTCGGAGAGCCTATGTGGATTGTGCGCGTTATGTCGGAGCGGTAACCGCCCGAGACTGCGCCAAAATCAAACGTCATAAGGCAGTTATCGGGGATTTCGATATTTTCTGCCTCCGCGTGCGGCATTGCACCGCGGATTCCGCTTGCGGCGATTGTGGAAAACGCGCTTCCCTCGCTTCCGCGACGCGCCATTTCGTAATCAAGAAGTGCCGCAACGCCTCGTTCTGTCATACCTTTTTTGAGAGAAGTGCACATACTGATAAACGCTTCGTCTGCGATTTTTGCCGCACGTCTGATGCAGGCAATTTCACCGTCGTCTTTTACCGCGCGGATTTCGCTTCCGAAATCGGGGCAGGGAACGAATGTGACACCGTCACCTGAAGCGCTCTTTATATTTCGCAGCTCAAAGTCCGTGATGCTTCGCGTTTCATAGCCGACTGCGAGAGGTGCAAGAGTCTTGAGAATGTCACCGACGTGTTCTGACATCGGGTGTGAGATAACGGTTATGTCAAAACCGTCTGCCTGAGAACGGATCTGAACGTCATACCTGCCGTCGGTGAGTGCAAAGAGCTTATCGCAAGTTATGATAAGAGTACAGTTGCTTCCGGAAAAGTTCGAGAAATATCTGTAATTCTCGTATGAAGTTATGAGATAAGCTGACAGCGAATTTTCGCGCATCTTTTCGCGGAGACGTTCAATTCTTCTTTTAAGCATTTATCTTACCTCGAATTTCCATTCCTTTGCAAGCAGGTTTCCGCGCTCGTCACGCGCGCTGATAAAGACCGTGTGGAAACCGTCTTTTAACGGAAGCTTGATTGCGTATGAAACCTTGCCTGTCACCTCGTCAAATGTACGGTCGGGGCAGTCCCATCCGTTGACGACGAGCTTAATTGATTCGGGAACGATTTTTGTTGCATCGTCTGCAAGGATAATGCCGAGGGACGGGGTTCTGCCGTATGTCAGCATCCCGTCATCGGGCCATGCCTTTGTGATATACGGTGCTATGAGGTCATCGTCGATATCGGAATAGACCGCGCGCATCTTGTCAAAATACAAACATCCCTGCGTAAGCTTTTCAGGGTTTGAAACAAGGTGAACGGGAACCTTGATATAGACTTCCTCTGTTATATCCTCGGGGACAGCTACTTCCATATACTGCCAGCCTGAATGTTCGATTTTGCCGTAGGAGAGGTGATACTGCTTACCTGAAACTCCTTCTAAAATTGAGCGGAGCTCAACGCCGCTTTCATCACCGTAAACGAACATTCCGAGCTTCTTCGGAAGCTCTGCAAGCTTGAAAGCCGAGTTATCAGCGGACTCAGGTGAAATCATATAGTATGAGCCGACACTTCCCTCTGTGTTGAGGAAGTTATAGTAAACCTTAAGCGAACGGAGACCGTCGTAAACAAGGTCTTTTTCAGTTTCGTATTTCCAGTTGGGGTTTACCTTCGTGCTGATACCGACGGGAACGAAGGAAACCTCGTCACCCTCAAATTCAGAAATCGGGCGCGGCGGAATCTCGGGAACAGGTTCTTCTTCAGGTACTTCCGGAGCATCAAGCTCGATTCTTACCGAAGCCGAAATATCTCCATAGCTTACGGTAGCTTCGCCTGAGACTGCACTGTCGGAAACGGTGAGCTCACCGGGAGAGGTGAATGTGCCGACCTCTTCGGGGACATTCCACGCAAAAAGGTCCGGAGTTGCCTCAATTGCCTTGCCGTTCACTATTGCTGTGGCAGAAATCGGGATTACTTCACCGCGCGTTGCTTTTATGGCAGGGCGATCAGTCGTTATTTCATCAACGTAATCGTAAACGGTAACAAGCGCACTGCCTGTCGCTCTGCCGGAAAAGGCTTCGACTGCAAATGTGCCAGGCTCTGCGGCATAGAATGCGCCGAGCTCGTCAATCCCTCCGACAGAGTCGGTGTACCATTCAATATCTTCAGGCACTTTCGACGGCTTGAAGTTTTTGTCATAAGCACCGACAACGTCAAAACCATACATTCCGCCGATGAGGACATCGCGACTTTCGGGGGAGAGCGAGAGATTGGTTGGAGCTTGTGTCGGTGCGGTATTCATAAGTACAAGTGCGTTTGCAACCTGACGCGGGCTCGAGCCTGAGACTTTGTTTACAACTTCTGTTTTCTCATAACCGGGGTGTCTCAGGACAAAGGTCGTGCTGCCGCCGCCGTCGAGGTTGAGCGCGTCAACGCAGCCGAGGGCGCGCATGGCCTCTGCGGCTGTCTGGTATGACATACCGACAGCATCCTTCTGACGTCCGTCAAAGGTCGCCATAACAACAGTGCCGTCTGCACGGATGCCGATAGAGGTGCGCGGCTGTCTCGCCGTGTCCGCCGTGCTGTAAACCTCGCCGTCCTTGAGGAGAAGCTCAATTCCGCCAACGGCAAACTTGACGTTTGACCAGAACTCGTTGAAGCGGAAAGATATCTCGTGCGTCTCGCCGACTGCGAGCTTTTTAAGGTCCTCAATCCTTGAACCCTGTGCAGAAAGAACAATATAACCGTCGCCGAGAGTGGTGTTTCCGACAGCGTCGAAGACTTCCTCAACGGTAAAGGAGAGGGTATCGCCGTGTTTTACTTCACCCGAATCAACGCGGCAACGGAGCTCGTAAGCTTCCGTTCCTGTTTTTGTACCAAGGGCATAATCCGCGGTGTAAAGCATAAGTGAATCCTTACCCTTTGCGTGGGCATTGTTGATGCCCGTAATGTCGCAAAGGATGCCGTTTATGCGGAATTCCTTATCGAGAATCGTACCGTGACGAACTATAAACGGCTCGTTATCGTAGGTAAGGCCGAAAGCGGCATAGTACTGCGGCGGGGTTGAGAGAATAACGCCCTCGTCAATAAAAATGCCGTGAGGAACGCCGACACCGAAGTCGAAGAAGTCACCGTTTACTGCCGCGTAAGCAACGTCACCATCAAGGTCACTCATATTGTTTGCGATGGTGTTTACGGTTTGTGCGCTGTAAACGTACCCTGCGCTCTTTCCTGCGCGGAGAGAGGTATAGGGGTTCTGAGGGTCAAATTCTATTGCGTTTATGTTCTGTGCTCCGCTCATGTCCCAAGCCGTAAGCGCGATGTGGTTCGAATCGGGGGCAACGGCGGTAATCTCATAATTTGAGATGGAGAATACGGATGACATACTGTCGTATGAAAAGGCAGAGACCTGCGACACAAGGCAAAGAGAAAGCGCCAGTGCCGAAATCCGCCGTATGAGCTTTTTATATCCTTTCATTTCTTAATCCTCCGAAAAAGGGTTTATCTATTCATTGATGCCGCAGCATTTTTTATATTTCTTTCCGCTACCGCAGGGGCACGGGTCGTTACGGCCGACCTTTTTTTCAACGCGGCGCGGAGTTTTTTTAACTTCTTCGCCACCGCTCGTGCCTGTGATTTTTGCAACCTCGCGACGCTGCATATCGCTCTCGCTTCTGAGCCTGATTGTGAAAATCATTCTTACGGTATTTTCGCGAATGGTATTTATCATTTCCTCGAACATCTCGAAACCTTCGTTTTTGTAAACGATGATGGGATCGTGCTGTGCATAGGCACGAAGACCGATGCCGCGGCGAAGGTCGCTCATTGCATCGATGTGCTCCATCCAGTTCTCGTCAACATTCTGGAGAAGGATAATGCGCTCAATCTCGCGCATGCGCTCGGAGGTGAATTCCTCTTCACGAGCAGCATATACACGCTCTGCGATTTCGAGAACATCGCTTATAAGGTCGTTTGCGTTATAGTCAACGCGGTCAAGGTCATCGCGCGTCATACAAAGGTCATTATCCGTGAGGAAGATACCGCGGAAACGGTTTCTGATTATGTCAAGATGCTCTGTCTGGACATAGGTTTCTTCACCGAGAGCATCGGAGACTGCCGCAGAAACGGTATCTGCAATCATCTTCTTTATGGTATCGCGAAGATCACGGCCGTCAAGAACAGACTGGCGCTGACCGTATATAACATTTCTCTGCGTGTTGATAACGTCGTCGTATTCGAGAACGTTCTTTCGTGCTGCAAAGTTTCTTGATTCGACGTTTTTCTGAGCGTTTTCGATGGCAGTTGTCAGCATCTTCTGATCAATCGGAGTGTCCTCGTCGATGCCGAGGGCGTTCATCATGCCCATAATGCGCTCGGAGCCGAAAAGGCGCATGATATCGTCCTCAAGAGAAAGGTAGAAGCGGGATGCGCCGGGGTCTCCCTGACGTCCGCTTCGACCGCGGAGCTGGTTGTCGATACGGCGCGACTCGTGGCGCTCTGTGCCGATGATGAAGAGGCCGCCTGCCGCGCGGACCTTTTCTGCTTCTTCGTCGCAGACTGCCTTGTATTTTGAATAAAGCTCCTTGTATTTTGCACGGGCTTCGAGAATTTCGGGATCGCTTGTCGGGGTTGAGCCGCCTGCATCGACGATTAAGCTCTCGTCCATTCCTGTTTTTCGAAGGTCGTTCTTTGCGAGAAAGTCCGCGTTACCGCCGAGCATAATGTCCGTGCCTCGACCTGCCATGTTGGTCGCAATCGTGACAGCACCGAGCTTACCTGCCTGAGCAACAATCTGCGCTTCCATCTCGTGGTGCTTTGCGTTGAGCACAACGTGAGGAATTTTCTCACGCTTCAAAAGTGATGATACAAGCTCACTCTTTTCAATTGAAACAGTACCTACAAGGACAGGCTGTCCCTTTGCGTTACACTCGCGAATCTGAGCAATAACTGCGCGGAACTTTCCTGCTTCGGTCTTATATACTGCATCAGTAAGGTCGCGGCGTATCATCGGGCGGTTTGTCGGAATCTCGATAACGTCGAGGTTATAGATGGACTCAAACTCAACCTCTTCCGTAAGAGCAGTACCCGTCATACCGGAGAGCTTGTCGTACATTCTGAAGTAGTTCTGGAAGGTGATTGTTGCAAGAGTCTTGCTCTCGTTCTGAATGTCAACGCCTTCCTTTGCCTCAATTGCCTGATGGAGCCCTTCAGAATATCTTCTGCCTATCATAAGGCGGCCCGTGAACTCGTCAACGATTATGATTTCGCCCTCGCGGACAACATAGTCAATATCGCGCTTCATAATTCCTCGAGCGCGGATAGCCTGATTGATGTGGTGGAAAAGCTCTGCATTTTCGGGGTCAGAGAGGTTCTCGATTCCGAAAGCGCGCTCTGCCTTTGCGATACCCGATGCCGTAAGCGTTGCGCTTCTGTGCTTCTCGTCAACGATGTAATCGCCGTCGGCGTTGTCGTTTTCTTCCTTGTCGTCAACCGATGCAACGACAATCTTGCGAAGTGATGCGGCAAAACGGTCAGCCTCACGGTAGATGTGTGTGGGCTTTTCGCCCTGACCTGAAATAATAAGCGGTGTTCGTGCCTCGTCGATTAAGATTGAGTCAACCTCGTCAACGATTGCGAAAGCGTGGTTGGACCTTCCGACCATACGCTCCTTGTAAAGTGCCATATTGTCGCGGAGATAGTCAAAGCCAAGCTCATTGTTCGTGCCGTAGGTTATGTCGGAATGGTGAGCTTCATATCTCTCGGCATGGGAAAGACCGTGGACGATAATGCCGACGCTCATACCGAGAAAACGGAAAACTCTGCCCATAAGCTCGCCCTGATACTTTGCGAGGTAGTCGTTGACCGTAACGATGTGAACGCCTTCACCCGTAAGAGCGTTAAGGTAAGCAGGGAAGATAGCAACGAGGGTCTTACCTTCACCCGTCTTCATTTCTGCGATGCGTCCCTGATGGAGAACGATACCGCCGATGAGCTGAACGCGGAAAGCATAAAGCCCGAGAACACGGTAAGCCGCCTCGCGGACGGTTGCAAACGCCTCGGGGAGAAGGGCGTCAAGGCTCTCTCCGCCTGCAAGGCGCGACCTGAACTCCGCTGTCTTTCCGGAAAGCTCGGCATCGGTAAGCGCGCGCATCTCGTCTGCAAGCGCTTCCGTCCTGTCAACGAGCGGAAGAAGCTTTTTGATTTCTCTTTCACTTCGTGTTCCGAAGATTTTTGAAACGATACTCATTTATCTCATTTCCTTTCGAAAAATTAAACATAAATAATCTATTTTAGTATATCACAATTTAATATGATAAGAAAGACATTTATGTAAATTTATTTTTAAATTTACGATGTTGAAAAAGATTGGAAAATAGTGTAATATAGACACAGGAGTTGATTTAAATTGAGTATTGTAAAAGATATGAATCTCGCGCCCTCGGGACTTAAAAAAATAAACTGGGTAAAGTCATATATGCCGGTGCTTTCCGCTATCGGCGAGCGCTTTAATAAAGAGAAGCCTTTTGCAGGAAAAACGATTGCAATGTCCATTCATCTTGAAGCGAAGACCGCGTACCTTGCACTCACCCTTGCCGCAGGCGGTGCAAAGGTTTATGCGACGGGCTGCAATCCTCTTTCCACGCAGGACGATATTGCGGCTGCACTCGTAACGCTTGGCATTGAAACCTTTGCGATTCGAGGCGTAAATGAAGAGGAATATACCGCACACCTCACGGAAACGCTTAAGTGCAAGCCTGACATAATGATAGACGATGGCGGTGACCTCGTTGCAATTCTTCACGGAGCACATCCGGAGCTGGGAGAAAACCTTCTCGGTGGCTGTGAAGAAACAACAACAGGCGTTGCGCGCCTCGCGGCACGCGCAAAAGCCGGAGAGCTCAACTTCCCGATGTTTGCCGTCAACGATGCAAAGTGCAAGCACCTTTTCGACAACCGTCACGGTACGGGTCAGTCCGTCTGGGATGCGATTATGAATACGACAAACTGCTTCATTGCAGGAAAACGTGTGGTCGTTGCAGGTTATGGCTTCTGCGGACGCGGCGTTGCGCTTCGTGCAAAGGGTCTCGGTGCAAACGTAATCATCTGCGAGGCAGACCCGTTCCGCGCGCTTGAAGCGTATGCTGAAGGATACTCCGTAATGAGTATGGACGAGGCGGCGGAAGTCGGCGATATTTTCGTTACTACCACAGGTTGCCGCGACATAATTCTCCGCCGTCACATGGAAAAGATGAAGGACGGCGTTCTTCTCACAAACGCAGGCCATTTTGATTGTGAGATAAATAAGAACGACTTAAAGGCGCTTGCGGTTTCCGTTGAGGAAAGAAAGCCGAATATCGAAGGCTACGTAATGGCCGACGGCAGAATCTTAAACCTTCTCGGTGAAGGTCGCCTTGTAAACCTCGCCGCAGGCAACGGTCATCCTGCAGAAATTATGGATATGAGCTTCGCCGTTCAGGCGCTTATGATGGAGCATATCGCGCGTCTTCCCGAAAAGCTTGAAGCAGGTCTTTACAAAGTCCCCGAGGAGATAGACTCGCTCGTTGCAAGAGAGAAGCTTAAAGCTTGCGGAATAAAAATAGATTCGCTCTCAAAAGAGCAGGAAGAATACTTAAAATCCTGGTAAAATGAAAAAATCACCTCTTGCGGTTTTGCGCCGCAAGAGGTGATTTTTTGCTATGAAAAGTTGTCAAAAAGTTGTCAAGCACGAAATTAAATTTGTGCTATACTTTATATTAACGATGCTTTTGGGGTGTACCGTTTATGAATTTGTGCGCAATTCTTAATTGGTCGCCCCGTGTGCGCAGAGCATCCGTTTTTGTTGCAAAAAGAATACAAATAAAGTATAATTAGAAAGGAAAATTTAAAATGTATAATTTCAAAAACAAAAACTTATTTTCAGATGACATTCTGAAAACTAACAAAAGCAATAATTATTATTACGACTTCGGAACAGGAAAGCAAATTGAAAGAGCAGATGTCAAAGAAAAAAGAGATGCTCTTCTTGGAGCCTCAAACAATCGGGCAAATCAGAAAAAGGATGACTTCTTAGAAGGCTTCAATGACCCGTACGGAGAAAAGAAAGAGCAGGAGCGGAAAGAGAGATTTGCGAATATCCGCGCAAACGCGGATAAGCGAAATTGGTCTTTGCAGAAAGACCCGTTTCTCGATGGGTTTAACGGAACATCAAACGAAGAAAACAAATGGGCATCCGATTTGTTTAAAGAAAAAACACCCGGCATATTAAATCCATTTTTCCCCAACGAAGCCAACCGTTCATTAAATGAACTGCAAATTGCTTCCCGTGGCGCGCAATTGGAGAGTAAATTGAATCCACCGATACAAGAAGTCAATTCCACTCCCTCGATGACGCACGCTGTCAATCGAAAGCCGAATGCCAAAAACGAATTTGAACACGCCATTGGAGACCCTAATAAAGAACCTGTTATGGTGCAGTATTCGAATAAACCATTATCAGGAAGGTCAAATAAAGATTTTTGGTCATATAAAAACGATGAACAAGGTATTTCTATATTATCACATTGGTTATTTGGCGGAGGTAAGGATTATATCCAAGAAGATGGTGTTTGGGGCGACTATATGAAATCCAATGAGGCATTGACTTTGCAAGTGAAGAACATTGTGCTTCCTCTCGCGGATGACCTTGGTTTAAATGAAAGTAAAGAGGTAGATATTACAATGCCTATGAAAATTGACACCGGAGAAAGCATTATAGGTTATCAATATTTGCATGGTACTAATGCTGATGTTGGCGGTTTTCAAATCAAGGGAACGGTTTACAAGGACGAAAAAGGAGACATTACATATGATTTAACATATACATGGAATGATATAATTGATCCTGAATATTACTATGACACAGATGCTGAAAAAGTTGAATTTGCAAAATCTATTCCATTTGCAAATCCCAAAGACTACATAATCAGAATTTCTTGGCATGACAAAACTAAAATCAGAGCTAATCCGGGACTGTTTAATTGGAATTCCGGTTGGCTCAAATAGGAGGATGAAAATGCAGGTTAAAATTATGAAAATCATAATAGTTGTATTACTTTTAGCTATACTGGCGATGGGCTGTTTAGCATATCTCCAATATAGTAGGATGTTCATAATAGAAGAAAACAGCTACTTTAGTGATTTCTATGTTAAAGGCGATAAAGCATATATAGAATGTGTAATGGTAATAGAAAGTCCACGAGATTGCGACATCCGTCTTCTGGGCACTTTCCCGAAAGACGAAGGAAAACTTTTAAAGAATTCCTCAGTTTTCGCATATGATCCGGAAAGCGAAAGTGATACTTTTCATCTGGCACGCGGAAGAAATCGTTTCGAGGTAGTTTTCATTGGAGAGTATGGAGGCACATATCGAAAACATGACAGACTTCTGCCGGAAATAGATATTGCCGAATTGAATTAAAAATCTCGCTTTATTTGTGATTTTATCCACCTATGGTTAATTTGGTCATAGGTGGATTTTTGTCTGAACTTGGGGGTTTACTTCATATACGGGGGCTTATTACTGCATTTTTGCGTATTGTTTCGGAGAGATACCGTAGCTTTTCTTGAAAATATGTATGAAATAGCTCAAATCGTTAAAGCCGCAGTCGAGGGCTACGTCTGTCACCTTTGCACCTGCGAGAAGCATCTCCGATGCCATCTCAAGACGATAGGTTGTTATATATTCAACGGGGGTCTCGCCGGTTACATCGCGGAAAAGCTTGCAGAAGTAATTCGGACTCATGCCGCACTCTTTTGCAAGGGCTTCAAGCAAAATCTTTTCGTTGAAATTCTTCATTATATAATACAGTGCAGGTTTTATTCTTTCTGCCTTTCCGTTTGCAGGAGTGGTGATTCGCGACTGCTCTGAAAGGGCGAGACGTGCGAGTCTGTAGAGTGAGCTTGCAACTTCAAATTCATATCCGATTTCCGTCGCAATCAACCTATCGAAAATGCCGTCAAGCTCATTGTTTCTTGAGAATTTCACGGGGGAGAGAATCTGCGATTTCACAACCGCGCGGATTCTCTGTGTCGCATAAAGTATGGACGGGGAAAAAACGGCACATTCGTACTCACAGTCATAGGGCACTGCGCTGTGGGTGATGTCGCTCGGAATATACATACCGTCCCCCGGGTGGAGAGTGAACGCTCTATCGCCGATCACGCATTCAAGCCGACCTTTCGTGACCCGTATGAGCTCGATATCTTTGTGCCAGTGCATCTGCATATAGTAGCGAGGATGCTTCTCTGTTACGGAGTAGTACTCAATCGGGAAATCGCTTGTTCCTCTCTGAGTAATCTCCTGATAGATTAAGGAATTCATAAAAATATCCCTTTCAAAGTAAGATTCTTATACTTTATACCATTATAGCGCAAGTATTTTAATAAAGTCAATGGTATAATTACAGTATAAAATCAAAGACAGGAGATGGGTTTTCGTGGCAAATAAAACACTTATCGGCGGTTACCCCGTCATCGGAATAAGACCGGTTATCGACGGACGAGGCGGTGCACTTAAGCTCCGTGACAGTCTTGAGGACCAGACAATGGGAATGGCAAAGGCTGCAAAGAAGCTCTTTGAAGAAAATCTTCGTTATTCAAACGGCGAGCCTGTAAAGGTAGTTATCGCCGATTCGACAATCGGACGTGTTCCGGAGTCTGCGGCGTGTGCGGAAAAGTTCCGCCGCGAGGGCGTTGACATTACGCTCACCGTAACACCGTGCTGGTGCTACGGCTCGGAGACTATGGATACAGACCCCATGACAATAAAGGGAGTATGGGGATTTAACGGAACTGAGCGCCCCGGTGCGGTTTATCTCGCATCCGTTCTCGCAACACATGCGCAGAAAGGGCTTCCTGCTTTTGGAATCTACGGTCACGAGGTTCAGGACAGAGACGAGGTTACAAACATCCCCGAGGACGTTAAGGAAAAGCTTCTTCGCTTTGGCCGTTCTGCTGTTGCAGTTGCAACAATGCGTGGTAAGTCGTATCTCCAGATAGGCTCTGTATGCATGGGTATAGGCGGTTCTATTATGGACCAGGCATTCATGGAGGAATATCTCGGCCTCCGCGTTGAGTCAGTTGACGAGGTTGAGGTTCTCCGCCGTATGGAAGAGGGAATCTACAACAAGGCAGAGGTTGAACGTGCTCTTGAGTGGACACGTGAGCATTGCAAAGAGGGAAGAGACGACAATCCCGATTCCGTAAAGTTCACGAGGGAACAGAAGGACACACAGTGGGAATTCACAATCAAGATGTACTGCATCATAAAGGACCTCATTATGGGTAATCCAGACCTTCCCGACGGTTTCGAGGAAGAAAAACTCGGTCACAACGCAATCTGCGCGGGATTCCAGGGTCAGCGTCAGTGGACCGACCACTGGCCGAACTGCGACTACCCCGAAGCAATTCTCAACTCCTCGTTTGACTTCGAGGGAAAGAAAGAGCCGATTGTTCTTGCAACCGAGAATGATGTGCTCAACGGCATCAGCATGCTTTTCTTAAAGCTTCTCACAAACCGTGCACAGATTTTTGCGGACGTCCGCACCTACTGGTCACCCGAGGCAACCAAGCGCGTAACGGGTTATGACTTTGAGGGAAAGGCCGCAGAAAACGGCGGCATTATCCACCTTCTCAATTCAGGTGCAGCTTGCCTTGATGCGTGCGGCGAGTGCCGCGACGAGAACGGCAACGCAGTTATGAAGCAGTGGTGGGATGTCACGGAGGAGGACATAAAGAAGATGACCGACGCTACCGTATGGTGCGAGGCAGGATATGACAACTTCCGTGGCGGCGGCTTCTCGTCTCACTTCACAACTCGTGCCGAGATGCCTGTAACTATGATAAGACTTAACCTTGTAAAGGGACTCGGCCCCGTTATGCAGATTGCAGAGGGCTGGACGGTAAATCTCCCTGACGAGGTTTCGGACACACTTATGGAGAGAACAAACCCGACCTGGCCGTGCACCTGGTTTGCACCGAGATGCGACGGCATTTCGGGAAGCGCGTTTGAGAATGCATACTCCGTTATGAACAACTGGGGCGCAAATCACGGCGCAATTTCCTACGGCCACGTAGGAGCAGACCTTATCACGCTCTGCTCAATGCTCCGTATCCCCGTATGTATGCACAACGTTCCGACAAAGGACATCTTCCGTCCTGCCGCATGGAATGCATTTGGCATGGATAAGGAAGGCGCAGACTATCGCGCTTGTGCCACATTCGGCCCGATGTACAAGTAAAATAAAGGAAAAGACCGTTACCGGGAGGCAACGGTCTTTTTGTGTGTATTAGTGAGGTATCGATCTTGTCGATATGATGCATTTGCCAAAAGCAAACATCATTCAAAAAAGTCTCTTTCGTCTGATGGACAAAAGAGACTTTTTTGTTGGAACTTACGCCTAATTTTAATGCAATAATTTTAAGCGGTGCATTTGCTCTCAAAGAAAAGTTTCATCGTGAAACTTTTCTTTTTTATGTTCGATTTATGAGTTCTTTAGAGTAATTCAAATGAATATCTAATTCATTCTCTACATACTTTTCTTTTTGAATGCAAAGATACATGGCCCAAGAAACACTTGAATTTTGTACCTTAAAATTAGCTTAATAGGCTTTTTCATATTTACCTACAATTAACATACCTTTGCTTTTAGAGTTTACATAGCCTATGCTAAACTGTTATCGTAGTCAAAAAGAAAAGAAAAAATTAAGGAGAGTGATTTTTATGAAGAAAATCATAAGTATTTTAACAGTAGTAGGTTTGTTGGTGGCTTCTCTTGCAGGCTGCGGCAGCACATCCACAGAGGGCGGCACAGTTGCAACAGACGGCTCAACCTCAATGGAAAAGGTAATCGGATATTTATCTGAAGCCTATATGGAAGAAAACCCTGGATTAAAGGTTACTTACAATCCGACAGGTTCAGGCAGCGGCATTCAGGCAGTGCTTGAGGGCAGATGCGACATCGGTCTTTCTTCACGTGATTTGAAAGATGAAGAAAAAGCAGACCTTGTAGGAACGGTAGTTGCCATTGACGGTATTGCGGTAATTGTAAATCCTGAAAATCCTGTTAAAGACCTTACAATCGAACAGATTGCAGGGCTTTACAAAGGCGAAATTACAAATTGGAACGAGGTCGGCGGCGCAGATGCTCCCGTTGTACTTATAGGCAGAGAAGCAGCATCAGGAACAAGAGACGGCTTTGAATCTATCACAGATACAGAAGATGTATGCAAGTATTCTCAAGAGCTTACATCAACAGGCGATGTTGTGCAGACAGTAGCATCTAATCCCAATGCAATCGGCTATGCTTCCGTTGCATCTGTAAAAGATACAGTAAAGATGATTTCCGTAGAGGGCGTAACACCTACAACAGAAACAATCCAAAACGGCACATACAAGGTTCAGCGTAACTTCATCTTCGTAACAAAGAAAAATACGGAGCTTTCCGAAACTGCAAAAGCGTTCTTCGAGTTTGCAACATCAGGTGCAGCTGACGAGTTGATTGTAAAAGCAGGTGCCGTACCGGTAGCAAGATAAGGAGTAAAGAGAATGAACAGAATTAAAAAAGCAGCAAACTTTATTGAAAAAGCAATGAATATAATCTTTACTTTTTGCGGATTTTTAGCTGTTGCTTTCGTCATTCTCATTACCGGATTTCTTCTTACATCAGGTATGCCTGCTATTGGCAAAATCGGTATCACAGACTTTTTATTCGGGACGGAGTGGGCATCTACTGCCTCTACTCCGTCTTACGGCATTTTACCTTTTATTCTTACATCGGTGTATGGTACATTCGGTGCAATAATAATCGGGGTGCCGTTAGGTCTTATGTGTGCAATATTTGTTGCAAAAATGGCAAAGACATCGATAGCAAAAACAGTTCGCACAAGTGTTGACTTACTTTCGGGAATACCGTCAGTTGTTTACGGTCTTGTTGGTATGATTATAATTGTACCGTTTGTGCGTGAAGCCTTTAATCTGCCAGACGGAGCAAATCTATTCTCGGCAATTATCGTTTTAACTGTTATGATATTACCGTCAGTAATATCAGTATCAGAAACGGCAATTAGAGCTGTACCAAAGGAATATGAAGAGGCATCACTTGCACTTGGTGCAACCAAAACCGAAACAGTTTTTAAGGTTATTGTTCCGGCAGCAAAAAGCGGAATACTAACATCCGTTGTACTCGGTATTGGCAGAAGCATCGGCGAAGCAATGGCGGTTATGATGGTATCAGGTAATGTTGCGAATATGCCCGGACTTTTCAAAAGTGTGCGTTTTCTTACAACAGCGGTTGCAAGTGAAATGTCATATTCATCGGGACTTCAGCGAGAAGCACTTTTCTCTATCGCGT